>REGK01000015.1 GCA_003702545.1 Candidatus Nitrosopumilus sp.
GATCAGTCTTTCCACCTTTAATTTTAGCAATTGATGAGACAACTTGGTCTACAATGTGTTGTGCGTCACCAGCATCCAAAATTGCTGCAGCGGCAGAAGTAATGTCAATACCTAATGATTTGCCTAATTCTTGTTTGCTTGGAACAAATGCAAATGCTGCTCCTTGTTCTTCACATAGAATTGGAAGATGTGCAACTACCTCAGGAGGTTCTACATCTTCAGCAATGACAATTAATTTGCTAGTACCACGTTCAATGGCCTTGGTTGCTTCGTTAGTTCCTTTCTTGACTTTACCACTGGTAGAAGCTACTCTTACAGCCTCCAAGATTGGATTTACAAGGTCTTCTGGCGTCTCAAATTTAACATAATATGCTTTACCCATACTTCGTCACCCTAAGGTTCATTCTCCATTCCCTACATCCTTTGGTTTGGTTTTAAAAGTGTTATCGGGAGATGATTGTCTTAACTTTTTGAAGATATTCAGACATCAAATCGTCTAATTTCTCCTGACTTTGAGCTTCGGCATATACTCTAACAATTGGTTCTGTTCCACTAGGTCGGATCATAACCCAATTTTTCGAATCTATGCTGATTTTGATGCCATCAGTAGTATCAGAATTTGGAAATTCTTCTTTCATAGAGGAAATTAGTTTTGGGACATTTTCAGGAGAACATGAAACTTTGTCTTTAGTAGTAAAAGATGGCGGGAGATTAGATATTTGATCAGATAGAGAGTTTGAAGATGCAGATAGTAAATCAAGCATTAATGCCAAAGTCATGCAACCATCTCGTACTTGGTTATGTTTTCCAAACATAAACCCACCATTTTCTTCAAAACCAATTAACGCATTAGTTGGAACCATTTTTCTTGACACTTCAACACTTCCAACTTTTGTTCGAATTACTTTAGAGTCAAACTCTTCTGCTAAGACTTCAATGTTAGAACCAGAATTCAAACAAGTTACAACTAGAGAGTTTGGATTATTTGTTAAGATGTGTTTAGTTAACAGTAATGCAGATTTATCTCCAGTCAAAATATTTCCTTGGTTGTCACAAAATATACTTCTATCACCATCACCATCAAATGCTATTCCTAGATCAGCATTGTTTTTAATTACAGTTTTTGATAATTCTGAAAGGTTTTGAGGAGTAGGTTCTGAACCACGTCCTGGAAATGTACCATCAATAATTTCATTTACAAGAAAAGTTTCGCAGTTAATCATTTTACAAAAATCAGGAGCAGATACTGCCTGAGCACCATTACCAAGATCTAAAACAACTTTGAAATGTTTTGATTCTATCAAATTAGAATTAACTTGGGAAACGATTCCCTTAAGATAAACTTCAATTGCACGCTCTTCTTTTTTTGTAGTACCCCAGTTTGTAGAATTTTTAATCCAATTTTTTCGAAGGTAGATATCCTCAATAATTAATTCGTCTTCACGAGATATTTCTACTCCATCAGATGCAGCAGGTTTGATTCCATTGTATTGTGGAGGATTATGAGAAGCAGTAATCATAATACCACCAGAATATCCTAATTTCTTTACAGCAAATTCAAGACAAGGTGTTGGAACAACTCCTGCAACATTGCAATCAAGACCTATGGAATTTAGAGCAGAAGTTACAACTTTACAAATCACAGGACTGGAATCTCGGCCGTCATATCCTATCAATATTGGTCCTTTTTTGAAATATGTTCCAATTGCCAAAGTCATATCATGAATAAAATTTAAAGTAAAATCTTCATCAAAGACACCACGAATTCCATTGGTGCCAAAAAATTTTGCCATGTTGTAATTCAATAATAGATAAATTTGTGTTTAATGGCAAACTCGTTGCGGGAGTCGCCCAGCCTGGTCAAAGGCGTAGGGCTTAGGACCCTATCTCTTAGGAGTTCGTGGGTTCAAATCCCACCTCCCGCACCACAATAATTTCTGTGAATGATTAATAATGAGAAAATATTCTAAAAACAAAGTCATGAGAAAAACTGTAGTTGGAATAACAGTTGTTGGCAAGGACAGAGAGGGAATCGTAGCTTCATTTACAAATTTTGCATTCTCAAAAGGTGGTAACATTGAGAAAGTAAATCAAAATGTTATCAAAGGTCTTTTCGGAATGTATCTAGAAGTTTCTTTTGCAAAAGCAGTTAATGTAAAAAAATTCGATTCAGAAATTCAAATTTTAGCTAAAAAAGAAAAGATGGATGTAAGTACTCATCACGAAACAAATTCTGAAAAAAATATAGCAGTTTTTGTAACAAAAGAACCATTATGTCTACAAACAATTCTTGCCAAATCAAAATTACTTAAAGGAAAAATATCAGTAATCATTGGTACTGAAAAAACACTTGAACCACTAGCAAATAAAGCAAAAATTCCATTTGTTGCAGTTGAAGAAAAAAATCAACAAAAAGCAGAAGAAAAAATTATTCAGATTTGTAAAAAATACAACATTGATTTGATTTCACTTGCTAGATACATGAGAATTCTTAGTCCTAATTTTGTTTGGAGATATCCAAATAGAATTATTAACATTCACCCATCACTGTTGCCAGCATTTCCTGGTGCACTAGCATATGCACAAGCTTATGAAAGAGGTACAAAGATTGTTGGGGTTACATCTCATTATGTAACTGAAAACCTAGATCAAGGACCAATAATTTTCCAAGATTCATTCAAAGTAGATCCAAATGACACTTTAGAGAAAATAAAATCAAAAGGACAGAAATTAGAAGCAGATACACTATTCAAAGCAATGAAGATGCATCTAGAAAACAAACTAGATGTTCGATGGAGAAAGGTTCACATCAAATCAAAGTGAATCAAATGACAGAAATTAAAGCACAATTTGATCCTAATCTTAGAAATGCAATCAAAAGAAAAAAACAAGTTGCAGTCATTCCGATAGGCTCAATAGAACAACACGGTCCACATTTACCCATCTCAACAGATTCAGACATTGTAACGGCAGTAGCAAAAGAAATTTGTAAAAAAAGAGGCTATCTCTTGCTTCCAACTTTATCTTATGGTGTCTCATTTGAACACGCTCCATTTTTTAATTTGAGCATCAGAAAAACTACCCTTCAGACGGTCTTAATTGACATATGCTCTTCACTTTTAGAAAATAACATCAAAACTGTTTTCATAATTAATGGACATCATGGGAATCAAAATTCAATAAAAAATATCGATCAGAAAATGAAAAAAATCTCAAAAAACAAACTCAAGGCATTTCCATTTTCGTACTGGCATTTTATGGAAAGAGATTTTGATCATGCAGGATTTGTTGAAACATCATTAATGTTAGCAATCTCAAAAAATGTAAAAATGAAATCAGCCAAAAGAGGAATAATTACTGAAAAAATGACAAAACAAGAGATTAAGAAACTCGGAAAGTTAGCAAACAAATCATTTCCAAAAGCTACGAAAAACGGTGTTTGGGGAGATCCTACAAAAGCTACAAAAAAAGATGGACAAAAAATTTTAGCTGAAATCGTAAGAAATCTTGGAAAAAAGTGTCAAACTTGCCTCACTGGGCATAGCTCATAGTTTTACCAATGAAATTTTAATATAATCCCTCAATATCAAAGCCAATAAGTGAAATAGATGTCCGTTGATATGGCAGTAAAAGTATTGGATGAGAGTATCAATCAAGTTGTATTGATAAAACTCAAAGGAAACAAAACCATTAGAGGTAATTTACTTGGTTTTGACCAACACATGAACCTGCTACTCGATTCTTCAGAGGAGATTCCTGCTGAAGGCGATTCAAAAGGCCTTGGAACCATTGTAGTTAGAGGAGACAATGTTGTTATGATTTCTCCCCCACCAGCACAAAATTAGGTGATATGGAATGGTAAAAGGTACAACTTCTATGGGTGGTTTTACAAAGAAAAAAGTACACATCAGATGCAGAAGATGTGGAAAGAACTCACTTCACAAACGTCATCACCAATGTGCAAGTTGTGGATTCCCAGAGGCCAAAAGAAGAAAATATTCCTGGATTAAATGGTATACATAGATGCAAGAAATTGCCCTTATTCTTAGTTCATTAGCCGGTGTAGCTACAGCAGCTGCTGTACGAAAAATGCCAAGAGACAAAAATCAATTACTTAGTCTCGGTGCCAGTTCCCATATCAAAAGTCAGATCAACGCATTAAAAATTGAAAAGGACATTCTAACAAAGACAATTTCAAGATTATACCAAGCAGATTCAGAATTTTCAAAGATTCAGAAAGATAAATTGTTACTAAAATATCAACATCAACTTGGTATTGTGTTAGCAAAATTAGAAAAACTTGAACAAGCAAGCAAGCATCCAGATTTAGGTCCTGTTGGAGATGGTTTGATCACACTAATGGATCAAAAGCTATCCAAACTAGATGATAGATTGTATGAATTATCATCAAAGATGTCAACTGCAAAAGTTGAAACACCAAAAGTGAAGGAACCAGAAGTTAAAAAGGAAAAGAAACAATCTGCAAATTCATTTACAAATACATTCAACTTTGAAAAACCAAAAGCAGAACCAGTAACAATTCCTGCAACAAAATCACGACAATCATTTGAACTAGCTACTTTAACAAATGTCTCAAGAAAGGAGCCAAAATTCCCACTATTTGAAAAAGAGGAAAAACCAATCCAAAAACCAATGCCACAGCCAAAAACAATTCAAACTGAATTAATCAAACCAAAAGAAGAGATAGTAAAGGAAGTTGTTCAGCCAAAACCAAAAGTTGAAGATAAAATTGAAATTATTCAAGCAGCTACAGCAAAGCCTGAGCCTAAATTAGAAACAAAACCAGACATCAACAAGGAAGTCGCTAAAATTACCGAACATAAAGCACTTCCAGAACCAGAAGTCCAGAAAACAGAACCAATATCAGCAGATAATCTTGATGACGATACGGATGATTTAGACAAAATCAAAGGTGACATTATGAAAGTTCTATCAAAGCTTGACCAAGCAGAGGTAGAGTAATTGTCTTACGATGATGCCATTTCGGCATTATCAAATAATGCATTAAAATTTGTAAAAGACGATTATGTTATTGGTTTAGGTAGTGGTAGAGCAGCTACTGCACTTGTAAAATCACTTGGAAAATTAATCAAACTAAAAGGTTACAACATCAAAGGAGTGCCAACATCACTACAAATCAAACTTATTGCAGAAAAAGTTGGAATTCCATTGGTTGAAGCTGATCAAGTAGAACACATTGATGTAGTATTTGATGGTGCAGATCAAATCGATTCTGAGAAATTTGTAATCAAAGGTGGTGGCGGAGCTTTACTTAGAGAGAATATTTTGTTTAGTCTAGCAAAAAAAGTTGTAGTAATGGCAGACAAAACAAAATTTGTAAAAAATTTTACAAGAACTGTTCCAGTCGAAGTACATCCACTTGCAAGAAATTCAGTAGCAAAGTCTGTTAAAAAAATGGGAGGAAAAGCACAGTTACGTTCACTTGACAGAGGTTATCCATTCTTTACAGAAAATGGAAACATCATACTAGATTGTGACTTTGGAACAATAAAAAATCCAAAGACACTAACACAAAAAATTAAAGCTACTACAGGAGTATTGGAATCAGGGATTTTTCTCAAAAAGCCAGATGTGATCTACAGGGCAAAAACTGGCGGAAAATTCGATATTTTATAGGTAAAATAGGCTAAGAAACAAACTGAAATCTATCTTCTTTGTATCCTTCTTGTAATTTTCCTTTAATTGGAATTTTGTTTCCACAGAATTTGCAGGAGTTATTTTTATCAAGATTCCATTCTCGTATATTAAACCCATAGCGATTTACAACAACATTATTGCATTCAGAACAATACGTATGCTCCCATTTGTGTCCAGGAACATTTCCTAAATACACATACTTTAGTCCAACTTCCTTTGCAATCTGATAATGTTTTTCCAATGTTTCAACAGGAGTGCTTGGGTAGTCCATCATCTTATAATCAGGATGAAATCGTAGAAAATGAATTGGCATTTCTGGTCCAAACTCATCTAGAATGAATGTGGAAAGTTTTTTTGCATGTTCTAAATCATCTCCAACTTTAGGAACAATCAGATCAGTGATTTCAATATGAATATTGGTTTTATCTCGAATTTCCAATAGAGTATCAAATATTGGTTGAGGATCTGGAACTCCAATAAATTTTCGAGTGAATTCTTTTTCTGCATTTCCTTTAAAATCCACTGTGATCCCATCAAGAAATTGATTCATCATAGAAACTGATTCAGGTGTATCATATCCGTTTGAAACAAAGACATTAAACAATCCTTTTTTTCTTGCAGCAATCCCACAATCTTTTGCAAATTCTATAAAAATTGACGGTTCATTATATGTATACGCAATTCCATGTGCTCCATATTTGATTGCGGTGTTAACAACTTCATCAGGAGTCATATCAATTCCCTGAACTTCTCGTCTTTGACTAATATCAGAATTTTGACAGTATTTACAAAGCCAATTACATCCGGTTGTGGCAATAGAGTAAACTTTGCTTCCAGGATAATAGTGAATTAATGGTTTTTTTTCAATTGGATCAACATGTCCAGAAATTACCTTTCCGTAGGCATAAAGTTGTAATTTTCCATCTTCATTTCCACGAATTCCACATAAACCAATTTGCCCATTACCAATTTCACAATATCGCGCACATGCAGTACACTTGACTTTATCACCTGCAAGTTTTTCATATAATTCAGCTTCTTTGCCGAGAATAGTAGTCACGCTTTTTATGCTTATTTTACGTATTTAACAAGTATGACAGATTTTCAATTTTCAGATTCAGATGGAATAGAATTAGTTAAGATGGCAAGAAAAGTTGTAACTGAATTTTTAAAAAATGATTCTAAAATTCATGATTCGGAATTTGATTCAAAATTTGATTTTAGTTCAGGGGTTTTTGTTACGCTAAATAAAGAAGATGAACTAAGAGGATGTATAGGATATCCAACGCCAGTAAAGAAATTATGTGATGGGTTAGTTGATGCTGCAATTTCAGCTGCAACAAGAGATCCGAGATTTCCTCAAGTAGATACTGAAGAATTAGACAAGATAACATTCGAAGTAACTGTTCTTACATCTCCTGAAGAAATCAAAGTAGAAGAACATACAGATTATCTATCAGAAATCAAAGTTGGAAGAGATGGATTAATTGCAGACAATGGTTTTTCTTCAGGGTTGTTATTACCTCAAGTTCCTACAGAATATGGATGGGATGAAAAAGAATTCTTAGAAAATACATGTCAAAAAGCAGGATTACACAAAGATGCATGGAAGGAAGAATCCACAATAATTTCAAAATTTCAAGGAGTAATTTTCAAAGAAGAAAAACCAAATGGAGAAATTATTAGAGAATCGCCCAAGGATCTTTTATAAAATTATGGAGATTGTATGATATGATTAGAAAACCAGTTGTTGCAGGGCAATTTTATCCTGGAACAAAAAATGAACTCGAAGAGATGATTGATTCCTGTATCCAGCACAAGTTTGGGCCTGGCAATCAAATTCAAAATGATGAGAGGGTTTACGGTGTAATTTCACCTCATGCGGGCTATGTTTATTCAGGTCCTACAGCATGCCATTCTTACAAGGCAATTTCATCGAAAAATCCTGAACTGGTGATCATTCTGGGACCCAATCATTTTGGAATAGGAAAAGATGTTGCTACAATGGTTGATGTTCAGTGGAAAACTCCCATAGGACTAGTGGAGGTGGATTCAGAGGCAGCTAGAGAGATTGCAAATAATTCAAAATACATAGAGATTGATGAGTTTTCTCATTCAAAAGATCATAGTTTAGAAGTTCAGATTCCTATGCTACAATCAATCTTTTCCAAAAAATTCAAAATATTGCCCATAATTTTACGTGACCAAAGCTTAGAAATGGCAAAAGATGTGGGAAATGCAGTAGCACAAATTGCAAAATCAAGAAATGCAATGATTGTTGCATCATCGGATTTTACACATTATGAAGAAAATTCTATTGCACATTCTCAAGACAAAGCATTGATTGAGCCAATATTAGAAATGGATGTTGAAAAGTTCTATAGTGTTTTAATGGAAAAAAGAGTGACCGCATGTGGTTACGGAGCTATGGCATCAGTGATGATTGCATGCAAAAATCTAGGTGCAGTTAAAGGGGAATTGCTAAGTTACGCCACAAGCGGAGATGTGATGGGAGATACATCATCTGTTGTTGGGTATGGCGCGATTAAATTTATTTAAAAATCATTTAGGAATTGTTCGTGGAACAAGTTTTCCATGACCAAGTTTTCCAATAACTTCAAAGTCTTCTGCAATTAATTCTCCTCGTACTATTGTTTTAACAGGCCAGCCTTTCAGATTTCTACCTTCATAAACGATGTAATCTGAAAATCCACCAAATAATTCAGATGTTACCTTCTTTTCTTTTTTCAGATCAATCATAGTAACATCAGCATCAGAATTCTTTTCAAGAGTGCCTTTTTGAGGATACATACCAAATATTTGTGCTGCATTTTGGCTTGTAAATTGTACAAATTGCTCTAAAGTGATTTTATTCTGGTTTACCCCATCATTGAGTAGAATAGGAAGTACAGTTCCAATTCCTGGGAATCCAGCTAATGCAGACCACACGTCATCTCCTCCTAATTTGAGTTTGAGTTGATTTGCAACATGATCAGTGCCTATAGTATCAATTTGATTTGCAGAAAGTGCATTCCATACTGCTTGTCGGTCATTTTCTGTTCGGATAGGAGGCATTACTTTAGCAAGATATCCATTTTGCTTTTCATAAGATAACGTCAAGTAGTGAGGACATGTTTCGACAAAAATCTTTGTTCCAAGTTTTTTCTCTTCTTGAATTTGTTTTAGAGCTTGTTCTGAGCCAATATGAACAAAATAGATAACACAATCATAATCGCGTCCAAACTTTGAAACAGTTTTGATTGCTTTTGCTTCAAATTCAGGGGAACGACTTTGAGACCATGCAGATAATCCATCTTGATTTTTTTCTCGTGCAGTTTGAATTCCACATCCACAAGATTCATAGTCTTCTGCATGAACCAAAACAGGACATCCAAGAGATGCTGCAGTTTTTACAGTCTGCTCAACAATTTCATCAGTTACATCAACATTTGCTGCAACAAGTTTTGAAGAATTAGGTGGCATATCCATATAGACATGACCAATTTCGCCACCAAGATTCATGTAAAGTTTGAATGATGTTATTCCTTTTTTCACACAATAATCCATTTCGTTAATTTGCTGATGAGTAAAGACAGAGGCATGTAATGCATAGTCAACATAATGATTTTCAGATGCAGCATCTAATTGAGCTTGGAGCGAACTAGAAAATGGGTCTCCTAATCTAAGCATCCTCATCATAGTTGTAACACCACCAATTGCTGCAGCATGAGATTCTGTCTTTGCAGCTTCATCAATGGGAGAATAAACCCCATAGTGAACATGAGTGTCAATTGGCCCAGGAACAGAAATTAGTCCATTTCCATTGATTTTGTTATCACATGCTGGAACATCATTTGTGAGGCCAACTATTTTACCTTCATCAATTACGATGTTTTTATCCACCATCCCTTGTGGTAGGATAACGTGTGAATCAACAATTACAGTATCATACGTCATCTGAAAATTTTATTGCCTGCAGTCTATTATGCGTTGAGATAGTCAATCTTTTCAAATATATTTATTCAAAAACCACATACGACAAGAATAGACATGACAGAAGATGTATGTGACTTTTGTAAAGGAGTTGGATCTAGTGGCTCAAATGTATGTGTGTATTGCAATGGAACGGGAGAATGGAATCAAGCCGCACAAGCATATGTAAAAAATCACATCTGCCAATGCATAGTAATGGATAGAAAATTTTGTCCAGTTTGCAACAAACCATGTCATCATGATACTTCACTTAATCCAAAACAGAAGATTGATCCAGGATACGGTGGAATGTCAGAAAAAGAAATCACAGTGATGACATAATCATCAAGGATTTATTTTCTCAACAAAATGTTTTCCATCAGTAGTTCTACATTGTCGTGGATGAGATTCCATTACAGGGTTTCCTGCAGAAACACATTCTTCAAAGCTGTCAATTTTAGGAAATTGTTTTTTCATTGATTCAAAAATAGTGATTTTTGGCATTTCGCAAGGAGCGGTTATACAATTGAAGGTTTCAAATTCATTTACTAATGGAATAAAGAATATCACTGCAACAAATACAGCAATAAAACAGAGCATAGTTAACACTAGACTTTTGAACACTGATTGGTTTGAACAGCATAACAGATATCGGTTATGATTAATTTGTTAAAGATAAAGTAGGATATTAAGAAATTAGCAAAAAAGATTTAGTAAAAAGTGATTCTTTTTGACTCTGATTTTTTAACAAAGACAAGATACTATGATACTCATTGAGTCAGAGACATCTCGCGGTGTTAGCTGGGGGCCCAAAAGCTCACATAAACTAGTTAATACAATTACAGAGTCTCCACAGTAAAGGAGACTGACTTTTTCTCTGGAGGATTAATCTTTAGCCAGTTTAGATCCTAAAGTAATTAATATTCCAAAAATCGAAGCAGAATATGTCATTTGGTGAAGTTGATACACTAAACATGCTCTTTGACAAACTGCAAAGTTTGTTTGATGAGTCACAAGGATACTATGAATCATTTCTAGATACTAACAACATGTACAAAAAAGGTCAAATTAGCGATAAAGAATTCTTTCAAAAATTAGGAGATTATACAGTAGCATATTCTGCATTAGAATTTCTAGCAATCAAAGTAATTTTTGAATTAAAGAAATCAATTGGTTCAGGTTCTGGAAATACACAATCACCTGGTTTGATGCCAGGAATGGGACAACCGGGAATGATGGCAGGAGGAATGCCAGGTGGTATGCCACCAAGAGCAGGAACTGCACAAAATCCAGTTGGCGGAGGTCCACCAGGAATCGTATCTGCACAAGAAGCTTTCAATGATGTTGGGACATTACCATCACCAGATCCTTCATTAATGCCAAGACAAACTGCACCTCAAAGTAGTGGAAGCGTATGTTCATCATGTGGTGCAGAGTTAAGACCAAATGCAAAATTCTGCACAAAGTGTGGAGCTAAAGCATAAAATTAGAAATTAAAAATTAGATTATTCTTGAGTTGTTCCACATTCTGGACAAAACTTTGCTGTTGCTGAAAGACTCGTACCACATTCTGAGCAAAACTTTCCATCAGTTTTTTGTTCAGTGTAAGCATTTCCGATTAATCCTGAACTTTTGACTGCACCAGATGGTTCATACTTATCATCATCAATCAAGACAGGTTCAAAGTCTTGTTCTGTGAGAAAAGTCATCATTCTTGGAATACCTTTTCCATCATTGTTTGGATCTGGAACAGAGTCACCCAACCAAAATGCAAATCTCATTAGAGTTAGTTCAGGAGTTGAAAAAGCTAAAGTATGTTTTGACATATATTCTTGTGCTGCTTTTTTGCCATCAAATACTTCCATGAAGATCATATTTCGTGTTTATGTATAATAGTTTCTGGAAGAGTGGACCGGGAGGGAATCGAACCCTCGACATCCTCGTTGCGAACGAGGCATTATACCCCTAAACCACCGGCCCCTAAACTACTCTTGAAGTTGCGTTTTTATTCATTTATCAAATTTTTCTTAATTAAACAAAGGATTGTAAATTTTTAGAAAGTATGGAAAATAATGAAAAAATAAGAAAAACGTGTTTTTGAGAATTTATGCTAATGCTCTATCGATCATATTTTTGTATGATTCTTTAGAAGCAGCTCCTACTTGCTGGCTAACTATCTCACCGTTGTTAAGGAGAATCAAGGTTGGAATACTAAATACATTGTATTTTGATGCCAATTCATTAGCCTCATCAACATTAACCTTGACAAATTTTACTTTGCCATCATAGTCACTTGCCAGTTCTTCAACTACTGGGCCTACCATTCTACATGGACCACACCATTCGGCCCAAAAGTCTACAAATACAGGGATGTCAGAGTTTATCACATCAACTTCCCAAGACTTTGCATCTGAAATTTGTGTTATTCCCATTGTACTGCTAATTTGTTATTCATACCTAAAAATGTTCACCAGAATTGTACCATATTTTTTGGGGGGAAATAAATTCTGATATATACTTAAATGACGTTTTGATAAATCCCAGTTATGAGTTCGGAGCTTAGAATAAAAAAATTAAGAGGTTCTGGAGGTTACGTAATGGCTCGTGTAACAGACGAACAACAGATGAAAGGAAATCTTGGAGGTCCAGATCTGTTTTTAGCACCAATCGGCAGACTAGAGGCTGATAAAATTTCTAAACACTTTTGCAACACATGCGAAAAAGAATTCGAAGGTTCTCCAAAAATCGAATTTGAGAATCCAAATGAAGAAGTTGCAGAAAATTTAATTCTTGCAGAAAGAGGACAATACATCTGCAATACATGTCAATCATCAATTGCAGAATACAGAGAATTCAAGAAACAAGATGAAGCAGGCGATGTGGGAAATGCAAAACCAATAGAACCACAAGCAGAAGTGGCTCCATTAGTCGATACACCACAACCAACAGTAGAAAGTGCTCCACAACCAGTTGAGGAATCCCAGATAGAATCTCCACAAGAGACAGCCACTCAACCAAGTCCTGCAACATCAGTTAGTTCAATCGAAGGAAGAGCAGTATATGACGAAAATGCCAATAAAATTGGAATTGCAAAACAAGTTGGAATTGATTCAACACAATCAATGGTTCTAGTAATTACTCAAAATGACGGAACTGAAGGCAGTATTCCATGGAGCAGTATCAAGAAAGTGGGTGAAGTGATCTTATTAGGAAATCCAGAAGAAAGCGTACAACCTGGAAAATGCTCTAGTTGTGGATTTGTAAATAAAGAAGGTTCAAAATTCTGTGAAGAGTGTGGAACACCACTTCAATAGCTAGTAAATTTAATCAAGGGTACAATAGGCGATTATGTAATTGGGGAAAAAGTCTGTTTCAAAAGGAGTTATCAAAGATATTGTTATTGTTGCAGTTGGAGTTTTGGTAATTTGGATTGGTCTTCAAATTGCATTTGGAACACAAAATCCATTTTATGTAGTTGCAAGTGGAAGTATGATTCCAGCCTTAGAAGTTTATGATGTCTTGATTGTTTCAGGACATGAGCCATTTGATGAGCTTATAGTGGGAGATATTATCGTCTTTGATCGTCCTTCAGATCATAATAGAGTAATTGTACACAGAGTCGCGTCAATATTAGATGAAGATCCTAGAACGATTAGAACTAAAGGAGATGCAAATCCATCTTCAATTCCAGGAACTGACTTTCCAATTACTGACGAAGAATATATTGGAAAGGTAGCATATACACTTCCACAAGTAGGATATATCACTCAATTACTAAAACCACCCATTAACTATGTCATAATTGCAGTTGTAATTGGAATTATGATATTCAAGCAATTTGCAAAAAGGAAGAAGGAAAAAGAGTTATCATTTACAGATCCAATGGATTCAGAAAATCCAGATACGATTGAAGAATTATCAGGTATTGAAAAGATTGAGGGAGACGCGGAGTATTCAGAGTCTACAGAATTAGAGAATATAGAAAAAGATGTAGAATCATCGGAAGCCAAAATAGATGCTGCTAAGGATACTAGTGAAGAGCCTAAAAAAGAGAGGAAAGAATAGTTCGTTATTTTCAGGCAAACAGGTTCACATTATGCCCATAGACACAAGATCGTCCTGTTTGCTTGGTAGAATAATTAAATGAAAATTACTAAAAAATGATCCTAACTATTGTTAAGTTTCAAAAGAGTAGAATTGTTTATGAATTAGCGTAAAATGAAAAAGAACTTGCAGTGAAAATGTATCAACTAGTCTCAGAATAAAAGGTTAAAGTTGGTTTTACAGGACAGAATCTTTTGTTTTGAAGACTCGTTTAAAGTATTCAGTAGATTCTTTTGGCTCCTCAATATCATTTGTAATTCCTGCAAGATTCTTTGCAAGATTCTTTTTGTATCCAACTTGCATTTGTCTCTGAATTTGGATTCTTTGAGCTTGTGGAGAACCTGCACCATGCATGGATTCAGTAAGATATCCAACTGCATTTCTACCTAAGGTCATATTTTCAATTAATCTAAGAATTCTCATTCTATTTTCTACATCAACGCCTTTTCTACCTGCAAGGTATTTTTTGAGTAATGGACCTGCTTCAGGATGTCTAAAGTCTTTTTCAGATGGAAGAGTAACTACTAATCCACCAGCAATATCTTGTGCAAGTCTACTGATTTCATATGGGAATCTAGTAACGTTGTGTTTACAAACTTGAGCAAGCATATCATCATTAAGATATACACCAGATTTCATTTTCTGTCCTTGGTGAGAAGATGCAATGCCTGCTGCAAATATTGTCTCATTAAGATGTGTCATCTCAATAATTTTGTCTTTAATGTGAGAAACTTTAGGAACTCCGTTATAATCTGCAATTGTTGCTGCAGCTCCAATTAGAACATCACCTAACCCAGTTTTACAAACATAACTTCGTCTATGATAACATGTAAAACGTTCTACAAGCATTGATGCAAATTCGAACTCACCATGCATGAAGACTTTGTCCCATGGAATGAATACCCTATCTAAGATGATTAGTGCTTCTTGTCCACCAAATTTTGCATTACCATCATCAATATCACCTTCCTCCATACTTCTCGTATCACAGGATTGTCTACCATAAATGTAAGTGACTCCTTTTGCATCAGCAGGAATTGCACCAACAATAGCCCAGTCTTTGTCAGATTCTGTCAATCTAATAGTTGGCATTAAAATTATCCAGTGAGAGTTGATACAACCGGTTTGATGTGCTTTAGCACCAGAAACGTAAACTCCTTTTTCATCAGTATCAACAATTCTTGTAAACAAGTCAGGATCGTCTTGTTCTGAAGGTCCTTTACTTCTATCTCCTTTAGGATCAGTCATAGCACCACCAATTACAAGATTTTCTTGTTGTACCATTTTGACAAATTCTAAGAATCGTTTATGATAATCAGTTCCATGTTTCTCATCAATTTCAAAAGTTGTAGAATGCAAAGCGTTCATCGCATCCATTCCAACACATCTTTGGAAACATGTTCCAGTGTTTTGACCTAGTTTTCTTTGCATCTTGTTTTGTAAAACTAGGTCTTCTGCACTTTCTGCAATATGTAAAAATCGATTTACCTTAAGTCCAGTAATTGATGAATCAGCAGAAGCTAATGCCTCTTCACGTAATGCAAGATCATAAGTTTCAGCAACGGCATTAATAGACGGTCTAATCATGGGATGATCTACAGGTTCTTTGACCAATTCACCAAAGAGGTAAACTTTGAGATCGCGTCCTCTAAGACTTTCAATATAATCATCACCACTTTTTATTGTCTTTACTACATTTGCCATGTAACAATAATCATTTCGATGCCGTATAAATATTCTAAATTTGTACGAAGGGGAATTTACGAATAAAATCCGATCATAGACCTATTCGGACATCAAGAATTCTACAGCCCTTACCTTTCTCCATAACAAGTACAGGGTTCATATCTAATTCTTTGATCTCTTTAAAGTCTGAAACTAGTTGAGATAATCTCTGAATACATTCAGAAAGTTTTGCAATATCAGATGGTTTTTCTCCTCTAACTCCTTGGAGAAGTTTTTGTGTTTTAATTGAGGCAATCATATCATCAGCCTCACTGTCAGTTACGGGTGCAAGCTTGAAGGTGACATCTTTAAGAACTTCAACATAGATTCCACCCATTCCAAGCATAATTACTGGACCAAACCCAGGCTCCAGTTTCGAACCGATGATAAGTTCTTTACCGCCTTTAACCATCTCCACAATCAAGACGCCTTTAATCTCAGCTTTCTTGTTGTATTTTTTAGCATTCTTCACAATAGTTTTGAAAGCAGTTTTTACCTCAGCATCACTTGTTAAATTGACTTTGACACCACCTGCATCAGATTTGTGAATAATTTGAGGGGATGCAATTTTCATTACAACTGGATAACCGATTTTTTTTGCAATTTTTACTGCGTCTGATTCATTTTTTGCAAGTGCACTTTTTGGAAGTGGTAAACCATACGCTTTGAGAACTTCTTGACCTTCTTCTTCTAAGAGGTTTGGTCTTTGCTCTTTTTTGACTTTATCAAATATTTTCTTGGCTTTAGCTTTGTTTACTTTGAATTTCGTAATTTTTCCAGGAGACGATTTTACCCAATTAGAGAATCTAATCATGGCAGCAAGTGTTCTAATTGCACCTTCTGCATAGGTATAGTATGGAACATTTCCAGCAGCTAAAATTTCTCTATTAGTTATTCCTTCATCTAATCCCATCAAACTTGCAAGCATTGTTTTCTTGTATTTCTTAGACATGTCAACAATAACTTCTGCTAATTTATCATAATCTAATGTACCAGATGGAGTACACATTGAGATGACAGAACCAACTTTTGGATGTTTTAATACACGGTCTAAAACATTGTTGAATCTATTAAAATCAGCATCACCAACAATATCAACAGGGTTTCTAGAACTACCCCAAGGCGGAATTACTTCATCAATTTGTTTTCGTATACTTGTAATATCTGCCATCTTGATTTTTGCCTTTGAACATGCATCTGTAGAAATAATTGCAGGACCACCAGCATTTGAAACAATTACTAAATCACCTTTTGAGGGTAAAGGTTGTTTGGAAAATGCTGTTGCATAATCAAATAGTTCTTCCATAGTATCAACTCTGATTGCACCAGATTGTTTTAGCAATGCATCATAGATTTCATCAGAACCCATCAAGGCACCAGTATGAGACATTGCTGCTTTGGCACCCTCAGGACTACGTCCAGATTTAAGAACGAGAACAGGTTTTTTGAGTTTTTTAGTAATATTTTTACAAACTTTGAGGAATTCTTGTCCATCGCCCATATCTTCAAGATACATTACAATGACTTCGGTTTGTTTGTGATTTGCAAGAATTTTTAGAACATCAACTTCACTCATTGCAGCTTTGTTTCCAAGGCTTACAACAGCAGAAAATCCAATTCCTTGTGCACTAGCATCTTCAACTAGTGCTGCACAAATTGCGCCACTTTGAGATACAAGTGCAATTTTTCCAGATTTTGGTGTAACTTTAAGAAATGTAGAATTCATCATTGTTTTTGGATCAAGATTCATGACACCAAGACAATTTGGCCCAATAACTTGAATATTGTATTTTTTAGCAATGTCTTTGACTTGTTGCTCACGTTTTGCTCCCTCTTCATCAACTTCTTTGAATCCTGCAGTGATGATAATTACTCCCTTGATTTTCTTTTTACCACATTCTTCTAACACAGGTGCAACCAGTGTGTTTTTGATAACAATTACTGCAAGATCAATTGATTTTGGAACATCTAAAACGCTCTTGTATGCTTTTTTGGAAAATACAGTTTCTCTTGAAGGACTAATAGGATATACGGTTCCCTTGAACCCATTCATAATATTTGATGTGATAGTGGCACCAACACTTCCTGTTTTGTCAGAGGCACCAATTACTGCAATAGATTTTGGAGATAAAACGACAGATTCTGTCATGTAACGATGATCAAAAGATTTTGTATAATAAAGTTATTCATAGAAATTTCTGATCTCTAAAATTTAGCTTCCCAGCATCTTTCCTGCTAAATTCTCTTTTCTAGGGATCCAGACAATTGATAAAGTAGAAAATTTTCCAATTATGCTCCAAGCCTCTCTTGCCAAATTTCGTAATTGCTCATTATTTATCGCAAATTCATGATTAAGTTGATTTACAGTATTCTTTGAATCACTGTAAATTGTAATTTCTTCATCAGAATCCACAAATTTGTTTAATGCAGAAATTACTGCCATATATTCAGCCTGATTGTTAGTTATTTCAGGTTTTTTTTGATAAAATGATTCTCCTGTTTCTTTGACAAAAAAACCATATCCGCCATTAGAACCTCCAGAACCATCAACATAAACACTAATGCTCATCTTTATACAACCTCGTTATCTTTACACTTAGATTTACTACTATCATGTAAACGATTGTAGATAATCCTTGAGATACAATTGATGCCAGATATGGATCATAGTTTAGTACAAGCAAATAGTATTGCAAAACCCACCTAACTATAGTATAAACAATTTCTCCAATTCCAAGTGAAGTGACTAATTTTTTTAGATCATATTTTAGTCTCTTTGTATCAGTTTTACCGGATTTTAGGCGATATTTTTTACGGTTATCAAGATAGAACAGTCCACTAAAGACAGAAAAGTAAATGACATAATCTGCAATAGTAGTATAAGTTGTGTTTAGATAATCAGATTGATCAGCTAAAATTTGTGCTATAACTGCAGAAATTGTTATTGATGCAGCAAAAGCAATTAGAATATTCTTGTTAAGTTTCAAATATTCTTGTAACATGGATTTTAACAGATTCTGTTACAATTAAACTAAGATTAATCCAAAGTAATTTTTAAGAATATTATCAACCCCACTAGATCTGCAGCAAGAACTCGCAACAGGTAGGAGAATATTTCATTAGAGAAGAGGCGGTCCATTGAGAAGTAAACCATAGGACCAACAACATTATGTAAAAATAACATGACTGCAACAACAACCATTCTAAGCGGGAGTTGATCTCTTATTTTTTGCTCTTCTCCAACCAGTAAAAATGAACAAATAATCTTTTTGCATGAGGATCATTTCTCATAATGAATTCAAAATATTCTCGCCTACCGTTAAAAGGTATTTTCTACTCAAATAATCAAAGTATAAAAAACATAATTAGCCAAAAAAATCTGAACCAAAAAATGATGTTAAACTATGATGCACCTCTGTATAGACCACCTTCAGAAGCAAGATCATTGATTTTTCAAGTTACATTAGGTTGTTCATTTAACGAATGTTCTTTTTGTGATATGTATAGATCAAAAGAGTATTCTGAAAGATCATGGGACGAAGTAAAAGCTGAAATTGACATGATGGCAAAATATTTGCCAGACACTAGAAGGGTTTTTCTTGCAGACGGTGATGCGTTGAATCTTGATTCTGAATACATGATAAAAATTGTGAAATACATTAGAGAGAAATTTTCAAAGATTGAAAGAATTTCCTGTTATGCAATGCCTATGAATATTCTAAAGAAAACTTCTGAAGAATTAAAGAAGATGAATGAGGCAGGTCTTGACATGTTTTACCTAGGAATTGAAAGTGGCTCAGACATTGTTCTAAAGAAAGTGACAAAAGGAGCAATTGGAAAGACGATTATCAAATCAGTCAACAAAGCAAAAGATGCAGGATACATCATGTCATGTATGGTGATTTTAGGTTTAGGGGGAAGAAAATATTCTAAAGAACATATCAAAGGGACTGCTGAAGTAATTAGTGGTTGTTCACCCAATTATGTAGGGGCATTAACTCTTTATTTAGAAAATGGAATCAAGCAAGAATTCCTTGACAAGTATCAAGGAGAGTTTGTTAGAATTAATGATGATGAATCATTAGATGAATTACAAAGTTTGATTGAACAAATTGATACCAAAGAAGAAATTGTTTTTAGAGCAAATCATGGTTCAAATGCATATACCATCAAAGGTACTTTCCCACAAGACAAACAAGAAATGTTAGACAAGATAGAATGGATGAAACAACATCCAGAGATTATGCGCCCTCAAGGATTAAGAGGATTCTAGATAAAATTTCCTTGGTTCAAGTACACTACTTTGAAGATAGTTACAGAATAGTTCCCATCAAAGATTTTTGTGACATTACCATTTTCAGAATGTAAAACTCTGAATTTGTATTCATATGTGCCATCTTGGTTCACATCAGTTTGAGCAAAGTGAATAGCATCATTATTTTGAAAAATCTGAATTATAACAGGATAACCATCAACATGATTTGCAATTTTTCCTTCTACAAAGCCCCAAGGTAATGCATTATCCTCAGATGCATGAAATAGAATAGTGGATTTTTCAAGCCCCATCATCCCATTTAATGGGATTATTTCTGTTTTGGATGTATGTGTATGATCATTAATCATTATTTGACCAGAATGAGGATGTGCAAAAGCTGAATCCACAGAAAATGAGAGAAATGCTGCAATTGCAATAATACTAGAAAATAAAATGATTTTATTCATATCGAAAATCCACCAGGGGTTAATTTAAGATTTTTACTCTACAAATTGTCAATTACAGGTTTAAGATTATCAGGTAGTTCTGGTAATTCTGTATGGCTTTCATTATTTTGAAGAATCTCAGGACCTATACGTCTGACTCTTTGAGTTCCAATAAGTGTATCAATATTTCTTTGGATGTCTTTTTCAGAGAGTATACTTTTTAATTTCTCAAGTAATGTGGCTTCGTCTTCATATTTTTTGATCCCATATTGAATCAAGATTATTTTTTCCTCAGAAGAAAATTCTGTCATATACTGAATCCATATAGTTTAAGGCTAAAAATCTTTGATTATTGAAACATAGTTAAAATACGATGAATCGCAAATCATCTTGTTTGGTAAGCAAATTACAATTAATTCAAAATGTTCTAGGCATGAAAAGATATGCTGCAATTGCAATAATTAGTGGTACAGGATTAGGATTCATCTATTACTTTTTGACAATGTCAATGCTTCCTTCTCATTTTGATGTCGCAGTAGAAATATCTCCAACATACATTGCAACATCAATAGCATTAACAGTTGTCATATCAGCACTAGCTGGAATCAATTTTGCAATGATGGCATTTAAGATGAAAAGAATGAAGATGATGAACTCAGTAAAAACAAACTCTTCAGCAGTTTTAGGAGGAGCCTTTGCAGCATTTACTCCAGGATGTCCTGCATGTACAGCGCCGCTTGCAGTAATTTTAGGTGCAATTGGAGGATTGTCACTATTTCCAATGCAAGGATTAGAATTGAAATTTGTGTCAGTAGGAGTGTTGATATTCTCTATTTACTGGATTGCAAGAGGATTACAAAGTAAAAGTTGTTGTAAAATAGGTTAAGTTATTTTTCATCTTGGTTTTCATAGCATAATTGAATTGCTTCATCAAGTATAATATTAGCATCATCTTTTTCAGCATTTACAAGAAGATGATCATCTTCAAGAGAAATTGAGAATAAGTTAACTTTGTCATATTCATCAAGAATGTAGATAGTTTTTTAAGCCATTTTGAGATATTTTTACAGGTTTTCCTATTCCTGAATGGATAGATTTAACATTTCGAGTTCTTCTTTTTGCCAAAATGAACCACAAAATGATATCAATAATCATAAACAAGATTTTGAAAATATGGGCCCACAGGGATTTGAACCCTGGATCTTCGCCGTGTAAGGGCGACGTCATAACCGACCTGGACTATGGGCCCAGAAACCAACGTTGTTAAAAACCATTTAAACTTTGAGAAAGGGCAGAATCTAAAAATTTGATAAAAAAACAGCTATTTTGTGGTTCTTGTAAATTTTTTTTCTAGCCCAATAGGACTAGGTCACGTCACAAGAGACATTGCAATTGAGAATAATTTTCAAAATATTACAACTAATTTTGTCACAGGTAGTGGGGCTGCTAAAATTCTAAAAAAATTAGAAATGCAAGTTGATGATGTATATCATCCACCATCATTTATTGTTGAAAATGGCACGCTGAAAAGCCCTGCAAGATGGCTTTGGAATTACTATCAATATTACAAAGATTGTAAGAATATTTCGCTGAATATTTTAGAAAAAGATAGACCTAATGTAGTGATTAGTGATGAGGATTTTGCATCACTAACAGTAGCTCAAGAAATGAAAATTCCAACTATTTTGGTTACTGATATTTTAGAGACGCATTTTACAAAAGGTTTGGCATCGTTTATCGAAAAAAAGATGAATAAATCAATGCAAGAAATCATTAAAAAATGTGAAATTGTGATATTACCAGAAATCGGAGATGCACAAGATAACATCCAAAGAGTAGGACCAATAGTACGAGAAACTAATTACACCAGAGAACAGTTACGAGAAAAATTTTCATTTGATAAAAAAACAATTGTTATTTCAATTGGGGGAACTGATGCAGGTTTGTTTCTAATTGAAAAAGCATTAGAGACAATTTCAAAAATCAATCAAGATATTGAAATTGTACTAGTTTCAGGTCCATCAGTTCAAAAAAAATTCGATAATGTGAAAAATTTAGGGTTTGTAGAAAATTTGCATGAAATAATTTTTGCAGCTGATGTTTTGATATCACTTGCAGGAAAATCAACAATTGATGAGGCTAATGCATACGGCACACCTGCAATATTCATTCCAATTAAAGGTCATTTTGAACAAGAAGATAATGCAAAAGAGCAAGGGTTTGTTTTTGAAGATATCAATAGACTTGATAAGTTAATTCTATCAAAATTAGAAGAAAAAAGAAATCATGTGAACACTGAAGGCACAAAAAAAGCTGCAAAAATCATTCAAAGCTTAATAGATAACTATTGATTTTTGTTAAAGTACTATGGCAAAACTAGTGGTAGCAAAATTTGGAGGTAGTGCAATAGGTCCAGACGGAGTATCTATTCCAGAAATCATTCAGAGAATTACTAATCTAAAACAAGACTCCAAAATTATTGCAGTTTTTTCAGCCCCCTTGACATTAGATAATGGAAAAAAACGTTCTCTAACAGATGTAATGTTAGAACAAGGAAGGAATGCTGAAAATGGTGTAATGCCGTCATTAGAAATAATCAAAACAACATATGAAAAAATTTTAGAGTTAGTTAATGCCGAAAATAAGGAAAAATGCAAGAGTGTTATTGACCAGAATCTTGAAAAAGCAAAAAAAGCACTAGATGAGGCATTTGAAAACAAAGAATTTGTTGATGAGGTACGTTCACGAGCACTGGCTTTCTCAGGTGAAATTTTGATGTCACATGTGATGAACTACATACTAAGAAGCAACAAGATCAAAACAGAAACCGTTGATTTTGAAGATTGGCCTATAATCACAGATAACAATATTGAATCAACAAATTTCCTCACATCAGAATCTCGCACAAAAATGGATAAAACTGCAGAACTAGTTGAACAAAATGAGGTAGTTACCATTGGAGGGTTTATTGGAAAAACAGTGGACAACGTTACAACTACATATGAGCGTGGAGGCTCTGATCGTACTGCTGCAGATCTAGGAATTTTATTTCACAAAAATTATGAAGCCAGTATCGACTTTGAAAAGGATAGTGCAGTAGTTTCAGCTGATCCAAAAATAATAGAATCAGGTCTAAGAGAGGTTCATCAATTATCATACAATGAAGCAAGACTTGCAGGAATGTTTGGAATGAAGATCTTAGATCCTATCGCCATTAAAGAAATTGTTGAAAATGGTGTAGACATGCCAATAACAGTCACAAATATGAAAAATCCTGACAAAGTCACCATAATAAAGAGAAATCTAGATGAACAGAAAGGACATCCTATCAAAATTGTTACAGGAAAAGAAAATTGTGCAATTTTTAGAATAGAAACAACATCAATACAAAAATTATTGACATCATTAGACAAAGATAAGAGATACAGTGAATTTGTAATTTTATCTCCATTTACAAAAGATGGAATAGAATTTTCAAGAATATTATTTTTGGATGGAGATTATGTTAAAAGAAATGAAAAGTACTTGTTAGGATTTGATTCGCTTGCAACAATAACATACAACAGAGGAGTCATCACATTAATTGGAGATGAAATGTGGAGAGTTCAACAAGTTGCATCTAGAACAAGTGCAAAGATTGGCGAAGCTGGACTAAATATTTTGAACATGGATGCACAAGAAGAAACTTCTAGAATAATTATTGTTGTGGAAGATGCAGCAGACAATATTAGAAAAGCAATTAGTGCAATACACCAAGAAATTTCAGAAATTAATTTTATTTAGTAAAAGTGTGGCGCACGGGTTTTTACACCAGTAGCGCCATCGAGGGTTTATTCTTGGACCATTATCTAGATTCAGTCCGGCGTTACCCTAAACACGCGATACCATACTTTACATTTTCTACTATTTAGAGCTGATCTATATAGATCAGATTACATACGCTCAGCAAAATACCATAAAATTATTCCAGTACCAATAATTCCATACCATTTGAAATTTTTCTTATTTGTAAAAATTGTTGGTGAGCCTATCTCTTCATCACTAAACGTGGTTTGACGAATCTTTCTCATTTCAAATGCCTGACCGATTAATCCAATAGCAAGAAGTGTAATTGCGATATATCCCAAAGTCCACTCCATATTACAAATTGATTAAAGTCAGATATGTAGTTTCATGCTAAAAATTGTATGAAAAAATAATTCTTTAAATTAGCATAGTTTTTTTCCTCTCCTATGAAAGAAGTTGGAAAAATCTGGATGAATGGAAAATTAGTACCATTCAAGGATGCCAAAGTTCACGTTTTAACTCACGCATTACATTATTCTACATCAATTTTTGAAGGAATCAGATGCTACAATACTCCAAATGGTTCTGCCATTTTTAGACTTCCAGAACACGTAGACAGATTCTTCAAATCAGCAAAATTGTATTCTATGAAAATGCAGTTTTCAAAAAAAGAGATTTCTGAAGGAATTATCAAAACAGTAAAGGCAAGTGGACTCAAGGAGTGCTACATCAGACCATTAGCATATTATGGTTATGGAACAATGGGATTAACTCCAACTGCAAACAAAGTAGATGCATCTATTTCATGTTGGGAATGGAAAATGGGGGAATCAAAAGCAGGAAAGTTCTCAGGAGCAAAATGCAAAATATCAAGCTGGATTAAAATTGATTCAAGATCTCAGCCAACACAAGCAAAAGCCGCATCAAACTATGCAAACGCAGCATTAGCAAGAATGGAAGCATTAGAGAGTGGGTATGATGAAGCAATTATGTTAAATTGGCATGGAAAAATTGCCGAAGGTAGTGCTGAAAATATCTTTGTTGTAAAAGATGACATTATTCAGACACCTCCATTATCTGCAGGAGGGTTAGAAGGAATAACAAGAGATAGTGTGATACAAATCATTGAAGAAAATGGAGGATTTGTTATTGAACGAGACTTGGAACGAGATGATCTCTATGCTGCTGATGAAATATTCATGACAGGTACTGCTGCTGAAGTGAAATCGGTAACACAGGTCGATAAAGTGAAAATTGGTAATGGAAAGATGGGGCAAATTACAAAAGCACTACAAAAATCATTTACAGATGCAGTTATGGGCAAGGATGAAAGATTTTTGCCATGGTTAACATACATCTAAACTTCCAAGAGGTTTTTTACCCACAAAACTAGATAGAAATTATGGATTCATGTGCAACAGGCGACACACAAGAAATCTGTTGGTTTTGTAGAAAGGGACGACACGAAGATTGTATGAAAGAGATCCCAACACAAGGAAAATCAGATGGTCCACATGACTGTACATTTGATACAAAACTGATTCCATGCAAATGTAATCACTAATAATTAGCATCAAATACAGCTATATCTCAAAAAACTCATGAATTACGATGAGGGTTTTTGGAAGAAATATGCAGATGAAAATGAATCAAGATACAATGAAGAATTTGCAAAATTTACAAAAGATCTTGCGATATCATTACGATGTACAAGTGTTTTAGAAATTGGATGTGGTACTGGAATTGATTTAAGATTATTTCCAGACACTTTTCAAATTTACGGAGTTGATCTAAATGAATACGCATTGAATATTGCAAAAGGGAAATCCTCAGTTACAGATTTTAAAAAAGGAAGCATTACGGATTTGCCATTTGAAGATTCATCAGTAGATTTTGTTTTTACCCATGGATTGTTGAATTATCTAGATGAAGACACATTACAAAAAGGGATTTCAGAGATCTATAGGGTATCAGGCAAATACATTATGAATTGTGAGACATTTAGTAAAGTTGAAGAAAAAATTGATGAGAATCAAATATCTCGCAATATGGCCAAGCGTTGGATGGATTACAAGGTAAGAATTGTAAGTGATGTTGATATGCATGAAGACATTGAACCTGAGAAAAAACGATTTGTTTTATTGAGAAAACTCTAATCAGTTTTGATTTTTACTTGGAGTAATTTTAAAAATTTGAAAGCGGGTCTAGAGGGATTCGAACCCACGACAGCAGGATTAAGAGTCCTGTGCGCTACCTGGCTGCGCCATAGACCCACCAAAAAGGCTAAGCCTAGAGTTGTTATTAATCTTAAGCTTTGAAAATAAAGGAAAATTTTGATTTATGCTTTAGCTTCAATTTCATTGTATTTTTCAATGATTGCAGTTAGTGCAGTTGAAACTGGAACATCATTCATCTTTTTCTTTTCGGCAAGAAGTTTTTGGTATGCTTCTAGTGTGATGTATACTGGAATTGAACCATTTCCTTCCAACAAACCTCTAACGTTGTAAAGGGCAGTTTCCATTCCTCTCTCAGCAGACTTTGCAAACTTTGCTTTATCCATAATTGCTCCTAGTGGACCAAATGGCATTTCATAATCTACTGACATTGTAACTCTTGTGAGGTTATTTCCTAATGATTTGAACTCATTAGTGATTTCCCATTTCTTGAATGGACCTTCAATTTGTTTTGCAGTGATTTTCTCATTTCTAACAAATTCGGTTGTCTCACAATCCCACTCTAAACGTTTACCGCTAAAGTCACCGATAATTCTAAAGGTTGTACCTACACCCATGCCTTCCTTGATATCCATAGGAACTACTGTCATACCTACTGCATCATTTTTGATTTGATCAGAAACATGCTCTGGTCTTGCAAAGTAAGTAAAGACATTCTCAACAGGTGTCTTAATATCGATTGATTTTGTTACGAGGGTCAACGATTCAATGTCTTGCCAATAAGGATTTAAAGGTTTTGAAGATTTCCGAAGGGGATCTAGTTACAATATATTCGTCTAATTCCAATATTATTCCATATGGCAAAAAAGCGATCAGTTTTGATCCTATCTTTTTTGATACTTTTTTCAATTCCAGGACTAGGTGATGCATTTGCCCATTCCA
>REGK01000016.1:0-16557 GCA_003702545.1 Candidatus Nitrosopumilus sp.
ACATCATCAATTCTAAGAATCATACATGCAGCTTCAGCAGATGCTGAAACAATTTGGAGTTTTACTGCAAGAGGTTCAATGATATCACTAGATTTCATATTTGCAATCTTTCCTTTCATGACATCAATACCAGTCCATTTCTCACCTTTCTGTTGTTTTGAACGCAATAAGGTAAGAGTATCAATTGGATCCATTCCAGCATTCTCTGCAAGTGTTAATGGAATTGCTTCTAAAGCATCAGCAAATTTTTCTGCAGCTAGTTGTTCTCGTCCTTCAAGAGATTTAGCCCAGTTTCTGAGTTTTGTAGCAGCATATGTTTCTGGAGCTCCTCCACCTGCTACAATTTCTGGTTTTTCAATTACATCTTTTACAACCATTAAAGCATCATGAACAGAACGTTCTACTTCATCAACAACTCTTTGTGAGCCACCACGAAGAAGTAATGTTACAGATTTTGGGTGTTTACATCCTTCAACAAATACCCATTTGTCTTCCTCAATCTTTCTTTCCTCAACAAGGTCAGCACTACCAAGGTCTTTTTCAAAGAGATCATCAAGATTTGTGACTATTCTAGCACCAGTTGCTTTTGCTAGTTTGGTCAAGTCACTTTCTTTAATTCTTCTAACAGCGATGATTCCAGCTTTTGCCAAGTAATGTTGTGCCATGTCATCAATTCCTTTTTGACACAAAACTACGTTTGCGCCAGAACCTATGACTTTGTCAACCATTGTTTTTAGCATTCTATTTTCTTCATCTAGAAATGATTTCATTTGTTGTGGATTTGAAATGTTAATTTTAGCATCAGTTTCAGTCTTGCTGATTTCTAATGCAGTGTTAATCAAAGCAATTTTTGCTTCATTGACTTTTCTTGGCATGCCGCCATGAACAATCTCTTTGTCTAAAACAATACCTTGAACAATCATAGAATCTTTAATTGAACCTCCAGCTTTCTTCTCAACTTTAATGTCATCAATGTCAACATCATATCTTTCAGAATTCTTTTCTGCAACAGCAAGAACTGATTTTACAATAATGTCGGCAAGTTGATCAGAGTCTTTTCTAACAAGTTTAGTTTGCATAGAAGTTTTTGCAATTTTATTAAGAATATTTTTATCATTTGCAGAAATTTTATCGGATATGCTCTCAAGGAATTGTTTGGCTTTTCTTCCAGCCTTTCTATAACCATCAACAATGATTGTTGGATGAACATCTTGATCAATTAATGATTCAGCGTTTTCAAGTAGTGCTCCTGCCAAAACCACAGCAGAGGTTGTTCCATCGCCTACTTCATTGTCAGTTGTTTTGGAAATCTCAACGAGCATTTTTGCTGCTGGATGTTGAACATCAATTTCTTTGAGAATTGTTGCTCCATCATTTGTAATAGTAACATCTCCTAGTGAATCAACTAGCATCTTATCCATGCCTCTAGGACCTAAACTGGTATGAACAATCTCAGCAACTATCTTTGATGCAGCAATGTTGTTCTTTTGTGCATCTTTTCCTTTAGTTTCTGAACCGCCTTCTTTGAGCAATACGACTGGCATATTTCCTTTGGAAGTTGCTTGCATAGCCATTGATGCAAAAACTCCAGATTCCCCTTTTATACCTTCCAGATCAAGAGTGGAAGATTAGGTAGTCTATCGGTGTTTTTAAATTGGGAAAATCAAGCTGCAAAATATGGCAAAATCACAAAATAAAGAATCTTACAATAAAATTTTCACGAAATTAAAAGAACATCACAAATGGTTTGAGAACTCAATTCCATTGATTGCAAGTGAGAATATTCCTAGTCCGGCAGTCAGAGAAGCTGTAATCTCAGACTTTGGTAACAGATATGCTGAAGGTTGGCCTGGAGAAAGGGTCTATGCTGGTTGCATCTACATTGATGATGTAGAGTTTGAATGTATGAAATTGGCCAAAAAGCTCTACAAAGCAAAATTTGCCGATGTTAGACCAATTTCAGGGGTTGTAGCAAATCTTGCTGTATATTCTGCTTATTCAAATCCAGGTGATGTTATGTTAGCACCATCTATTCCAGCTGGTGGTCATATCTCACATGGTAAAAAAGAACATTCTGGAACTGCGGGATTAGTTCACGGTTTAGAAATTGAATTCTACCCATTTGATGCCGAAGAGATGACAATTGATGTTGATAAGACGAAACAGAAAGTAAAGGAGTTAAAGAAAAACAACAGACTACCAAAAATTGCAATGTTTGGTGGTTCGTTATTCTTGTTCCCACATCCTGTCAAAGAGCTTTCAGATTTTCTAAAGAGTTATGATATGCACATCAATTATGATGCAGCTCATGTTGCAGGATTAATTGCTGGTGGAAAATTCCAAGATCCATTACGAGAAGGAGCAGATACAATGACTATGAGTACACATAAGACTTTGTTTGGCCCTCAGGGTGGATTGGTTTTAGGTTCTGAAAAACATGAAGAGCCAATCAAGAAAGCAACATTCCCAGGATTAACCAGTAGCCATCATATCAATAACATGGCAGGAAAGGCAGTTGCATTTGCCGAAGCATTAGAGTTTGGAAAAGACTATGCTGCTCAAGTCATAAAGAACGCAAAATCATTTGCCGAAGCATTAAGTGATGAAGGATTCAAAGTATTAGGCGAAAGTAGAGGATTTACACAATCACACCAAATTGCTGTCAACGTCTTAGATTATTCTGATGGTGGAAAAGTAGAGGCAGATTTGGAGAAAGCCAACATAATTGTAAACAGACAATTGATTCCAGGAGATATAAAGGCTGGAAGAAACTACTTCCATCCAGGTGGAATTAGACTAGGAGTTTCAGAGATTACTAGACTTGGAATGAAGAAAAATGAGATGCAAGAAATTGCCTCTTTCATTAAACAAGTCGTAATAGAGAAGAAAGATCCTAAGAAATTGCTTTCCAAAGTAAAATCATTCAGAAAGAACTATCAGAAGGTAAAATTCTGTTTTGATAACAAGTTAGGCGCCTACGAATACGTCAAATTGCGATAATTCAGGCATAGTCAGTTAGAAGTGATTGGTCACCTGCACTTTTTCCAAATACTAATTCGATTTCATCAGCAAGAGCATGAATACGTCCTCTTTGATATTCACTAACATCATATTTGTCAACAAGCCTTTTTGCAAGTTTTAGATATTTTTCTACAGAACCACGAGTTATTGTTGGGATTAGTTTGTGTCCACAAACACAAGTTTGAATTAATGGCATTCGACGATATGATTTACCGCAACCAGTACACCTAAAGTTTTGTCTTGCATATGCTCTCAAATTTCCCATAATATCTGGCACAAGATGAGTTGAGATAACATCTGAAACAATTTCTGAAGTATTTACCGCATCAATCAGTTCAGCATTTCTAACTTGCATATCAAATTTGTCAAGCATTGAACCAAGAGTGGAATATGCACTACGTGATTTTGAAGTTGTAAGAGATGAAGTGGTATGTGTAAAATAATAATCGTAAAACTGTCTTTCTGTTTCAAGCCTAGATTTGATAATTTCTACAGATGTGATGTCAGGGGCTTTGGCTTGTTGAAGCGTTGATTCAAAAAATTCCAATGGTAATGATTTTGTTACTTCAAGATTATGGGCTTGTGGTTGAGATTCATGTGGCAAAACAAGAGGCTGAACAAGCAATGGCGCATCCATCAATCCACCAATTGCATCTGAAAGGAATTGTCTTGAGAAATTCAAAAGACTGTCCATTAACAACATTATAGAGTCTGCATCGCCATCTGCATCTCTTCTTTTTGCAGAATGCCAGTTGGGTGTTGCAAAACATACATGGGTTTCAGAATATCCGATGATTCTACCTACAATTCCAACTGATGTATGAGGAGCAAGACCAATAATCAGATGTCCAATTAACGCCTCAGAGTTAGTCACATTGTAAAATGAGGTTTTTCCATAGAATTTTTCTAAAAGAGTATCAATGTATTTGCAAATCGAAACAAGATACTTCCCACTTTCATATGGAATAATCACATCTTGCATCCGAAGTTCAACTGTTTGTTCAGAATCTTCAAGTGGATTCCCATCAACATCATGGGAATATCCCAGTTCTTTGAGTTTTTCAACAGATGTTCCAATCCAAGAAGGTTTGAATTGAGTTAAGGGAGAATTTGTTGCATCAAATCTAACAGTTCCATCCTTGAAAACTGTTAGCCCAAAGTTTTGACGAACTAATCCCTTTTCCAAGGGCTCGGCAATCTTATCCTGACTGATTAATTCCTTGACTCCTTTGAATGGCTCTTGAGCACGTATTCGAATTTTTTCCTGAGCTTCTAGAAGTTTTGATTTTAGTGGAAATTCCTTATGAGAATAGGCTAGGGCATTTCGTTTACATTTTTCGCAAAAAGGTTCTTCAAGTGAATCTCTGCAATGTGGGCACCTATAGGTAACAGTAGTTTTTGTGCCACATTTTGAGCAATTTATCCCAATTGATGGTATGTCACATTGAGTGCAATGCCTATTGTAAATACTGGTGAAAAAGTGCTCATTTCTAGATGCTTTTAGAAGATCTCGTGTAGGTCCTCCTTTGTCACTAATTGGGAACAATACGTGTGTTGGTGGTTTCATCTGTCTAGGGGCAGATTTCTCAGGTCTCCCAATTCGAACCCCAATGGATGTAGAGAATTTGTTTCTAATTTTGATTCCAGAAGATTTTGAAATTATTTGAGGAACTGAAGAGTCATCAATTTTTGGTTCTTCTCTAAACAACAGATTAAAGAAAATTTTTGCTTCAGTATTTTCAAGAATGATACTGTCATCTTTGAGTATATGTGGAACTCCTAATTTTTCAAGAATTTTCTTTTTTTGTAAAGAGTACTCTATTGAGATTTCATTGATTGTTTTGGGATTCAAAAGTAGTCCAAGTTCTTCACCAGATATCTTATCCCAATAATACAAGTAATGAGGATGAAGAGCCATATCAAAATCAAGGGAGATTTTCAATGCCTCATCAATTGTAGGAATTCTATTGAGAAATTGAGTCAGATATTGGTCCTCAGGCTCATATTTCTCGATTTTTTGTTTTAACTCCTCAATCCAATACTCGTCCACATATCCTGATGGAACCAGTTGTGCATTGTTTTCTAAGAAATCACCAAAAGAAATCAAAATGTCTCCAAGGTGAAGTATTTTTTCAATATTGTTTTTGATTTCTATTCCATGTTTCACATCCCTAATTTTTACAACACTGCCATCTTTCAAACGAACTACAGGAGTTTCAATTGAATCAACAAATGCTACAGTAGATCCTTTTCCTGGGATGTCAATCTTGATTTGAGTTCCAACTGCAATTGTATGATCAAGAATTTCTGCAATCACAGGATGAATTCCAACTGCTGCAAAACCAGTATTGCATGCTCGTCCATATCTTAGTCGAAATCCTCCTAATTTGTTAGGCATGGAAAGGACTGATCTGCCTGTAATTACCTCATGCATTCTTTTGGTAGCTGCATCCTCTTGTTTTTCACCAGTCTGAACAGCACCTTTAAGGTCATTAAGCCACTCCCATCCATCAAGATTATACATTTCGATTCTTTTGAGCAGTTTTTTGGATCTGCCGATAAGACCGTCATTTAGTACACGTAAAGCACCACCTCTGACTCTGTCAGTTTTGATTCGGGCCATAGATTTGTGATTTACAACTTCATAGGGGTCCGTATCAACACCGTCTAGTTCTACAGGCAGATTTGAAATCACATGTTCAATATCCTCATCTAGGATATGAAATTGGAAGCTGCTAGCCTCTCTTTCGTAGATTCTTAATTCCTCCACAAATCTGCCCGTCTCATCATCAAAGGAATTGGCCTGAAATTTTGATAATCCTGCTGTCTTTCTTACGTGATCTGCAATCAGCATAGTTACGGCAGATTCTGTTCCTCCAGCAGAACGCATAGGACCTGCAATGGAAACTGAGAGATAGTCAGAACCATCCTTGTTTTTCTTAATCTTTACCTCACTAATTCCTTGTAAAGGGGCTATTGTGACTCCTTCTGTAACTATTGCCAGTCCAACACGTACTGCCAGATCAAGTTTTTCTTCCAAAGTAGAATCAGGAAGTGAGTATTTTCCTTGTGCAATCTCTTTTGAGAGAATTAATGCTGAAAGTTCTTTTCCGTTGGTTTTTAGAAGTTCTCTGAGGGGTTCGGCAATATCAATTTCGTGCATTTTTGCAACACGGTCTGCTAGATCAAATGCGATTTTCGGCTCAATTATGCCTGAAGAATCCACCAGGCTTGATTTTGCTGATGCAGCTTTCTCAAAAATAGTGTATGTTTCTGTAGATAGGCTAGAGTAATAATCAGAATAGTAATCGGGCATTTCAATCCCACTAATACGAGAAATTGCGTCGTTTTCAGACATAATAGAGTACTTTTACTTGCTTCTTTGAATTGCTTTTGTTATTTCTTCTAGTTTCTTGAGACTTCCACCTTTTTCAAGGAAAGTACCAATTACTAGGGCATCAGCTCCTGCCTTTACCAAGTTTTGGGCGGTTTTTACATCCTTAATACCACCACCTACAATCAAAAATCCGTTAAACAACTGTCTTACAGTCTTGACCATCTCAGGTGTAACACTAGATTTTGCACCAGAACCTGCCTCAAGATAGACAAATCGCATTCCAAGAAATTGAGCTGCAAGTGCATAGGCTGCAGCGATTTTGGGCTTTTCAAATGGGATTCCTCTTGCAGAGCCAACAAACCAAGCGGTTGTGCCATCTCCTATAACCAAATATGCTGTAGGAAGGGGTTCTAGACCAAATTTTAGAACACTTGGTGCTCCTAGGGCTTGTGCTTGTGTGATAAAGTATGGATTTTCTGAGTTCATTAAGGAACTAAATAGAATGGCATCAGCGTCAGGTACAACCCCTGTTACGTTGCCAGGAAAGAGAATTATTGGTATTTTGATGCCTTTTTTGATGCCTTTTACCACCTGAGCCATCTCTATCTGATCTGTAGCAGAAGAACCACCCACCAATATAGCAGATGCCCCAATCTTTTCTACATCTTTTGCTAGTTTAGCAGATTCCGCCAGATTCGATACTTCTGAATCTATTAGAACAAACAATAATGCATTTTTCTTTTTTAATTCTGATTTTAGAAATGTTTCAACTTTATTTCCAGCCATAGAAATGGTTCGTATGTGGCTCTTTAAAGTTTAATTGGAATGCTATTATACAGATTTGTATAGCTATGTCGGAGTTTAAAGAATCTAATTTTAACAATATTATTAGAAAAATTATCAAAAAATCTTTGTTTACAGAGCGACAAATTGAAATTATTTTAAATCAGAAGAATCTTCTTGAATCAGAGTTTTCAATTTCAAAAGGTGCGTATTATAGGCAAGTTGGGCAGTCTAGAGAGAAATTAGTCTCATTATTCTACTCAATCATACTTTTACGTGGTTTAGGCATCATTTTACCTGATGATATTGATGTGATATCCAAGTTATCTGAGCAGATTAGTGTGATAAATGAGAGTGATATCTTCCCAGAAAGAGAGGAAGAGGTCATTAGTGTGATAGATAGGCTCGTAAGACAGGCATGTAGTATGTGATGTTGTGATAATTGTTGAGTTCAATTAATTGGGTTGGTTGTGATAATGTGTGTGAGTTTGTTAATCTAAAGTGTGAAATAATGTTGTTCTATCACGATAAATCACAATATAGGCATAAAATTTGTGATGTTAGTAGAAATTCCTGACCCAGAAGTGATTTTGAGTGTGATATTAGCCTTCATTGTAGGTTTGGGAGGCTTGTATGGATACTATAAGATTAGACCATTCATCAAATCTAAGAGTGATATGGTTGATGCATCACAATCTGAACGTTTAGAGTATTATGAAAGGCAGTTAATTGACATGAAAATACGCCTAGATGCACTAGAAATCCAGGGAATTGAGCAAAAAACTGAGGATCCAAATTTGGAGTTAAAACAATTCTTGGAAAAGTTAGCAAAGAATGAAGTCCAAGAAAAGGAAGTTGTAATATCACAAGAGCCAGAAAAAGTTCCTGAAAAACCTGTTTCCACGCCTAAAATTGCCAATATTGAGCATACAAGTCCTACTAATTACGTGTTACACCTAATCACAAACAAAGCTATGACATCACGTGACATACAAATCACATTAAAGAAGAGTAGAGAGCACACTTCAAGACTGATGAAGAAGTTGTTTGAAGAAGGTCTTGTTCAAAGAAACACTGAATCCAAACCATATACATATTCCATTACTGAAAAGGGAATAGCAAAGGTTGGAGAAGTCCAGACAAATTCAACTGTTGTCTAAAGATATCTTTCGAGTTTTTCCAGAGTCATTTTACATAATTTTACCCAAAAAATACTGTTTTTTATAATTAATTATAATAAACATATTTTATTAAATTATATATATTATTAATTTATAGCACTATTATGTCCGTGCAAGAAAATGAAGTCTTGGTAAAAATTACATCTGCTGGGACAATTTCCATCCCAAAACAATTTCGAAAGTATATGGACATCCAAAAAGGCGAATATGTGAAATTAATCCTTGGAAAAGACCGCCTGATTGTTAGAAAAATCACTATATCTTAATTGATTTAGTGTTGTTTTTGGCCGATTTTTATGGTTTGATAGGTCCATTCTCTACCATTTCTAGTCCTATTTACCCTGCCTTTTGATGAAAATCTTGAGAGATATGTGGAAATTACACTAAGTTTGATTGGTTCATTAAATTCATCCTCATATTTTTCAAGAATATTAGTTGATGTGAATTTACCCATAGGAAAGAACTTGTCCACAATATGCCAAATTTTAGAGCCTATAGAATCAATGTTTGTTGTTTCCTGTTCTTCTTCAATATTCATTAAATCCATCATCTCAAATATTTTCAAGACTTTATCCCTGGTTACGTTACCTTCAAGTTTAATATCATAACGTGCACCGTCAGAGTCTTCCATGTCTATACGAATACGTTTTTTGGCCATGTTAGGATCTAATCGATCTGATGTTAACAGTTCAAATGATCTACGAAAATTTGTTAACTAAATGGTTTGTTAACATTGACTGCGTAAGCCACGCCTAGTTGTTTTTTTGTTATTAACAAACAATCATGTTAAAACCCCTTAAATTAAGACATATTCATGCCTGGACTGGAAATAAAGGGGTTAGATTTGAGATATTCACATTGTTAACATCAATCTTAACGCCTGGACTGGAAATAAAGGGGTCAAAATGGGCTTTTTGGGTATTTTCTTAACATGAAGTTAACATGGTTGTTAACAACTAGAGAAACCCACACACCAATATTTCCACTCTTCTTTTTTCTATTTTTTTTTTTTGAAAAAACAAAAACTAACTAAAAATAATTAATTACAAACTAAACTAGAATTACTATTCTATTCTATACTCTCTTAATTGAGATATGGTTAAGATGAAATTGATAGGAAACAAAGGTGTGTGAGTATGTCTGATCCGATTGATAGATTATTAGATGCAGCTGAATCTGGCAAATCAATTATCAAGAATAGGGAAATCCTACATTTTACCTACATTCCAAAAACCATCCAACATAGAAATACTGAACAAGAACAAGTTACCCAATCACTTTTACCGATTCTCAAACAATCTAGACCGTCCAATCTTCTAGTTTATGGCAAACCAGGCACTGGTAAGACTCTTGTAGTCAAAAAAGTCATCTCCAAAATTCAAGAAAGGGTTGAGAAATCAAATTTCCCAATAAAACTAATCTACTCAAATGCAAAAAAAGAGACCACACTCTACGGTTTACTAGTCAGTTTTGGGCGTCAATTAGGTCTATCAGACAAAGAATTACCTTCAACTGGCCTTGCTATTAGTGAGGTGTTCAAACGAATCCTAAACAATATTGATCAGGAAAAAACAAACGTCGTTTTTGTAATTGATGAGATTGATTACCTAGCTGAACTAGTCTCAAAGACTGGAAAGGATATACTTTACCAACTAACCAGAGCAAATGAAAGTCTTGATTCTGGCTCGTTGACTTTGATTGGAATTTCAAACGATCTTACCTTCAAAGAAAAACTGGACCCCAGGGTAATCAGTAGTCTTGGAGAAGAGGAGATTGTCTTTACAAATTATGATGTTGAACAGATCAAGAAAATTCTTGAAGAAAGAATATCTGAAGCTTTTGAGGTCGAATCTGTTGATGAATCTGCCCTAAATCTATGTGCTGCTCTCGCAGGAGGGGAACATGGTGATGCAAGACGAGCAATAGACCTCATTAGGGTTGCAGGGGAACTTGCTGAAAGACAACAATCAGACAAAGTCACCGAAACCCATGTCCGAGAAGCATCTCAAAAAATTGAGGAAAATAAAGAAGAAACATCTCTCAAATCATATCCTCTTCATGAGAAACTAGTCATACTTGCTATAATGAAGGCCAATGGCTCATCAACTGGAGAAATCTACTCATCATACAAAAATCTCTGTAAAGTAGTGGGACGGGATGAGTTAACCCAAAGAAGGATTACACAAATGCTTAGTGAGATTGAACTTTCTGGAATAATCTCTGGAAGACTGGTTCATCAAGGAATTCATGGCAGGACAAAAAAATACAAACTTACCGTATCTTCTGAAATGGTAAAAAAGACCTTCAAAGATGATCTAACTTTGCAGGATATTGTCTAGATTAGAATTGTAATTTTGGTGGAAAACCTGAAAGGTCTTCAAATTAACTAACAAAGCAATACCTGGATTTGGAGTCATTCCAACACTTGCTTGAAATGGTGTCTGTTTTTGCCATGAACCTGAATTAACCAACAAAATACCCTTGTACATATCCAACTGGGCTTTGTGAACGTGGCCTACATGGAAGATATCTGGAATGTCCTCAATTACCATAAGGTCCTGCATTTCAGGAGCAATAGGTGTCTGACTACCATAAATTGGACTCAGATGTCTGGCCCGTAGTAGATGCTTCATCACATTTGTTGGCTTGTCATAACTCAGTCCTGGTGTGGTCTTTACAATATCATCAATACTCTGACCGTGAAACATCATCACTTTAACACCATTCAATGAGACTACCGCAGGATTTCCAACCATAATTACATTTTCTCTATTCCATAATCCAGAATTGTACTTCTTTGGAATTGCTGGTTGGGGTAGTGCCCTTCTACCAGGATCATGGTTTCCAGGCATTATGATTATCTTGATATTTTTTGGAATCTGATCAATCAAACTTTCAACTTTTTTGAGTTGTTCTTCTATGGTTTGGCAAACTAATTCCTTATTCTGATTTGGGTAAATTCCGACTCCATCAACCATGTCTCCCCCAATCAGAATAAATCGGATTTTCTTTGCTGTAGGGTCAGGACTAGATATCCAAGAAAAGAACTCTCTCAACTCCTCTTCCATGAAGTATTTACTTCCAATATGCAAATCAGACAAAAACACGGCATAGGATTCAGATTCAGATTTGTTTGTGGCCTGATCAGGAATATCAGGAAAAATCAAATCCTTTATGATGAATCCAGAGTTCTTTCCAACACTAACTCTTGCCATTACAAACTGGTCTACTAGAAGGGTATCTGCTGTCTTTTGAAGTTCAGTATCAAAAATAATCCCCTCAAACGAGCCTGAAGGATCTTCTAAAACCAACTTTGTCACATTTCTTTCACTGTTTCTTGCAGTAACTAGACCGCAAACATACATGTCATCTTCTGACCTTTCATTTTTGACAAAAGTCAAAGACTTCAACATCCTAGCTTCTGGCCTGTCTGATACTATTCGTTTTAGTTTGTTGAATCTGCTTGAGAATAATGCATTATACCCCTTGACTCCCTCACCAGTGGTTATCTTGTCTGTCGGATCCAACAAAACCTTGACTTCATTTTCTAAGGATGGATCATCTTTGATTCCAAGATATGTTTCCAAATCATCTTGATTTATTTGAAATAATTTCTGTTTTGTTTTCTCTCTAACAATCTCTTTGATAATCTTCTCTAATTTTTTTACATCTACATTTTCTAAGATTTTGAAAGCATCTGGATGAATCTGGAATCCCTTGTTTAATGCATAGTTTAGTGCAAAGGATAACTCCTTTTTCATATCAAAAAATATGATGTGGTTTAATTAAATCTGCGCCTACGAACCCTCAAATATTGTTCTAATTGTATTACGCTGTGAATAAATTCAGAATTTCTTTATTCTTCATATTTGCAGGAATTTTTGCAGGAACATACCAAATCGGTTCGATGTCTACAGTAAGCCAAGAGGAAGCTGACATTTTCATGTCTGAATTTGAAGAGTTGGTAATGGACATTGACGGGTTCGGAATATTTACTCATAACACAACAATTGCACTCCCAATGTTTATTCCAGGATTTGGAATTGCATGGGGACTCTTTTCAGCTTGGTCAACAGGGTTTGCATTTGCAGCAATAACTACCACCAACCCAATTTTAGAATCAGTGCCTCCATTGGCCATTCTATTCTTATCTCCATTTGGATTAATGGAATTAACTGCCTATTCTCTAGGAATTTCTAGAAGTTTTATTCTAATCAGGGCAATCACCAAAAAAATTGATCTTAGAACCTTCATCAAACCTACTGCAATTGAAATTGGAATTGTCGTTGGCTTGCTTTTAGCAGGAGGATATTTGGAAATCTATATGATAGAAATGATGCAAGAACAAGGTCTTAAAATGCCTGGTTTAGACTTGTAATCCATTTGGATTTGCCTATTGAGTCTAAAATAATTTAGTAGCAAATTATAAACCAAATTAGAAGACAAATCTATTGTGAAGTTTACAATATCATTACTAGCACTACTCGTAGTTTTCTCAGGATATCTATTCAATGAATCATTTGCCGAAGTTTCTGAAAACCAGGCATTTCTTCTAGAAGGCTCTGGTTTTGCTGTAACTGAAGAGCAAATTAAATTCACTGAAATTGATCTAGGCCTATCTTCTCAAGACCAACGTGGAAGTTCAATCAATTTTGTAATAGAAGATGGATTTGTCACACTTGATGATGAAGAATTCATCATATCAGAATTAGAAGGAAAATTTTTGCGTGAGGGTCGTTATATTCGAGTTAATGGAAATGTAGAAAGTTCTGGTGGAATTGACACCACAATTAGCTTCTTTGGAAGATTGGTTGCTGAAAGTAAAGATGCAGCAGTCTATGGTTTTACTGGTAGAATTACAACACCTGATGATACTTACAAAATTATCTACACTACAAAATTATCTACACTATCAAAAATTAATGTAGAACAAGCAACTACCAAATCAGATAATCTCACAATTCACATATCTAGAGGATCATCATCCCAGGGACTTCTTGACAGCTATATTGGTGCTGGTTCTGCCTTAGATCAGGCAATTGCTACTCAAAGTTCATCAGATCCACTTAGATTGCGATATTTCTCTATGGATAGAATTTCTGTTGAACCAGGTACTACTATCACAGTTGTAAATGATGATGTGGTATCTCATAGTATTCTTAGTGGAAAAGAAAATTATGGTGACAGACATGATCCATTTGATCCTGATGGAAGAATTTCAACTGGAGATATTGCACCCGGGAACTCTATTGAAATAACATTTGATGATGCAGGATTTTACAGATTGTATGATCCAGATTATCCATGGATGAAAATTGTAGCATATGTATTTCCTAATTCAGACAACCTAATTCTTAGACAAGGTCAGAACTTAGGTAACTAGTTTTCCCACTGCCACCTATAATTCATGTATGAATCTAGACTTGTTTGGTTGAATACCATAACTGACAAATCTGAAAACTCTTTTCCTTCCAAATCTTTTACAGTCCCTTCAAAATTAGTTTCATCATCAGTCGTTATTGCTTCAAAAACATGAACCTTAATTTTTTCAGTATCAAAACCACATTCACGTAGATAAACCGCAATTTCTGATGGCATAAAATGTTTGTCTGGTTGTTTGGGCCATGGTCTTGGAACTAAAACAACACTAAATCCATCAATCAATGCTTTTTGCAATTCTAATTTTTTATCTTCAATTGGAGTTGTAACGTGCATTGTAATTACTTTAGATTTGTCTAATGGTACTTGTGCCCTAGATGCTGCTACTTGTATTGAGCTAATACCTGGGACAATTTCCACCTTGCCAAAAATTTCTATTAATCTATCAACAACTTCAGATTCTGAAAAATTCACATCTCCAGTAAATGGAATTACCAAAGTTTTATTCCCTAATCTTGGAAGAACTTCTTGGTATGATTTTTCCTGATTATTCATTGTAATCTCAAGAACTTCTTTTCCTTCAAGGAGATGTTCGATTGTTTTTAGGGTGTATTTGTATCCAATTACAATATCGCAATTTTGAACAATCTCCTTGACTATTTCTGTAACATATTTTGGTGAGCCTGGACCTACACCTACAGCGAAAACTTTACCCAATTTTACTTTGTAAATTTCTGTCTGTCTTTAATATATTGCACAAATGGCTCCCAATCTACCTTCATGTATTTTGTAGGCTCTTTTGCTGGATATTTTACCCAGTCCTGTGCAATAGAATATTGGAATTTCTCTTTTTTACCGTCTTTTTCATATTCTAATTGCAAAACACTTCCCCATGTCTTTTCTTCAAAACTAATATGAGAAATGTCATCAAATGATAACTCTGTATTTCTTTCATCTTCTACATCATTCATTAATTCTTCTTCGTCATAACCGTCATGACGGATCATTGTGTTTTTTGATCTGATAAAGTTAATGACCTGTCTTTGAGTGATGGCTTTCCACCATTTCATTTTGGCTTCAGTTTTATGAATAAACATTAGATGTTTATCCGTAAGAACCAACATCCCTTCTCTTCCACCAATTGATAGAAATTTTTTTGATTCTCTCCATATCGAAACAATATGTGCCTGAATCTTCTCATCAGGTTGCATAGGAATAATCTGTTTGACTTTGTTAAAAACTAATACAATTGGCTTTTAAGTAAGTCAGATAGGAAAAAAATATTGAATAGATTATTTTTTGCAATAACGATTTCAATACTTTTTGTTGGACTTACAAATCATGCACTTGCACAATCAAATGAATCTGCTTTAACTGAACCTGTAGCGGTTATTGAAACTGACTTGGGAAAAATTACAATTGGCTTTTTCCCAAATGATGCACCAAATCACGTGGAAAATTTTATCAAATTAACTCAATCCGGATTTTATGATGGAACACTATTCCATAGAATAATTCCAGGATTTATGATTCAAGGCGGTGATCCAAATACAATAGATGGTGATCCAAGTACTTGGGGTACTGGAGGTCCTGATGAAAGATTAGATGCCGAGTTTAACAACATTAAACATAATCGTGGAATTGTTTCAATGGCAAGATCTGCTGATCCAAATAGTGGGGGTTCACAATTCTTTATTGTACACCAAGATTCGAATTTCCTTGATGAGCAGTATACCGTATTTGGTAGGATTGTAACTGAAGAAAGTTTTGAAACACTTGATAAAATTGCATCAGTTGCTACTGGAAACAGAGATGAGCCTCTAAACCCCGAACAAGTTAGAATTACTAAAGTTACAATTGTTAATCGTGCAGATGTTACTGATTTAATTGAATTAGTAGAACCTGAGAGAATTCAAACAAATGTAGAACCACCTACTGGAAACCAATTATTTGAAAGTGAGGAATATGATATAGCATTTAGCGCTCCTGCAGGTTGGCTCTTACAACAACCTGAGAAAACTCAAGAAAATTCTCCTGATGTTGTAGCAGTTGGACCAAAGGTTGGGATAATGAACCCTGTTATTTCACTTACAATTTACCCAACAGATGGAAAAACCATTGATGATATAATTTCTGATAAATCTGAAGAGTTAAGAGAAGTAGTTGAATCAGGACAATTAACTATAATCTCTCAAGAACAACTTGTAATCAATGGAAAAGATGCCTATGTTACTAATGCACAAGGACTCTTTTCTGCTAATGGTCAAGATTACAATGTAAAATTCAAGGAAGTTGTTATTCATAGTACAGAGAATTATTACACTTTTTCATACAGCAATGGAGTAGATGATTTTGATTCTCAAATTGAAAGATTTGATGAGACAATAGATTCTTTTAAAAAATTATCCGAAGAGTCATCTGGTGAAGAAAATGGTGGATGTTTGATAGCAACTGCTGCATTTGGTTCTGAGATGGCACCACAAGTTCAGAAACTACGAGAACTAAGAGATAATACTATTCTTGGAACAGAATCAGGAACTGCATTTATGAGTGGATTCAACCAATTATACTATTCATTCTCTCCTGCAATTGCTGATTTGGAGCGTGAATTTCCATTATTCAAAGAAGTTGTAAAATTAACAATTACTCCAATGTTATCCACATTATCAATTCTAAACTATGTTGAAATTAATTCTGAAGAAGAAATGATTTCTTATGGTGTAGGAATCATTCTTATGAATCTTGGAATGTACTTTGCAGCACCAGCAATTATCATCTATAAAATTAGAAAACTAAACTAGCTACCAAACATCATCGACTTCATCAAGAACCTTGTATTCTTTTTCTGGTTCACGT
>REGK01000016.1:16657-26839 GCA_003702545.1 Candidatus Nitrosopumilus sp.
ATTCTTATGAATCTTGGAATGTACTTTGCAGCACCAGCAATTATCATCTATAAAATTAGAAAACTAAACTAGCTACCAAACATCATCGACTTCATCAAGAACCTTGTATTCTTTTTCTGGTTCACGTCTCATGAATTTGAGTCTTGAAATATCTCTATCAAAAATTGCATCAGCTGTCCAATCAAGAAATACTCTGAATCGTTTATCCCATGTTGGAATTTTTGAGAGGTAGATATTTCTCCAAAGAAACCATGCGAAAATTCCGTGAATATTCATTCCTAAAAATGAAGCAATACCTGTTCTTTTTCCAATAATTGCCATTTGGCCTTTTGATTCGTATGTAAATTCTGTTTTTTCCTCATTTCTGATTAAAGCATGAAGATTTTTTGCAGCAATTTTAGCCTGAGCCTCAGCAATTTGTGCTGTGGGTGGAAACGGTCTTTGACTATTGGGATCCATGAACAATGCACAGTCTCCAATTGCAAAAACACCTGGAAAATCATTTACTTCCAAATTCTTATCGATAATAATTTTCCCCTTCTCTGTTTTGAATAGTGATCTCTTGATTGTATTGACTGGTGTTACTCCTGCAGTCCAAATAACGGTCTTTGATTGAATCGAACTTACAACTGACTCGTCAACTGCATCTTTATCCATATCTAGTTTCTTTATCATAACTTCATCTCCGTCAAAACTAGTTACAGCTGTTTGCAGTCTGATTTCGATTCCATGCTCTGTAAGCTTTTCTTGTGCAAACTTTGCAAGACTTTCAGAAAAACCTGGTAAAATATTTGGTAATGCTTCTAATACAACTACTCTAATGTCTTCTTTTTTTATATTGGGATAATACTTTCTAACATCTAACAAAAGATCCATTATCTCTCCTGCAGTCTCAATTCCTGCAAAACCACCACCTACAACAACAAAAGTTAGTAGACTGTGCTTCAGAATTGGGTTTGTTTCATTTTCTGCTTGTTCTAACATGTCTATCATTCTATTTCTAACCATTACTGCATCATTGAGAGTCTTCATTTGGTAAGCATTTTTCTCAAGATCATTCATTCCAAAAAAATTCGTTTCACTTCCCAATGCTACAACAAGAAAATCATAATGAAGCGAAATACCTCTTTTGTTTCCACTTCCCCACAGATTTACAATCTTTCCATAAGGATCTATATTTTTGACTCTACCTTCATAGAATGTTGCTTTTTTTGTAATTGTTCTAATTGGCATTACGATATGTCTTGTTTCAATCATTCCAGAAGCTACTTGTGGTAGCATTGGAGTAAATAATAGAAAGTTATCTTCACTAACTAGAACAATCTCGATCTCTGAATCATTTTTGAAATATTCCTCTAATTGTCTTGTACATTCCAATCCTGCAAAACCACCACCTAAAATGACAATTTTCTTCTTGTTTCGAGCCATTTGGTTACCTCAGAAAATAATGGAATATATCCTTATGAGTTTATTTTCTTAAATTATGAGTATCTGTCTTCAGGCTCTCATAATATCCGAATGTAAAATCTCATATGCTCTTGATGCGTCTTTTTCATTTAGAATAATTATGATGTTGTCCTGGCTGAAAAAAGCATTTACAAGTTCGATTCCATTTGCATGTAAGACCTCTGCAACATAAGAAACTACATCTGATTGATTCTGAGAGTTTGGAATTGTAATTTTGATCTTTGCAAGACCCGTACTAAATAGATCCTCCCTATCTGAGACATTACCAAAAATCTGCCTAATGTCTTCCATGTCTTCAGTAAGAAATCTAAAGGAATCAGACATTCTGAAAAATTCGTAATTATTTGTGATCTTTGAGAATTTGTCCAAAATTGCCATAGGATCAATTTGATTAGAATCCTTGATTGAAAATTTAACATCCATTATTCCATCCGTCAGAGCCAATCTTGCATTTTTCAAAACTGGTTCTTCCTTTACTTCCTCTTTAATCTCAAATGAATCTGAATATCTCTTGATTGCCACAACTATGGTGTTAAGATTGACACTGTTTCCAAGAATTCTCTCAATCTCTGGCTGAATTTTTACTGCTAATGCTGTGTAATTTATCAAATCCATCTTCATACAGTCATAAATTGAACGATTTCTAGTGATTATCTCTCTGACAACTTCAGGAACAGACATGCTTGCTATTCGCATTAAGATTATTATATAATGTCAGTTATAATAGCCTTATGTAATAATTCAAAGAATATCTAATAATCTTTATATAATGTCATAGATATTACATACTATAGGTGAATATGACAATGTTCTTTGATAGTGAAATTGATAGAATCTTCAAACAAATGTCTAGATCTTTTTTCAATACAGACGACATCTTTGAAGGATTCAAGGGAAATGGTTCTGAATCTGGCCCATTTTATTATGGTTATACAATGACCGTGGGCCCTGATGGAAAACCTGTGGTAAAAGAATATGGAAACGTCAAACCAGGCCAACTTCCAGCTTCTGATACGCGAGAACCAATAGTCGACACAATAGTTGATGAAAAAGAGAAAGTTGTAAAACTCATAGCTGAAATGCCAGGAGTTGAAAAGACTGATGTCAAAATTGTTGTTGACAACAAAGTTGTAGATTTGTCTGCAGAACATGGTGATAAAAAATATCGTGTCAAAGTTCCAGTGCAACACAAAGTTGATGAGAACTCTGCAAAGGCTTCCTACAAAAACGGAATTTTACAACTAGTATTCAAACTAGTTGAAGAAAAACCAACTGGGAAACAGGTGGAGGTTGAATAAACCCCCCTTATTTTTGAGGTGAAAAAATGAGTGAAATTATTTTAAAAGTTGATGAAATTCCACAGCAACATGTTGGACGAGGAAGAGCAATAATTGATCCAAAAATCATTGAAGATCAAAAATGGAATACTGGTCAAATCTTAGAATTAACATATAACAAAAAAACACATGTGAAACTCTGGCCAGGAAATCCTGAAGAATATGGTACAGGAATTATCAAAATTGATGGAATGACAAGACAAAACATAGGAGCTGGAATTGGTGATAAAATTTCTTTAAAATCCGTCGAAGCTGTAAATGCAGAACAAATTATCTTGTCTCCAACTGAGAAAATTTCTGCTGAAGGATTACAAGAATACATGACTTACAACTATCTCAATCATGTGTTTACAACTGGAGATACATTATCTCTTAACACACAGATGGGCGGACGAGTTCAATTCATTGTAACTAGCACAAAGCCTTCAAAACCAGTTATTGTAACTGAAAATACAATTTTCAAACTTGGAACAATGACAAAATCAGTTGATGCGTCTGTTCCACGAATAACATATGACGAACTAGGCGGTCTCAAAAATGAAGTCCAAAAAATCCGTGAGATGGTTGAATTACCAATGAGACATCCAGAGTTGTTTGACAAAATTGGTGTAGAAGCACCAAAAGGAGTTCTATTGTATGGTCCTCCAGGCACGGGAAAAACCCTTCTTGCAAAGGCAGTTGCTGGAGAGACTAATGCCCACTTTATCTCACTTAGCGGTCCTGAAATCATGGGCAAGCACTATGGTGAAAGTGAAGAGAAGATTAGAGAAATCTTCAATCAAGCTGAAGAGAATTCTCCAAGTATAATCTTCATTGATGAGATAGATTCCATTGCTCCAAAAAGAGACGAAGTTTCGGGAGAAGTTGAAAAGAGAATCGTTTCACAACTTTTGACATTGATGGATGGAATGAAATCTCGCGGAAAAGTTGTAGTTATTGCAGCTACCAATAGACCAGACTCTATTGATCCAGCACTTAGAAGGCCTGGAAGATTTGACAGAGAAATTGAAATTGGGATTCCTGATGATGAAGGAAGATTTGAAATTCTTTCAATCCACACACGTGGAATGCCAATTGATGAAAAGGTAGATCTTAAACAAATCTCAAAGACAACACACGGATTTGTTGGAGCTGACTTGGAAGTCTTATCAAAAGAAGCTGCAATGAGATCATTGCGTAGGATTCTTCCTGAGATAGATCTTGATGAAGATAAAATTTCAGCAGAGATTCTTCAAAAAATTGAGATTTCAAGTGAGGACTTTAGAGATGCATTAAAAGAAGTTCGACCAAGTGCATTACGTGAAGTTCAAGTACAGATTCCTAATGTAAGTTGGGATGATGTTGGTGGCCTTGATGAACTTAAAGAAGAGCTACGTGAAGCAGTAGAATGGCCTATCAAACACAAAGAAGCATTTGATTATGTTGGTGTTGAAACGCCAAAAGGAATCCTACTCCATGGTCCACCTGGAACTGGCAAGACCCTGATTGCAAAAGCACTTGCAAAAATGACAGAGTCTAACTTTATCAGCATTAAGGGACCCGAATTACTCTCAAAGTGGGTTGGTGAATCTGAAAAAGGAGTCAGAGAAATATTCAGAAAAGCACGACAAGCAGCACCATGTATTATCTTCTTAGATGAAGTAGATGCTCTTGTACCCAGAAGAGGTAGTGGTGGGGCAGAATCCCATGTGACAGAGAGTGTGGTATCTCAAATTCTAACTGAGATAGATGGACTAGAAGAACTACATAATGTCTTGATAGTTGGTGCAACAAACCGATTAGACATTGTAGATGATGCACTGCTTCGACCTGGAAGATTTGATAGAATCATTGAAGTTCCAAATCCTGATGCAAAAGGAAGGCGAAACATCTTTGATATTCATACCAAAAAGAAGCCACTTGGAAGTGATGTAGATATTGCAAAACTTGTAGAGTTGACTGACGGATTTAGTGGAGCTGAAATTGCAGCAGTTACAAACAGAGCAGCTATTACAGCTCTCAAAAAGTATGTCGGTGGCAAAGCACAAAATGTCAAAGACATCAAGATATCTCAGCAAGAACTAATTGACGCAATTGACAAGGTAAAGCCTCGAAAAAAAGAGGCTCCACTTGCTCAATCCATAAAATAGTCTAAATACTAAGGGACATGAGGCAAAACATGAAACTCTATCTTGACTTTGAGCCCTGCCAAGAATGCAATAGAATGATGGCAGAACTTAGTAGTCCTGAGATGCTATTTGCTGATGAAAAAACTCGAGCAGATGAATCTGCAAAGTTTCTCAGACATTTGACATACAATCACAACGAAGTAGTTCAAGCTGTTATGGATGATCTTCCAAAACAAAAAAGAGATCAAGAACCTGATTTCTACAAGTAATTTTCTTTTTCATTCTTAAAAATCAATAATCATATTCATATACAAAATTGTCCTAAATTTTATGATACAAAATGAAAATTACTTTTCTATTTGGATTAGTTGTAATAATCACTTTGTTTAGCTTCTCACATTCATTTGGACAAGAAACTGAGCAAGAACCTGTACCTCCTGAAATTCCAGAACCTTCACCAGAACCTGAACCAATTCCATTGCCAGAACCTGTACCTGTTCCAGAACCGTTTCCAGGAGAAACCGAATCAGAAAAAATCCAGAGATTAACTGAAGAAAATGAAAAACTACAGCAAGAAAACAAAAATCTTCAAGATCAAATATCTACTCTAAAAAATGAAAAGTCTGGATTGCAATCACAAATATCACAATTGCATGATAGAATCAAAGATCTAGAAGAAATTACAATGGAGCAACTTCGTGTAATCATGGATCTGGTAAATAGATTAAAAGATGTATTTTATGAAAAAATAATTTCTCCTACAATTTCCATGTAGGATTTTTTTTGGATTTTTCACTCATCAAGCTTTAGAATCTTCTTAATCAAGGCAGTTCTGTTTCTTATTGTTACGTCACTTACTCCTGCTTCTAGCGAGAATCTCTTTTGACTAACTCTTTCCCCATTTAGTATACATGAAATGTATAGTGAGGCAGCAGCTTGTGCTACTGGGTGTTTTCCAGCAGTGATCTCTTCTTCTTCACAGCGCTTTAGTATCTCAAATGCTCCTCGTTTTGTCTTTTCTTTCAAATTCATGTTGTTTGAAATTTTAGATATAAACGAGGCAGTGTCGTACTGATTAAGATTCAATCCAAGCTTTTTGATTATGGTTCTCAAATCTCGAGAAAGTATTCTTCTCTCAACATTACCAGCTTTTGCAATATCGTCTAATGTTCGTGGGATGTTGTTCTCTCTACATGCTGCATACAAAGAGGCCGAAATCAATGATGCCATTGTTCTTCCTCGTGTCAATTTTGCACTAACAATTTTTCTGTAAATATAGGCAGCATTTTCTACTACATTGTCTGGTACTCCTAACTTTGTCTTCATTGAATGAAGTAAAGTGAAGGCCTTGCTCAAAGTAGCAGTTTTTCTTGATTTACTTCTTTGATCCCATGTTCTGAGTCTGTTGAACTCATATTTTGTCTTACTTGGTAATGCGTTTCCTGAAGAATCTTTATTGCTTCCAATAACAGTTGATAGTCCCTTGTCAAACATCGTTAGAGATGTTGCAGGACCTGTTCTTGCTTGCTTCATAAAGTCTTCCTGAGTGTAACCGTTGTTTTCATATGATGCGTCAGCTAAGTTTTGCACTAGAATAAGACCGCAACCCCCACAAACAATTTCTCCTCGTTCAGAATCTGTTATTGCAGGGTAGGTTTTGCAAGCATCTAGTTTACACTTGACATCATAATCGTTTGAATAATTTTCTACCACTATTAACTAGTATTGGTGAACATAAAATAAAAATAAATTGTTACAGGAAATTTTGTAATCAAAACTAAACATTACAAACAAAAAATTCCTGATGATTTTAGAAAAATCTAATTTACAAAATCAATACAACTCACATTGTAATAAATGTTAAAAATAAAAACAACAATTGTTAAAAAATTATTGCTTCATTGATTCTAAAGAATGTCCGCGATTTGTAAACATCTGAATTACTGCCTCTTTTGAGTAATCAATTCCGTGTTTTTCTTCCATATGAGATCTGAATTTCTCAATTACTTCATTTGCTTCACCAGTGATTTCTAGATCATCTTCAAATCCATAGTCGCTGATTTTGATTTTGAGGGTCATATAGCTTGGAGAAAAAACTGAACCTATAAAAATCATAGATCTGTAATTTACTAAATACGAAATTAGGTATTATGAACCTAAAATTTCTCAAAGAGAACTAATAACGTCTGTTTTTATGAATTAAACATGAAAGGACTAGAATTTGTTTTCCTTGCAGCTGGCTCTGTTTTTGGTGCATTTCTAAGATACAAAATTACAGAATCTCCTTTGCTTTTCAATACATTACCTCTTAACGTTTTGATAGTAAACGTAATTGGAGCATTTATCCTTGGCGTGTTTATTGTTTTATCCCAACAATGGAATCTTGATGGAAGATACTCTCTTTTTGCAGCCGTAGGATTCTGCGGTTCGCTAACAACAATGTCGTCATTTGCCCTTGATTCTAGTAATTTACTAGAGAACAATCAATACGGAACGCTTGCAGCCAACATTGTTGCAAACATTAGCCTTTCCATTGGTGCTCTAATTGGAGGAAAATCCTTAATGAGTGCTCTAATATCTAATTGATTAGCAATGGTCTACTCTTATCAGGTTGTAAAATTTCAATCAATTTCGTTTGTTCAGGGAACTCATTGGTCACAATCTGTAGGTGATAAAGGAATTCTATACAAATCACTCAAAGATCCATTTTCAAAACTAATCGTTCAGACAAATAATTCAAAAAAACTATTCCGTGTCCCAAAAGATAGAACTGTAATTGTTACAAACGATACAGTTCATTTTCTAGGTGAACTGTCTTGAGTTATTTGAAAAATTGTTCAATGTGATCTCGGCACTTTAGTGCAATCTTTCCAAAATTTTCCACCTCAGATGGAATTGCCATATTTCTTCTAGTTTTGATTTCTTACAAGTAGATTTTAACCATAAGTGTTATTTTCAAAACTGATAATCATTTTCCCAATTTATAAAAAATTTTTTTGTAAACGATTTATGGCAAAAAAACCTGTAAAGAAAAGTTCTGCCTTGTATCCATTTCAAACATCAAATTGGTTTGACATTGACAAATCAATTGATAATCTGAGAAAGGAGATGGAAAAAGCATTTTCTTCATTTCCAGCAATAACAATGCCAAAAATGCCATACACATCATGTGATGTTATTGATGAAGGAAAACAATTCCGCGTAAAGATGGATGTTCCAGGAATAAAGAAAAATGAGCTCAAACTCAACGCAACTGAAAACTCTCTTGAAATTTCAGGTGAACACAAAGAGGAATCAGAAGAAAAGAAGAAAAACTACCTTACAAAAGAGCGCAGCCAAGTTTCTTACTATAGAACTTTACCTCTTTCAGAGAACGTGGTTGCATCCAAGGTAAAGGCAAAACTTAGCGATGGAGTATTGGATATAACATTACCAAAATCAAAGCCCACAAAAACTCAAAAGAAGAAATCTATCTCAGTTCAATAATTATTTTTTAACTACAATTTGGGATAGGTACTTTTCTTTTCCTTTTCTACTTCTAGGCAAACACCTTAGTTGTCTGTTACAACACGGGCAAGTCAATCCGTCATATTCTACAAACACTTCACAATAATTACATCTCTTTTGACCTGCTGCATATCTTCCAATTTGAGATGGTTTTAGAGCCTTGAATTCTTTGCATTTACCAATACAGTAAGTCATCATTAGAGCCAGAAATTATTCAAAGATAAAAGATCTGATTGCATTGCAACGCAGATTTCCCATTCATTCCAAATTGAATTTATAATACTAGTCTCTATTTTTCGCTGTTGCATTATTTAGATCAAAAAGTATTTGGAAAAATTACTACTAAAGAGATCATAGGTGCAGAACCACCTGTAACTCCTGATACTCAAGATATCCTAGAAAATGAACTTGCTACTCTAGTTTCAGAATTAGACTCCCAATCAAAAGAAGATCTTGAGAAACTCTTAGAGCAACAACTAGCTGCAGAGGCTCATGTGAATAGTAGACCTGGAGCTATGGCCTTATCTCAACCTAAAATTCAATTATTTACAAAGTACAGCCAAAAATATATTCAAAGTATCAAAGAAAAGTTAGAATCTTAGGCTTTTTTCTTTCTGGTGCGCTTTTTTGGAGACGTCTTTCTTCTTACCAATAATGAAATAATTGCACCAGCTGGAATTCCTATGATTGTTCCAAGGCTAACATAAGGTGCAATAAAGAAATCTCCTAGCCAAATTCCACCATCAGTTGTTAATTCCATAAATGTTCTAGGTCGCAACACTACTGACACAGTTTGGGAATCTTCTTTCTCATCCCCAACATCATCAGTGTATTCTACAATAATTTCAAATGGCAACTTGTATTCTGTATTTACTTCTTCAGTTGGAGTAATGATTCGAGATGTAATTCCAACTGGAGTATTTTTTTCAATTTTTGAAAATGAGTGCATTGTCTCTCCTCTAAATTCAATGTCTTTAGGTGGAATGATTTTGATTTTAACATCTGTAATGTCAATGTCCTGTGATGTCATTTCAACTTCGATTGGAAATTCTGCATTTGCAAAAATTGATTCAGGTATATTTGTGTGAATTGTAACATTTGGTTCATCTTTTATTGTGATTGGAATTGCAATATCGTGAAAGAACGGATCTTGGGGTGTTTTGTTATTTGAAACTAGAACATGAGAATATTTTATATTCAAAAAATGAATCCCTGGACTCGCATCATTTATGATCCTTAGACTAATATTTTTGCCATATGAGCCACCTACTGCGAGTTTCTCAATTGTTGCATTATTTGGCTCTACAATTAATCCTGGAATATCAGACAATGAAAATTCAAATGAAATGTCTTGCTTTTCTTCCCATCCGTTATTCTTTACTAAAATTGAAATAATTCCTTCCCTGCCAACTACTATATCATCAGGATGAGTAATCTCAACATTTATTCCACCTTCTAGATTCTGAACTAGAGTTTCTCCATGAATGTTAGGGATCATAAAGAATAATCCAACTAGAAAAGGTACAACCCAGACCTGATTCATGTTTTTTATTATCACAACTGCATTATGACTATTCTGGGCAATTACGGGCTTGAAAATTACTAAAAATGACTTGTTGATTCATAAATACCACCAATCCTAGGATTCCAGAATCAATTATGGTAAGTAAAGCAAAAGAACTCTGTCCAAGATGTGCACAGGGAAAATTAGTAACTGATAATGAATCTGGAGAAATGTTTTGCTCCAAATGTGGTTTTGTAAT
>REGK01000017.1 GCA_003702545.1 Candidatus Nitrosopumilus sp.
CAGAAGAACTTCCACAAGAACTTGATTTAGCTCCCGAACCAGTTACCGAAGAACCAGAACCAGAAGAGGAAGCAACTTCTGAACAATTTGAACAATTAGATGAATTACAAAAACAAATTGATGAATTAGAATCCAAACTATCTGAAAAACCTGTCCTTGAAATAATATCTGAGCCTGCGATTGAGCCTAAAATTGAAGAATATTCTGAATTCGACGATATAGAAGTTCAAATCGATGAATTAGAAAATGAGTTAAATTCAAAATTACATCCTTCTGATGAATCTACCAAAGAACAAATCTCAAGAGTAAACGAATTAGAAAAAGAAATTGAAAAATTGGAATCTGCTGATATTGAACACGAAATTATTCAAACATTACAAAAACAAAATAAAAAATTAGATGATATTGAGAATAAACTTGGAAAGACTACTCAAGAATCTTCCACAGAATCTTTATCCATACAAGCTTATTGTGTCAAGTGTAAAACAAAAAGAAAAATCAAAAACCCTGAAGAAACAATTATGAAAAATCGACGCCCTGCAGTAATGGGCACATGTTCAACATGTGATTGTAAAGTCTTCCGTATCGGAAAAATGAAAAAATAGTTGTTTTAAAAACTACATTTGACCTGATTGCCAGGCTTGATTGAATCTCTTTATGGCTTCTTGATAAGCCATGATTGAATCATCTCCTGATGTTTTAAGGAATTTTTCCCACTGTTCATTGAATTTTTTAATTGATTCAATATTGGTTTCTTTGAAAATATTTTCAATCATTTTTGTTTGTTGTTTGATGTATTCGGGACCAATTTCTTCCCAAGTACTTTCCCAACTTGAACTGACTTTTTTCAATAATTCTGCATCTGATTCTACAGCTTTTTGACATGCATCATGATATGTCATTAGAGTTTCGTTTGTCGCCTTTTGCCATTGTGCTAAAGATTCTTTCCATCCATTTAATGCAGCATTATATTCTCTCCAAGCTTTATCAAATTCTGGTTTTTTTGTAGATGATTTTGTGCTTGTTTTTGGTTTTGTTGCTTTAGATTTTGTTGATTTTGGCTTTGAAGTTGTTTTTTTGACTGGTTTCTTTTTTGTTGTAATTTTTTTCTTAGCAGCCATATTGTTAGTTTGAAAATAGTAGATGTTAAATCTTTCAATAATTCTGGAGTTTGAAAATATCCAAATTAACTCATTTGAATTTTGATGCTTTTGTAAAATTGATTGTGTGTTTCTTGTCTTTATTTTGGAATAATTCAAGGTGATCTTTACAAAGATTCCTTGTTTCTCTAAAACTGATCTGGACAGTTTGAATTGCTTTTGCTTTGCATTCTGAAATGCTACACTGCATATGTGAAATATTGATAATTTCCTAATAAAACTTTGAAATTATACTATTACCTGCTACAGATTTTTATCACTGATTCATTTTTTTACAATCATGAATGATGATGAAAAAGGAAAACGATTCCTAGAATTAATCGATGAACAAAATAATGTTCAATGGAGCATTGTTGCAAAACTAACTTCTTTGATTTCATCTAACTGGAATTCTACTGATGCCCAAAAAGAACTAGAAGAATTAGTTGAGAAGCACACTTCAATTACAAAAGAACTAAACAGTTTAGATGAAAATAGTAGTATCTTATAGCGCAGAGTCTACCATTAATGCAATAAACAATACTGCCAAATATGGACTAGAAAATTTAAACAAAGTCCATGATGCTTTTTCCATAGGCTTTACTATTACCCAAATTGACAATGCAACCATCAAGATGCCTGATGCGATTGCAGTCCACAGATAAACTCCTCCTACCATCTCTTCTCCAGCTTCTGTTGTTATGAAAAATGGTGCTATTGAAAATAATACCATTACAACAGTTGAACCTGCTATTGCTCTTGCTGATGTTTTTTCTGATTGAACTGCTGTTAACATTGGAACATTCACTTTGTTATAATCATCTTTGAAGTGCAATGTTAGTGCCCAAATATGCATTGGAATCCAAATGAACACTAATCCTGCCATTGCAAGCCCCATTGTCCATAAATCTGACATTGTAACTGCAACCCATCCAATCATAGGTGGTGAACCACCACATAATCCTCCCAAAATTATGTTAGTTCTTGAATTTCGTTTTAGTGCATAAGAGTATACGAGAATATTGTTTAGTAATCCAAATGCTATGAATGCAGTAGCCCATAGACCTTGCTCTAATGTAGTTGTAAATGAAATTCCAAATGCTAAAACTAATGAAATTCCAGCTAATGCTAATCCAAAATTACGTGCTTTAACTGCCGGATAGATTCTCTTTGATGGAAGTGGTCTCCCTTTCGTTCTCTCCATTATTGCATCTATATCTCTATCATGATAATTTGTCAAAGTGTTAGCTGCTGCAGAACCTGCGGCAACTGAAAATAGCATGAGTGCCCATGTAGAAGGTGCAATATCAATTCCATAAATGTTGGATGCAGTTAAAGCGGCTCCAAATGCGGTAAATACTAGTAAATACCAAATTTTTGGCTTTGTTAGCTCATAATATACTGCAACTCTTGATTCAGTCTTTTGTTTTTGCAATATTAGTCACTATCCTTTGATGGCATATATGGCATTGCTTTGGCACGTGATTTCATCTCAATAAATGATTCTGATGACTGAATACCTTCAATCCTTCCTATTCTTTCTGAGACCATTTTGTGCATCTGATCTAATGATTTTGAATACATTGTAACAAGAATATCAAATCTACCCGTAACTTCTGCAACTTCTCTCACTCCGTCAATTTTGAACAATTCTGAAATTATATGATCACGTTTTTTTGTATCCATGTTAATTCCAGTCAATGCTTTTACATTGTATCCTAGTTCAGCATCATTTACAACAATGGTAAATCGCTCAATTAGTTTTCTTTTTACCAATCTCTTAATTCTTGAATACACTACTGAAGAATTCACATTGATTTTTTTTGATAAACGTGGAACTGAAATTGATGCATCATTTGATAATTCTGATAAAATCTGGAGATCTAGCTCATCTACTTTTGCCGTCTAAAACACCTGAGTCGTTCTAGATTTCTGGTTCTTATAAAGTTATTATTGAAAAAATTGCAAAAAAAATCTAGATCTTACCTTTTTTGTATAACATTTCAGCTAAAAGTACTGCGCCTTTTGCTGAGCCCATCTTCTTGTTATGAGAAAATAACATGTACTTGAGTCCTTTATCAAACAACTCTTCTTTTTCAACTCTGCCAATTGTTGTAGTCATTCCATCACCAACTTCTCTTTCCATTCTTGGTTGAGGTCTTGTTGGATCTTCATGGAATGCATAGTATTCTTTTGGCGCTGAAGGTAATCCTTGAACTGATATTTCTTTATTGTAACCATTGTAGAGTTCTTTTGCTTTGGATGGATCAATGTCTTCAGCAGTTTCAACAAAGACTGATTCAGTATGTCCATCAATTACTGGGACTCTGGTGCATGTACAGCTAACTCTAATGTCTGCATCTTCAATTTTACCATCTACAAGTTTTCCAAGAATCTTTCTTGTTTCTAGTCTAACTTTACCTTCTTCTTTTGGGATGTAAGGTAAGATGTTATCTGTAATTCCCATTGCAGAAACTCCAGATTTTCCACCTCCTGAAATTGCTTGCATTGAAGTCATCATGACTTTTTTTGCACCATATTTTTCAAGTAGTGGTTTTAATGTAATTGCTAAACCTGTAGTTGTACAGTTTGGAAGTGGTGCTACGAATCCCTTCCAGTTGCGATTTTTCTTTTGAGTCTCAATTAATTCAGCTTGCTCATCATTTACCCCTGGAATGAGAATTGGAACATCTTCTTCGTATCTGTATGCAGAACTGGTTGAAACCACTGGTAGTTCTGCTGCCATTTTAGTTTCAATATCTCTTGCAGCTTGAGATTCAACTGCTGAAAATATTAGGTCTAATTGTGATGTGTCAAGTTCGTCAATGCTTTTTACAGTCATTTCTTTGATATAATCTGGGATTTCACCACCTACATCCCACATGATGATTCCACCTTCATTTCTGATAGCATCAAGATAATTTTTACCTGCAGAGCGTTCTGATGCTGCAATTTGGGTTACTTCAAACCATGGGTGATTGTTCAAAGATTGTACAAATTCTTGTCCTACAGAACCTGTAACTCCTATAATTGCAACTCTTTTCTTCTCCATGATTTAATCATTGATCGGTTTCAATTAATAATCTTTATTCAAATTACCAAAAGATACTATATCGCCTGCCCCTATTTTGTAATGTGAAAATAAGGGCAAAATCAAGTATTCTTAAACATCATCCTATCTCTCATGGAGGCAGATTTTCTGGAGGAAATCAGTTGATCGATGTATTAGACTTCAGCTCAAATACCAGCCCTGCTGGAATGCCTCCCTCTGTAAAATCTGCTATCAAGAAAAGAGTAGATGAAATGGAATACTACCCTGACACTGATTCACTTGGGTTACTCTCTAGTCTCAAAAAATACACTGGATTATCTGACTCTCACATAGTTGTGGGTAATGGTGCAATTGAAATTCTCTATAACTTTTGCACTGCATTTTTGTCTAAAAAACGTGTTTTAATTCCAACTCCAACTTTTAGTGAATACGAATCTGCATCAAAACTTGCTGATTGTAAATTTACTTTTTTTAAAACGATGAATCTTTCTAAAGATGTAGATTCATTTATCTCACAGATTCCTAAAAACGGATGTGTTTTTGTATGTAATCCAAATAATCCTACTGGAACTTTATTATCAAAAACACAATTAGGAAAGATTATTTCCGCTGCAAAAAATAAATCTAGTTTTGTATTTGTTGATGAATGTTTTATTGAATTGGTACCTGAATCAAATCAATCCATAATAAAATTAGTAAAGAAATATGATAACCTCTTTGTTTTAAGATCCTTAACAAAATCTTATGGATTGGCAGGAATTAGAATTGGATATGGTATAGGTTCAAAAAAAATTGTTGATGTTTTGAAAAAAATAAAAATTCCTTGGAGTGTTAATGCACTAGCACAAGAAGCAGGAATATTGGCTCTCAAAAATAAATTGCATATTAGAAAATCAAATTCAATTATTAAAAAGGAATCAAACTTTTTAAAAAATAAAATTGCTAAAATCTCTGGCTTTGAATGTCATGACTCTTCAACGAATTTTATTTTAATAAAAACAAAATTTGATTCTACAAAAATTCAAAAAAAATTATTGAAACACAAAATATTGATTCGTGATTGTAAAAATTTTCGTGGATTAGATAATCACTATATTCGAATTGCAGTCAAATCTCATAAAGATAATCTGAAACTTCTAAATGCTATGGAGGCTGTTGCATGAAACCCCTAATGGTTCAGGGCACATCTTCTGGTGCTGGAAAATCAACATTGGTTGCAGCGCTATGTAGAATTTTTGAACAAAAGGGATACCTCGTGGCTCCATTCAAATCTCAAAACATGTCTAATTTTGGCTATGTCACGCCTGATTTTGAGATTTCTCGCGCTCAAGCAATTCAAGCTATTGCTGCTAAATGTCCAATCGAACCTGACTTGAATCCTATAATGCTCAAGCCTTTGGGAAATTACTATAGTGCAGTTTACCTCAATGGGAAATATTACAAGAAAATGCATGCTAAAGATTACTATGCAAAATTTGTAAAGTCTAAAGGTCTTAAAGCAGCTACAACTTCATTATCAAAACTCAAAAAAAATTATGATTTAGTAATTTTAGAAGGTGCAGGTTCTCCTGCTGAAATTAATTTACAAAAATATGATATTGCAAATATGCAAATTGCTCAAAAAGCAAATGCATCTGTACTTTTGGTTTCAGATATTGATAAAGGTGGTTCATTTGCAAGTTTAGTTGGAACCATGGATTTAATTGAAAATAAACACAAAAAACTTGTCAAAGGATTTGTATTAAATAAATTCAGAGGAGATATTGATGTGCTAAAGCCTGGATTTAGAAAAATCAAACAACTTACTAAAATTCCTATTCTTGGAACTATTCCTATGATGAAACTTGATCTTCCAGAAGAGGATTCACTTAATGTTAAGGCAAAACAAATAGCTTGGACAAAAAAGAATATCTCAAAAATTGATAAAGAATTAGACAAACTATCAAAAATTGTAAAAAATAATTTAGACATGAAATCTATTGAGAGGATGATAAAATGATTTTAGAATCTTTGATAATTGTAGGATTTGCGTTGGTTCTTGATTTTGTATTTGGAGATCCTAAGAATAAATTTCATCCAACTGCTTGGATTGGTGGATTAATTGCAAAATTAACTCCACTAGGACAAAACCAAAATCAAAAACTTGAAAGAATTGGTGGAATATTTGTAGTTACAATTCCTGTTGGAATGGTTGTTACATTACTCTTAACTTTGGATTTTGGAATTAGATTCCTCTCAACTGATTGGGTAACATTAGCGATTTCAATTATGATAGGTGCTTTGTTACTAAAGACCACTATTGCAATCAAGGGGATGGAACGCTATGCGATGGCAGTAGTTGGATCACTTGAGGCGGATAATCTGGATTCTGCTAGAGAAAATCTATCTATGATTGTAAAGCGAAATACCTCTCATTTGGACAAAAATCATGTAATTTCAGGCGTGCTTGAAAGCGTGAGTGAGAATACTGTGGATGGAATTACTGGTCCTCTCTTCTACTATGCAATTTTTGGATTACCTGGGGCATTTGTGTACAGAATAATTAATACTGCTGACTCTATGATAGGATACAAAACTGATATTTTCAAAAATCTTGGATGGTTTGCGGCTAATTGTGATACCATACTAAATTACATTCCATCAAGACTTACCGGACTTGTAATGATTATTTCAGCAGCTATTTTACAAAATAACTGGAAAGAATCTTACAAGATAATGATTCGTGATGGCAAAAAAACTGAGAGCCCAAATGCAGGATATCCTATGGCTGCATTAGCCGGAGCACTTGGGACAAAATTTGAAAAAGTAAATCATTACAAATTGGGTAATGGTGAACTAATTCTTACAAAAGAACACGTGCATTCTGCAATATCTATTATGAAATTAACCTCAGTTCTATTCTTTGGAATTATTATTATTCCAATTGTTACTGTTTTAACATTGATTGGATGGTGGATTCATGCTTAAGGAAATTGGTTCTGTCTTTTCTTTCTTGACAATATTTCCATCATCAAATGCAACTTTAGAAAACATTGCAAAATACATGTATGTTTTCCCTATTGTTGGAATTGCAATTGGACTTTTAGTTGGTTCATTTGGATTTGGATTATCTTTCTTTTTAGATCCATTACTTGTTAGCTTGTTAGTTGTTGCATCTATTGCAATAGTTACTGGAATTCATCATGCTGATGGTTTAGCTGATTTTGCAGATGGACTTATGGTGAAAGGCTCAAAAGAAAAGAAACTCAAAGCAATGAAGGATCTTTCTACTGGTTCAGCTGGAATAGTTGGACTTGTTTTGTATCTGGTCGGTCTCATAATTACAATCTCTCTTACTACTGGATTTGATTTGTTTAAGGCAATTCTGATTAGTGAAATTTTGGCCAAATTCTCAATGGTGCTTATGGCTAGTCTAGGAAATTCTGCTGCATCTGGCTCTAACTCTCCTTTTGTCCATCTGATGAAAGACAAGAGAAAATTGGCGGCTGCATTTGTCATCATGCTCATCCCTGTAGGTTTGATTGGTGAAACTACTGGATTGATAATGCTTGGAATTACTGTTACCCTTACATTATTCCTGCTTGGCATATCTACTCGTAGTTTTGGTGGAATTACTGGAGATGTAATTGGTGCTACTAACGAACTTACTCGACTAGCTTCGTTGATGGTGTTTGTATCAATATGATTGGTATTGTTATGGCTGGTGGTAAAGGAACACGAATGAATTCAGATGATGAAAAATTACTCTTACAATACAAAAAACCAATTATCCTTCATGTTATTGATTCATTAAAAAATTCAAATTGTTTTTCAAAAATTATTGCAGTAACTAGCCCTAATTCACCTAAAACAAAAAAACTACTGCAAGAAAACAACATTGAAATTTTTGATACCTCTGGACTCGGATATGTTAAAGATCTAAACTCTGTATTGCAAACATTCAACGATTTGGTTTTTGTCACCTCTGGTGATCTTCCATTGTTGGATGCACAAGTTATTCAAACAATTGTGAAACAACCTGATTCAAAAAAAATTTGGACAAGTATTCTTGTAACTGAAAAATTACTGTCTTCTATTGGAACAACATCTGAATATTCCATAATTCATAATAATCAAAAATGTAACTTTACAGGAATTTCGATAATTGATTCTCAAAAAATTAATTCAATTGAGAATATAGAAGAAAATTATGTCATTCTTGATGATAAAAGAATTGCACTTAATCTAAACACGAAACAGGATTATGATTTACTCAGCGCTACCTGAGATTTTGCCATTAATTTTTGCTTTAGAACCTGTTGCTTCTGCAATTGCATTTCCGCATGAATTACAAGCAACTTGTGTTGATGCATGTGAATAAACAATTTGTAGTTCTCCACATTCATTACAGTTGACTTTTTGAAACTTACTTGATGGTTTTGGAATTTCGACGTGATCTTTCTTCATGCTGCCACCAACTCAAATTTCTTAATTCTAACACCTAGTTTATTGTACTTCTTTTTACATACCGTACATGTCATAATTGGAGTAACTTTCTTTGTAACCTTGGCTGGTTTTGCTAATTTAGGGAATTTTTGTCCACCATACCCATGTTTACGTTCAGCGTGTCTACGCTCACCTCTTGCAGAACCGCGTCTCTTTCCAGCCTTGTAAATGGAGATCTTTTGTTCAGTATGTGTCTTACATTTTGCACAATACTTTCGGACCACCTTTGGTATGTTCATATCAACAAAACCTTCTCAACCGTAATTTAAGCATTGAATCTATAATAGGCGCAAATTATAATGAAAAATCGTGACTTTGAGCCTAGCAAATTCGATCTCCGCCTTAAATTCTGTGGCTATGGGTGATAAGAAAGCAGATCTGATTTTAAAAAATTGCAATTTACTATCTGTCTATACCAGAGAAATTATTCCAAAAACTCAGATTGCAATAGTTGGTGAGAGGATTGCATATGTTGGCCCAGATGCAACGCATACACAAGGTCCAAAAACAAAAGTTATCGATATCAAAAACAAGTATGTCGGTCCTGGTTTTGCAGATCCTCATCTGCATATTGATCAATTTGTTCTTCCATCTGAATTTGCAAAACAAGCACTTCTTTGTGGTGTAACTTCTCTTTTCTCAGATCCTATTGATGTTGTCAGTGTAGGAGGATACAAAGGCTTTCAAGAATTTTTAAAATTAGGAGAAGATCTTCCCGTAAGAATTTTTCAAGTCGTACCTGGTGGATTACCTGTTGATGCAAAGTTCAGTAATAGTAATACTCTTACTTTATCTCAAGAAAAATCTGCAGTAAAACATCCACATGTACTTGGATTGGGTGAAGTTTTTTCTTGGACTAAAGTTACCCTTCGTGAACCAAAAACAATGAAATCTCTTTCTGCAATGTTGGAATGTGATTGTATTATCAATGGTCACACTGCTGGTGCAAGTGACAAAAAACTTAACGCTTACGTTTCTTCAGGAGTTCTTTCTTGCCATGAACCAATTAATTTTGATCAAGTTTTAGAGAGACTACGTCTTGGAATGTGGATAATGATTCGAGAAGGTTCTATCAGACGTGATTTGAAAGAAATCATTCCTAGAGTTTTGTCTCATGGAACATATCTGAACCGATTAATGTTTTGTTCAGATGGTCTTGATCCACAAGATATTACAAAATTTGGTCATATTGATCATTGTATTCGTGAATCAATCAAACTTGGTCTAGAACCAATTGATGCAGTAAGTATGGCATCAAAAAATAATTTTGATTATTATAACATGGGAAAAGATCTTGGTGGAATTGCACCTGGTAAACTAGCTGATATTCTAATTTTTGATGATTTGAAATCCTTTAGACCTAAAACCGTATTTGTAGGAGGCAAACTAGCAGTATCTAATGGAAAAATTGTTTTCCCAATAAAGAAAAAAACAATTTCTCCTTGGGCAAAAAATACTGTAAAACTAAAAAAATTCTCAAAAGATGATTTTCAAATAAAATCTAAAAAGAAAGACGTTATTGCAAACACCATTTTCATGCAGACTGAAATTATTACAAAGATAGGTTCAGCCGAACTTCAACCAAAAAACAATCTAGTTTCTGCATCTTTAGACTCTGACATATGGAAAGTTGCAGCATTTGATAGAACACATGGAACAAGTAAGCACTCTATAGGTTTTCTTGAAAATTTTGGTGCTGATATTGGCGCATTTGCATCTACTTGGAGTTTTCATGAAAATGATATGATGGTTATTGGCTCCAATGATTCTGATATGGCAGTTGCCTCAAACCATTTGATAAAAAATCAAGGCGGACTGGTTGTGGTAAAATCTGGAAAGATTCTTGCTTCATTACCTCTGCAATTTGCAGGAATTGTTTCAACTGATTCTTTTGAAAAAGTTTCATCAAACTTTGAAAAAATCAATAACTCTATTGTTGATTCTGGATGTAAATTTTCTAGGCCCCACCTAATTCCGTTATTCTTACCGTTTTTGGCCTTGCCCTCTGTTAGAATTCTTTCCGGTGGAATAGTTGATGTAAAAAAACGAAGTTACATTTCGCCGATCAACTAAGTAATATTAAAAAGGGGGATTCGGGGGATTGATGCAGAATCTAAATGGCATCAATTCAACAAGGACCAAATGGACCTGTTTTAGTACTCAAAGAGAGTGCATTACAACAAAAGGGTAAGGACGCTCAACAAAACAACATTGCTGCAGCAAAACTAGTTACAGAACTGGTAAAAAGCAGCCTTGGACCACGTGGCCTTGACAAAATGTTAGTTGATTCCTTAGGTGATGTTACTATTACAAATGATGGAGCAACAATTCTCAAAGAAATTGATGTTCAGCATCCTGCAGCCAAAATGATAGTTGAAATTTCAAAAACTGTTGATAATGAAGTTGGAGATGGTACAACTTCTTCTGTAGTTTTTGGAGGTACTCTTTTAGCTAAAGCAGAAGAACTACTCAAAAAAGATGTTCATTCATCAACAATTATTGATGGTTATCAAACTGCTGCAGAAAAAACTCTTGAAATCTACTCTGACTTGTCAAAGAAAATCAAACCTGATGACAGAGAATCTCTCATAAAAATTGCTACAACCAGCATGCAATCAAAATTAATCTCAGAAGATAGTGATACATTATCAAAAATTGTAGTTGATGGTATTCTTAGTATAGTTACAAAGAAAGGTGAAGATTACTTTGTTGACCTTGAAAACATTAAGGTTGAAAAGAAATCAGGTGGTTCAATCCAAGATACTCAAATTGTTAAAGGAATTGTTTTAGATAAAGAAATTGTTCACAGTGGAATGCCTACAAAAATAGACAATGCTCATATTGCTTTACTTAATTCAGCACTTGAAATTGAAAAAACTGAGATGAGTTCTGAAATCAGAATTTCTGATCCTACTCAAATGCAGATGTTCTTAGAAGAAGAAAATAGAATGCTCAAAACAATGGTTGATAAATTACACGATATTGGAGTTAATGTCCTAATTTGTCAAAAAGGTATTGATGATATCGCACAACACTATCTTGCCAAAAACGGAATTCTTGCAGTACGTCGTGTAAAAGAAAGTGATATGATTAAACTAGCAAAAGCAACTGATGGTCGTGTAATAAGCAATCTTGATGACCTAAATGAAAAAGATCTAGGTTCTGCTAATTTGGTTCACCAAAAGAAAGTTGAATCTGACAAATGGGTATTCATTGAAGGATGTAAACACCCACAATCAGTAACCATGCTAATTCGTGGTGGCTCTCAAAGAGTAATTGATGAGGTTGACCGCTCTATTCATGATTCTCTCATGGTAGTAAAAGACGTAATTGAAAAACCTGAAATTGTTGCAGGTGGGGGTGCACCAGAATCATTTGCAGCATCCCAACTCAAAGACTGGGCTGATAATTTTGATGGAAGAGAACAACTTGCAATTAAGAAATATGCTGAAGCCTTAGAGGTAATTCCATTAACCATTGCTGAAAATGCCGGAATGGATCCAATTGACACAATGGCAAACTTGAGAGCAAAACAAAACCAAGGTCGTAAATGGACTGGTATTGATGCTAAAAACACAAAGATTGCAGACATGCTTTCTATTGATGTTGTAGAACCAGTTGCTGTCAAAGAACAGATTATCAAATCTGCAACAGAAGCTGCATGTATGATTCTTAGAATTGATGATGTTATTGCAGTATCTGGTGGTCCAGGTGGCGGTGGCATGCCTCCAATGGGATAATTGATTAAAACTTAAGCGTCCTAATTTTCATAAGTTATTGTTGTCCAAACTAGGTGTTGATTTAGGTGGAACAAAAACTGAAGCAATTCTATTAGATGATTCCCTAAATGTTTTAGAAAGAAAAAGAGTCCCAACTCCTAAAGACAATTATTCTGAAATAGTTAACACCGTCTCAAAATTGGTTTTAGAAGTATCAAGTAATGCTTCAGATTTTTCTTTAGGAATATGTACGCCTGGTGCAATCTCAAAAAAAACTGGACTGATAAAAAACAGTAATACTCAATGTTTGATTGGAAAACCTCTAAAAGAAGATCTAGAAAAAAAATTGAAAAAAAACATTGCAATGGAAAATGATGCAAATTGTTTTGTTACCGCAGAATCTAAAATGGGTGCTGCAAAAAATTTTGATCTTGTTTTTGGTGTAATCATGGGTACTGGTGTTGGCGGCGGTATTACTGTAAATGGAAAACTGCATTCAGGAAGAACCAACATTGCTGGGGAATGGGGGCATCACACATTGCATCGCAATGGAAATCCCTGTTATTGTGGCAAGACTGGGTGTGTGGAGACCTACATTAGCGGTCCTGCATTGGAACAAAAATGGGAATCACTCTCAGGAGAATCCAAATCCGTGCCTGAAATTCTTTCAAATCTTGACAGTGATATTGGAAAAATCTGGAAAAGTGAATTTTTAGAAAATTTTGGATATGGTCTTGCAAACGTGATTGATATTTTGGATCCTGATGCAATTGTACTTGGAGGTGGTTTATCAAATATTGATTTTCTATATCGTGAAGGAAAAAATTCAGTTTATGAAAAGGTATTTTCAGATTTAGTTGATACTCCTATTTTGAGAAATGAGTTAGGAGATTCAGCAGGTGTCTATGGTGCTGCTTTACTAAATTAGTTATTCGGGACAGCCTTCCATCTTTGAAATGAAATAACCATTAGTCATTATCTCAATCTCAATATCTTCTGGAACAGATTGTGTGTGACAGAATTTACATTCTTCAGTTGTAACTTTGGAATTTTCTTCTCCAATTGTATTGAGCCATTCTTTTGCAAAAGAAATTGCTTTTTCTACATTACTGTTGTCAGTAACTACATCAAAATGCATTGTATGTCCGTCTTTTGCCTTGACATATGTATCAAAAACATGAAAGTCCATATTAATCACAAATTATTCCGAGTATTTATTTTTGATTTCTAAAACTTTGTTAACTATCTCAATTACATTGGCATCTAATTCTGTACTGAATAATATCAGTCCTGCACCTCCAACTGGAACTGTTACTCTATAGATTTTCTCGTATTTAGCTAATGCAAATTCTGGCTTGCCAATTTTATCTGATGTTTTTTTTCGTGTTGACCAACGATAAACTGCTTGAGATAATGATAATTCTGTTTCTTCTCTTGATAGGAAACTTTCTGCGCCTGCACGCATCTTGTCATGTAGCTCTCCATAGTCATAGACTCCAACATATCTGATTTTTTTATCAGATTTTAAAATCTCATCACAAATTTTCTCATATTCCATGTTTTCACCTATTGAGGCTCAATTGTAGCTGGAGGCTTGCTTGAAATTGTATATGTGACCCAAGTTACATCTTCAATCTCGTTTGTTATTCTATTACTCATCTTTTCTAATATCCCATGTGGTAATCTTGTCCAATCTGCAGTCATTGCATCAATTGAATCAACAACTCTAATCATTACAATGTTTCCATATTTTCTTTCATCTCCTACTACCCCTACTGCTCTATCATCCCCTACTGCTGCATAAGCTTGCCACACTTTACCATACAAGCCAGCTTCGACTAGCTCGTCTTCTACAATTTTACTTGCAATTTTTGAAATTTGGAGTTTTGTTGGTGTTACTTCTCCTATGATTCTTACAGCTAGTCCTGGACCTGGGAAAGGGTGTCTCATGAAAAGTTTTTCTGGAACTTCAAGAATTTTTGCAATCATTCTTACTTCATCTTTGTATAATTCTCTTAGTGGCTCTAAAATTTCTAAATTGAGCCAATCGGGTAGTCCCCCTACATTGTGATGTGATTTTATTACATCTGCTGGTCCTTTTGAAACTCCACTTTCAATTACATCTGGATATAGAGTTCCTTGAGCTAACCATTTGAATGGACCATTCTTTTCGGCAAATTCTGTAAATACACTAACAAATTCTTCACCAACAATCTTTCTTTTCTTTTCAGGATCTTCAATTCCTTTGAGCTTGTCAAGAAAACTACCCGCTGCGTTAATTGATGTAAAATTTACATTGAAATTATCTTTGAACATTGTTTCAATTTCAGTTTCTTCGTTTAGTCTTAGCAGTCCGTTATTGACAAAAACACACTTGAGTCTGTCTCCTATGGCTTTGTGAATTAATAGTGCGGCTACGGTAGAATCAATCCCTCCACTAACTCCACAAAGTACGTTACCCTCGATTTTTGAGATTTTATCTACTGCTGAATCAATAAAACCCTCCATAGTCCAGTCTTGCTTTGCTCCACAGACTTTTAGGACAAAGTTCTTGAGAATTTCTGTTCCTTGTTCTGTGTGAACAACTTCTGGATGAAATTGAATTCCGTAAACTGATTTTTCATCTGATGCAATTGCAGCTGCTTTTGCACTTTCTGTATGTCCTATTACTTGAAAACCAGGAGGAATCTCTTCTGCTTCATCACCGTGACTCATCCATGCTCTTACTGATTCACCAACACCATTTAGCAAATCTTTGTCACTGTCAATTGTAAGTAATGAAGAACCGTATTCTTTATTTGCTCTTTTAACTTTGCCTCCATACTTGTTTACGATTAATTGGTGACCATAACAAATTCCAAGCAATGGTAAATTCATATCAAAAATTTTACTCTCTGGAACTGGTGCATCTGAACTATAAACACTAGATGGACCTCCAGAAAAAATTATTCCTTTTGGGTTGTGTTTTTGTAATTCCTCATAACTAATATCAAAAGGAACCAATTCTGCATATACTGAAAACTCTCTGATTCTTCTACAAATCAAATGACTATATTGTGAACCAAAATCTAAAACTACAATCTTGTCCATACAATCACTTGTTAATGTTCTCCAGCATTCTTGATAATGACCATCCTGCTGTATTGATTAATTCATTTACTCTTTCTTTCTGTCTGTAATTCTTGATAATGATTTCTCTGATATCTGAACCATTTTTGTTAATGATGTAATCAATTACTGACTCTCTTTGGATTTTTCCATTTTCAGCATCTGTAGAGTCTTTCTTTTTCATTTCTCCAATGATTCTGTCTAAGAAAAATGATTTGAAAGGAGGCGTATCTGCATTAATCTCCACATTATCATCTAATACAATTGAAACTTGTTCAGGAGTGACAAATGCGTTTGCAATAACTTTCCCATCTTTTCCTTGGGTAATTGGAATTGAATTTTGTACCTCTTTGACTGATTCTTTGATTTTTTGAGGTTCAATTTTTTCTGTGGATGTTAATTGTGATGCCTTGGTAAAACTAGATTCTTTTAGGAATCCATCTAATATTGTAATATTTTTTTCTAAAGCCTCTATTGCTTCTTGATGTTTGTCAACTTGTTCGATCAAACTTTCCTTCAAAGTAACAATTCCCTTCATTTGCTCCTCTGAAAATTTCATAATTTGGTAAATGAGGAATGGGTATTAAATGCATTCTAGGTTATTATAATATTCAGGCTTTTGTATGGTATTTTTTCAAACCCCTTGATACTAGTTGAGGTCGTAAATAATTCTGATTTTGTCTTTGTAGCTAACCATTCTAAGAGTCCCTTTCCTTTTTTTAATTTCATTAATTTTGTTTTTCTTTCTGATTTTTTTGTATTAGAAAATTTTCCTATCCTGTTACCAAAATCCATTCCAAATAAAATAATTTTTTTTGCTTTAAAATGACTAGCTAGAAAAACACCCCTATCTCCATCTGTAAATCCCCCAAAGTTTTGTATTTTGTTAAATGGTTTTGTTTGCGTAGTTCCAATACAATTTTTGATTTTTTTTACAAATTCTAATTTTTCAATATTGTCTCCATGTGCATGTACTACAAAGATTGCTCTCTTTGCAATTTTGTTTAATGACTCTTCATCTCCGTCTAAATCTGTTACAATAATGTCTGGGACGATCCCATTTTCTAATAATGGTTTTAGTGAACTGTCTGCAGCAATCTTTACTCCTTTTTTCAATATCTTTAACTTTGGAATTGCAGATGATAATGATGGACCTGAACCTATTACAAATACGGTATTACCTTGAATCAAATCCTGAATTTTTTCACTAGTTCTTGATTTTTTTAGAATTGTATCTAATAGTATGGCTGATTCCTTGTCTTTTTTCTCATCATATCTAAACTCCTTTAGAATTTCTGTATACTTTGTTTTCCAACCTTTAATCATCATATGACTCAAATTGCATTAGTTTTTGATAAACCATGTGACTAGAATTGCAAAATTAGGTGTTGGAGGTAAAAATCCAGTTCGCATTATGGGTATTTTGAACACTAGTCCTGAGTCATTTTACAAAAAATCTATTCAAACTACTAAAACCCAGATAAGAAATTCTATCAAAGAGATGGAAAATGCTGGTGCCGATTTTATTGATGTCGGAGGAATGTCTACTGCACCGTATCTCTCTACTATGGTATCTGAAAAAACTGAATCAAAGAGAATACTTGAAGCAATAAAAATTATTCAAAATGTGTCTAATGTTCCAATATCTGTTGATACCTGTAGGGCAAAACCTGCTAAAGATGCTTTAGAGCATGGTGTGGAAATCATTAATGATATTTCTGGTTTAAAATATGATGAGAAAATGAAAGATGTAATTTCAGATTTTTCCCCATCGTTAATCTTGTGTGCTTTTAGTTCAAAGGTGGTAACAGGTAATACGATGTCTACAAAAAAATTACTTCAAGAAAGCTTGAAAATTGCAAAAAAATCCCATATAAAATCCGACAAAATCGTATTGGACCCTTCAGTTGGATTTTTTAGAAAACAAGGAAACGGACCATTTTTTACCAAAATCAACTCTGATTGGGTAAAAAGAGATCTGACAATAATTCAAAACTTGAATTCAATTAAAGGAAACTATCCTGTTTTGGTTTCAGTTTCAAACAAATCTTTTCTTGGGGAAATTTTACAAAAAGAACCATCTGATCGCTTGTTTGGCTCTGTCACTGCTGAAGCAATATCTGTTATTAATGGTGCAGACATTATTCGTACTCATAACGTAAATGCTACAAAAGATGCAGTAACTATTGCATCAAAACTGAAAAAATAACACAAAGGCTTATAATCAATATTCAACTTTCTTAACAAGGTTTCATTGGAATTCAAAGAAGGATTAACTTTTGATGACGTTCTTCTTGTACCCAAATATTCAGATATTACAAGTAGAAGTCAGACCGATCTAACCACAAAATTATCTCGAAATCTCACAATTAACATCCCATTTGTGAGTGCAAACATGGATACTGTTACAGAGTCATCAATGGCTGTAGCCATGGCTCGTGCTGGGGGAATTGGGATTATTCATAGATTTTTGACTATTCAGGAGCAGGCAAATGAAGTGCTAAAGGTAAAGCGTTCAGGCAGTGTTATGATAGAGAATCCATATACTATATCCTCAGACAAATCCATCCAAGATGCGTTAGATTATGCTGAAGAGAAAGAAATTTCGGGCTTGCTGGTTGTTGATTCAACCTCTAAACTAGTAGGAATTGTTACTGAAAGAGATTTGCTTTTTGCTGGTTCAAATGGAACAATTGCAGATGTGATGACTAGAGATGTTGTTACTGCAAAACCAGGTGTGTCATTAGATGAAGCAAAAGACATGTTACATAAACACCGAATTGAAAAACTTCCAATCGTTGATGACTCTGGTGTTATACAGGGGTTGATTACTAGTAAAGATATTACAAATAATACTGATTATCCAAATGCATCTAAAGATAAGAAAGGCAGACCCTTAGTAGGAGCTGCAGTTGGTGTCAAAGGTGACTTTTTGGAGAGAAGTGAATCTTTGTTAGATGCAGGTGCTGATGTTCTTGTTGTTGATATTGCCCATGGTCATAGTGAGAATGCAATTAGTACAGTTCGTAACATCAAAAAAGCATTTCCTGATTGTGAACTGATTGCTGGAAATATTGCAACTGCTCAAGGTGCTGAAGATTTGATAAAAGCAGGTGTTGATGCAGTAAAGGTAGGTGTAGGTTCTGGCTCTATTTGTATTACTAGGGTAATTACTGGTTCAGGAGTTCCACAATTAACTGCAGTAATGGATTGTGCAAAAATTGCTAGTGATCATGGAATCCCAATCATTTCTGATGGTGGTACTAGAACATCTGGTGACGCAACAAAAGCTCTAGCTGCTGGTGCATCTTCTGTAATGGTTGGAAGTATGCTTGGTGGAACCGATGAATCACCTGGTACAGTTTTGACTAAAAATGGAAAACGGTTCAAAGTATATCGTGGAATGGCTTCTCTTGCTGCATCAATTGGTAGAAAATCAAAAGAAACAGGCTCAATTTCACTTGAAGATGATCTAAATGACTATGTTGCTGAAGGAGTTGAGGCTATGGTTCCTTACAAAGGAACAGTTACTGATATCCTAAAACAACTTGCAGGTGGTGTTCGCTCTGGATTGAGCTATTGTGGCGCTCACACAATTCCGCAAATGCAACAAAATGCAGAATTTATTAAAATGTCAAGAGCTGGATTTGCCGAGAGTCAGCCTCATGATGTTTCCTTAATGTAGATAATTTTTTAAGCAGTATTCAAAATCAAGAAATCGTGTTAGCAAAAAGAACTATTATTGGATTTATTGTTGGAAGTGTTATTATCGGCATCGGAGTCTATTCACTCATTACTGGAATTGGATTTCAAACAGTTGAAGTAAATGAAACATTTGGTGTTGGTGAATCCACTTCCTATCAAATCAAAGCAAACAGTGGCGCATCTCAGTCAATGACAATAATTGGGGATTCCTTTGATTTAGAATTGACTAGTCCTGCAGACGGATTGCAAATTCCAAATACTTCCTACAAAAAAGAATTGTCTCTAGACTGGGTTCATTTAGAAGATGGTGTAACATTTATCGAAATACAGAATACTGGTTCTACAGATTTTGAAGTCACTGCCACATTAAATGTAACAACAGACCCAATTTTGTTTACTTATCATTTAGTAGTAATTACTGCTGGTGTGATAATTATTGGATTTAGTATGGGTTTTACTTTAAGAAAACCAAAAGGCTTTTAGCTTAATTTTGCTGAAGGATACGAACCCAAAACTTTCAAAAACAATGTATCTTGTTTGATTTTTTCTAACATTTTAGAAATATTGACATCTTTTTGGTGTCCCTCAAAATCTACATAGAAATTGTATTCCCATGTATTGGTTCTAGTTGGTCTTGATTCTATCTTTGTTAGATTCACATTATTTTTATGAAAATTCTCAATTATTCTGTATAGTGAACCAGGTTCGTGCTTTATTGAGAAAATTATTGATGTCTTGTCATTCCCTGTAATGCCTGACTCTTTTTTTGATAACATCAAAAATCGTGTATAATTGTTCAAGTTATTTGCAATATTTTCTGCAATTATTGGAACATTGTTAATTGAGGATGCTGTCTTACTTGCAATACAGGCACAATTTTTCTTGTTTAACTCTTTGATAATTTTTACACTGCCTGCCGTATCGTATGCTGGAATTGTTTTCATTTTGTGCTCCTCGATGAATTTTCTACATTGCCCTAAAGCTTGTGGATGTGAATAAACAGTATCAACTTCATTTATTTCTCCTATGCCAATCAGACAATGCTCAATCCTATGGTAAATCTCCCCTGTTGCATTTAGTGTTGTAGAATACAATAAATCGTAACTCTCTCCCACACTACCTTCTAGCGAATTCTCTACAGGTAAAATGGAATACTCTGTTTTTTCTTTGGATGTATTTTCTAAAACTTCGGCAAAGGTTGCAAATGGAACTGTTTGAATATCTTCAGTAAAGAATGATCTTGCAGCAGCTTCACTATATGCACCTCGTTCACCTTGGAACGATACATTGATCATTTTTATTCTCTCAGTTTTACGAAATCGGTTTTGTTAAAATCTGTAGATAGCTTTCTTTCATCAATCCATGAACACTCTGTACATTTTATGGCATCTCTCATAGGTACTACTTTTCCACCACATTTACGACATTTTGTAAAGAGTATTCCCAAACTTGGTTCATCAATAGTTGCATGAATTGTACCATTAAGATGATTTAAGATCTTTAATTTTGCTATATCATTTACTAATGCAACATTTCTTTTTCTAATGTTTCTTGTAGAACATACACATTCTACTTTTGATGTAGTTGGATTTCCATTAATGTAATCAATTGAAACTGCAATCATGGATGACATTACAGCTGCAACTGTCCCAATTACGATATCTCCTACTTTTGGTATGGATAGGTTCTTTGGATGTCTAATATTTGCAGTTCTTGTAGTTTTGTCAATGTCTTTTTGTCCAATAGTTGCTGCTCTTACCATATCCCCATCATCAAAAGCATTGTATCCTGCCTCGTATTCTTCAATAGCTGCTATTTTTTCACCTGGATATGTGGCATTTTCAGACATGTTGAAATTCTTGTTTTTGTGATTATAATTGTTTATGGCTAAAATGATCCCAATAAGCCATATATTTCTAAAAATATGAAAAAAATTATGAAAGCTCTGGTTTATGAAGAATATACTACTGATGATGACTTTTCAAAAATTTTAAAAATTAAAGATCTGCCAATCCCTGAACCTAAATCAAACGAAGTAGTTTTCAAAGTAAAGGCAGCTGCTCTAAACTATGATGATATTTGGGGAATGAGGGGCAAACCTCTTGCAATTCCTTTACCTCATATTTCTGGAACTGATGCTGCAGGCGAAGTTACTGCAGTAGGTGAAGATGTAAAAAATTTCAAAGTAGGTGACAGAGTAGTTTCACATGGAAACATGTCTTGTCGAGTATGCAAGAGATGTACCTCTGGACGTGAATATGATTGTAAAAAACGAACTATCTGGGGATTTGAAACAGGACCTCTTTGGGGTGGATACTGTGAATATACTCATCTTCCAGAAGTAAACGTTGTAAAAATCCCTGAAGGTGTATCATATGAAGAAGCAGCAGCTGCATCTATGACTATGTTAACTTCTTGGCACATGTTAGTTGGAAGAGCAAAAATCCAACCTGGACAATTAGTTTTGATTATGGGTGGTGGCTCTGGTGTTGGAAATTATGGTATTCAGATTGCAAAACTTTTTGGTTGTACAGTAATTGCAACTGCTAGTCCTGATAAATTAGATAAACTACTTGAGTTAGGAGCAGATTATGCAATTGATCATCGAAAAGAAGACTGGCATAAAGAAGTAAGAGCGATTGCAAAAAAAATTCCAAAAGCATATGGAGATACTCCTGGTGTGGATGTAATTTTTGAGCACATTGGTGGTTCTCATTGGAACAAAGAACTAACTTTGATGAATTATGGCGGTACTGTAATTACTACTGGTGCTACTACTGGCTATATGGCAAAAACTGATCTTAGACATATTTTCTTTAAAGGACTAAACATTTTGGGGTCAACTCAAGGAACAAGAGCTGAACTTGAAGAAGGATTCTATTGGATGTCTAAAGGAAAAATAAAATCTATAATTGATTCTGAATATACTCTTGAACAAGCTGCTGAAGCTCACACAAAGATGCTAAAAGGCAAAGGTCTTTTTGGAAAAATCATAATGAAACCAAGCTGATTATTCATGGATGATCCTAGGACAAATTCTATTTTAGATGAAGGGAATAGATTGTTTTTAAAAGGAAAATACAATGAAGCAATCTCATATTATGATAAAGTTCTAGATGAAAATCCAAAACACCTTAGTTCTCTTAACAACAAAGGGTATGCTCTCAGTAAACTAAAGGATTATGACAATGCGATGAAGTGTTATGATTTGGCACTTGAAAATTATCCTGATGATCTTTCTGTACTTGTAAATAAAATTTCTTCTTTTAGAAAACAAGGACATCTTTCTGAAGGATTATCCATTTGTGATAAAATACTAGAGTCTAATCCGAAATACAACATTGCATTATATCATAAAGAAAGAATACTGTTCTCCATGAATAGATATGATGAATCGATTTCTTGTTGTGATATAATCTTGAATGATTATCCCGAAAATGGGGATGTCTTATTTGACAAATCTTGTAGTTTGGCAATGCTTTCAAAAATAGACGATTCCTTGCTATTGCTTGAAAAATCAATATCTCAAGGAAAACAATTCAAAATGAAAGCAAAAAAATCTAAATCTTTTGAAAAGTTATTTGATAATCCTATATTTCAAAAACTGGTTTCATAACCAATGTGGGATTTCTAAATACCCTTCAATACTTTCATTTCTTAGAATTTTTAACAATGCATTGGCCTGAGGTGATGATAAAACAGGTTTGTCAAATTGGTTATCTGTGGAGATTCTGGGGCATGCAACTTGGATAAATGCATCAATTCCTTTTAGATTTCTCAATCTGTCATTTGTGATGTCTGTTAAAGCAAATAATTGAACTTCTTTTCCTTCTGCTTCAAGTTCTTCTTTAATTTTTAATGCAAAAACCTTTGATAGTTGACCTTCCTTCAACCCTACAATCACTCCAAAAGTTTTTGCCTCAGCTGCTTTGTATATGGCAAGAGTTGCTTTCTTTTTTAATTTCTGTGCAAAATCTGTAACTTCTCTTACCTCATTAAAGTAAGGATCCAAAACATATGTTGGCAAATTTGTAGATAACGCAATTCCTGATGCATGGAAATTACTTTGTCCTAGGAAAACGTATCCATCGACTTCTTTTTTCAAACCTGTTGCAGGATAAAACTCACAACCAAACACTTGTCCATCATTTAATTGCCCTTTACCTTTTCCAATTTTTACCGTAATTCCATTTTCCGTTAAAATTTTCTCAACTTTGTCTACTTGATGCAAATGTTGACTATCTGTAACTAGTGAAATTGTTTTTCCTTCTAATAATTCTGCACATTTTTTTGCAACACTATCAAATTCTACATCATCATATGCGTCAATTAGAATCAAATTTTCTTCATATGTTTCAGTGTTAATTGTATGTCCAATATTGAATTGAATTTCTGCTCCGAGAACTTTTGAACCATTTGAGTTCAAATCACATGTTCCCCAAGTTGTATCAGCTAGAACATATGCAGGGATGCCGAATTTTTTTGTTATATTTTTAGCAGTATCTTGTACTTGTGGTAAAATGCCATCTGGTCCATTTAATGAAACTGATGCAGGATTTTTTTCTTCTATTTCCTGAAAAATCCTCTTTTCATCTATAACAATCAATTTAGCTTGAAATATTATTTTATTAATTTAAACCAACTGCATCTTACAACAACTAAAAATGTCTCAATTAATTACAGAAAATGTGGTAAAAAAAACTGTTCTAAATATTGGCTTTGATGACACTGATTCTCCAAAAGGAATGTGCACAACTTTTTTGGCGTACAAAGTAGTTGATTTACTAAAAAAACAAAAAACTGAATTTCTTGATTTTCCAAGATTAATTCGATTCAATCCAAATATTCCATGGAAAACACGTGGAAATGGAGCAGTTTCTATTAAAATTAAGACTAGTAATCCATCAAAAATAAAAAATCAAATCAAAAGCCTTGTTTCAAAATATTCTGATACAAAAAATGGAGCTAATCCTGGTTTAGTTTTTTTTGAAAGTGATTCAATCCCTGATGAATTTACAGAATTCAGTGATCTTGCATTATGGCAATTAATTAATAGAAATAACGCAAAAAAATTTGCTAAAAAAAATAATCTTGAATACTTTTACAAAGGAAACGGACAAGGATTAGTTGGAGCAATTGGCGCAATAGGCTATGATTTTCAAGATCACACATTAGAGTTGTTGAGTTATCGTAAAAAACAAAAATTTGGAAAAGAACGAAAAATTTCAATAACAAGTGTTAAGAAAATGCAAGAAAAAACATATCCTCACACTTTCAATAGTTTTGATACAAAAAAAGGACGTGTTTTAATTACTCCTCATGGTCCAGATCCAGTTTTTTATGGTGTTCGGGGAGAAAATGTCAGTTCGTTAGTTTATGCTTCAAAACTTATCAAAAGCAAAGAAAAGTTAGATGGTTACATGATCTTCAAATCTAATCAAGGCACTGGGGATCATTTGAAAAACGAACTTACTTTTGAAACAATGAAACCATATGCTTCTGGAAAATTAACTGGAATTGTTTCAAATTTGCCCAAAATTACCAAGGGTGGACATGTATTTTTTAAAATCCTTTCAAATAACAATGAATTTTGGTGTGCAGTTTACAAACCAACAGGCATGTCTGTTGTTGCTTCAAATTTGATAAAGGGAGATAAAATATCTGTTGGTGGGGGTGTTAGGAAAGCCTCAAAAAACTTTCCTCGAATCATTAATCTTGAATTTATTGAAATTATCTCCCTTGAAAAACAAACCAAAATTTCAAACCCAATTTGTAAAAAATGTAATAAAAAAATGAAATCTAAGGGTATAGGGCAAGGATTTCAATGCATTCGTTGTGGAAAAAAAGCTTCAAGAAAAATTAATGAAAAAATTACTAGACAGCTCAAAGAAAAATTGTATTTGCCCAAAATCTCTGCACATAGACACCTTACACGTCCTCAACAAAGACAGACTATTCGCAATAAATCAACCAATTTCAAAAATTCACTATCTTGGTTTTGTGTTTATCAAAATTAAGTAGCGGGGAGTAGATTTGAACTACTGAACTGCGGGTTATGAGCCCGCCGGGATGACCTGGCTTCCCCACCCCGCTGATTCAGAAATTAACTCGAGCCGTATATACGCTTTATTGAATTCTTGAAAGTAATTAATATGAACTAAAGAAGTCTAATTTTTATGGATAAAAAAATCTCAATTATAGCTGTTGTTATTGCAGTTGCTTTTTCTGTATACACTTTAACACTTCCATCAGATCCTATTCCATTACCAGAACCTAACTTTAATTCTAAAAATAGTTCCTTTGATATTTTGGCAGAGAATCTAGAAAAACCTCGTTCAATTGCAGTATCTGATAATCGAATTTTTGTAACAGAAAAAGATGGTTCTATTGTGGTTATAGAAAATGATGTCCAATTAGAATCTCCTCTTGCAACTTTTCGCGCCGCTGATGTTTTTGATGGCGGTTTGTTGGGAATTGCATTACATCCAAATTTTGAAGAGAATCATTACATCTATGTATTTTTGACTTATGAAGAAGATCAAGTATTATGGAACAAAATAATGAAAATTACAGAATCTGAAAATAAATTACTAGATGCTGAAACTATTTTTGATAAAATTCCTGGTTCTTCATTTACCAATGGTGGATTTATCAAATTTGGACCTGATAACAAATTATACATTGGTACTGGTACTACATCTGATTCATCTCATTTACCACAAGATCTTGACTCTCTATCTGGTAAAATTCTAAGAATAAATGATGATGGTTCAATCCCTGAAGATAACCCATTCTCAAACTCCCCTGTCTACTCTTTAGGACACAGACATCCTCAAGGAATGACTTGGGATAATGATGGAAACTTGTATGTCGCTGAATTTGGACCTGAAAAAAATGATGAAATTAATCTAATTCTGCCAGGTAAAAATTATGGTTGGCCTGATCAAGAATGTTCTGGAAATGAAAATTTTGAAAATGCTGTTCTATGTTATGACCCAAGTATAGAACCTGGAGGAATTTTGTTTTATTCTGGTGACAAGTTTGATTTTGAATTTCCATTCATTATGGCTTCAATGAGAGCATCAAATGTATATCAAGTAGATTTTGAAGAAGGACTAAGTTCTCAAAAATCCATACTTAGTGGAATTGGTCGTGTTCGTGATGTGGTTCAAGGACCTGATGGATATCTTTACGTGATAACTTCTAACACTGATGGAAAAGGTTT
>REGK01000018.1 GCA_003702545.1 Candidatus Nitrosopumilus sp.
ACAAACAACTGAAAACACAACACAAACAACTGAAAACACAACACAAACAACTGAAAACACAACACAAACAACTGAAAACACAACACAAACAACTGAAAACACAACACAAACAACTGAAAACACAACACAAACAACTGAAAACACAACAACAATAGAACCTGTTAAAGAAACAATCGAAGAAAAAATAATTTCTCAAAATGAAAGCATAAATGGAAACACAGAAACCAAAATTAAAACAGAAATTATTTCAAAAGAAACTCAAACAAAAAATAATTCTGAAAATATTTTAGAAAATGAAGAATATGATAATCTTTCTGTAGAAGACATTGAACTTGGAAAATTATTAAATCAAATTAATCTTGATTGTGATTCTAGTACTTTTGTTGATACTATTTCTTACTATGATGGTATGGGTCCTGCGCTTTACAGATTATGTCAATTCGACAACTCTTTGAATTTTTTTAATGACTCTCTGATTAACGATCCTGATAATGTTGAAATTCTTGTCAACAAAGGTTCTACATTGGGAAAAGTTGGATTTGTTTCTGAAGCAATTGCCTACTATGATCATGCCATTGCTCTTGACCCTTACTACTTACCAGCAAAAAATAACAAGGCAAATGCCTTGGCAAATCTTGGAAATCTTGATGATGCTATTTTACTCTACAATGAAATTCTAGAAGAGAATCCCAATTACTATACTGCACGAACTAATCTCAATACTGCATTATTACTAAAATCAGAAATTCCAGAAACTTCTGATGTGGTTGAAATCAATGAATCTCAAATTGAAACTTTGTTAAATGAAAAAACTTTACCTGAAAAAACAATTCAAAAAGAAAATAAAAACGAAACACAACCTGACTTTTTTGAAGAATTAACTCGTGCATTCTCATCTTTGTTTGGTTTTAATGAGTGATCTTTGTTTTTTGGGTGCGTAATTTTTCCATAAACCTATAAAGCCCTGTTGCGACGATGCTCATAAGGAAAAACATGAGTAAGATACTTGAAAAATCTTTGAAGGATGCCCGTAAAGAAGGTAAGTTAACAATGGGTACTAAACAAGTTTTGAACTCTGTAAAAAATTCCAAGCTAATTGTATTGTCTCAATCTGTAGAGAAAGAAATGATTGAGCAAATTGAAACAGACGCAAAAAAAGAAAAAATACCTTTAGTGAACTTCCAGGGAACTTCAGTCGCATTGGGTAGATTGTGTGGCTTACAATTTAGAATTTCAACAATTTCATTCACATCAATTGATGACGCAAACATCAAATCAATTTTAAAAGATACAGAAGCTGAGGAAAAAAATGATTAAAAGTCCTATTGAAAGTTTAAATGAGACATTTTTTGTTTGGAGACATTAAGAATTATGACACAATCAATCAAACTAACAACAGATCAAATGAGAATGATGTCTTTGTTCCAAAATGTTACAGGTGCAACAGCACGTGATTGTGTAGAAGATGAAAAACAAGATAGGGTGATTTTTGTAGTTAATACTGGAAAGATGGGACTTGCAATTGGCAAGGGTGGAATGCATATCAAATCATTACAAAACATTGTAAAAAGAAATGTTGAACTTGTCGAATTTGACGAAGATCCTGCAAAATTTTTGTCCAATTTGCTTAATTCTAAACTAGTATCTGAAGTAAAAATAAATACACGGGCAGATGGGACAAAACAGGCAATTGTTATGGTAGACCCAAGAAAGAAAGGAATTGTTGTTGGAAGAGAAGGAAGAAATGCTGAGAAAGCAAGAATGCTTGCAAAACGATATTTTGATATTACTAGTGTCTTGATTAACAGTCCTGAAAGACAAACTTTGGAGATGTAGAGTATGAGAAAATCACCACTTGGATTATTTGCAGGCAGAGTTCTAACTACTAAAAAGAAAAGACAGAGATGGGCAATCTCTACTTACAAGAGAAGAGAATTGGGTATTGATAAAAAAGCAGACCCACTTGGTGGTGCTCCCCAAGCAAGAGGTATAGTTTTGGAAAAAGTTGGTGTTGCAGCAAAACAACCAAACTCTGCAATTAGAAAATGTGTTCGTGTTCAACTAATTAAAAATGGTAAAACAGTTACAGCATTCTTGCCAAGAGACGGTGCAATGAACTTTATTGATGAACACGATGAAGTTCACATTCAAGGAATGGGTGCAACTCAAGGTGGTGCAATGGGAGATATTCCTGGTGTCCGATTCAAAGTATTCAAAGTAAATGGTACTTCACTTCATGAATTAGTTATTGGAAAGAAGGAGAAACCAAGGAGATAGAAATGGCACAAACAAAAAACCTGTTACTATTTAGAAAGTGGGATTTGTCTGACATCGAAGTCAAAGATCCAGGTCTTAAAACTGCAATTTCTCTAAGAAAACAAATTTTACCATACACTTTTGGTCGCTCTGCACTCAAAAGATTCAACAAAGCAGATGTCAATATTGTTGAGAGATTAATCAACAAGACAATGCACTTTGGTAAAAAATATGCAAAGAACACCGGTAGAATGACTGGAAAGAAAACCAAAGTTCTCAATACTGTCCGAACAGCATTTACAATTATCGAACTCAAAACTGGTAAAAATCCAGTAGAGGTACTAGTTAGGGCCGTTGAAAATTCAGCTCCTAACGAAGATACAACTAGAATTGTTTACGGTGGTACTGTTTATCACGTATCAGTTGATGTTGCACCAATACGAAGAGTCGATTTGGCTTTGAGATTCATTGCTGATGCAATTAAAGAATCAACCTTTTCGAATCCAAAACCAATTGAAGAACATATGGCAGAACAACTAATCTTGGCTGCCGAAAACGATCCTAATGCTCCTTCCGTAAAGAAGAAGAATGAGCTAGAAAGAATCGCACAAGCATCCAGATAGAACTTTTAGAAATTATTCCAGTAGCCCGAGGCAGATTCGAACTGCCGTCTCCGCCTATATCCACTTTGTGAGATCCAGAGGGCAGAATCCTTGACCGCTAGACTATCGGGCTACTTGAAAGAAATTTTGAATGTTTAGAATATAATCATTTGTTGTAATTACTTTAGTCTAACTTCTCTAATTGCAGTTGCATAATCACACTTTGCCTTTAATCTCATGTAAGGAATCAATTTGTAATGAATGGAGTAAAGAGTTCCTTCTTTGAGAATGATTCCTTTTTGTTGTAGTGATGCTAATCCTCGTGATGGAACATTAATTGAGAGATTGTATTTTTGACAAATTTTGTCACGTTTGTCTTGGAATTGTTTTAAAGAAAACACAACATCGTTTTGTTCCAAAATTAAAGGCCAAATTATTTCAGACCAGACAAATCTTCTGTTTTCAGTAGCTGAAGCATACTTGCCTTTTTCACTCAACATTAATAACATCTGCAAATGATGTTATAACTTATTGTCCCAAAAGGAGATTGAAGAGTCACTAGATTTACTGCAAAAAGATTGGGATGTTGACCCCATACTTCGAAATTTTATGTTGGGAAAAATTACTGATGTGTCTGATAGACCAATTAAAGTAAAAGATGTAGTGTTTCATGTACCTTATCTGAATTCTGAAAAAAAATTTATTTTGTGGAAATGCTTTTGGCCTGATTGTCATAACTGTTGTGATAGGCAAGGACGACTTCCACTCACTTCTGATGACTTGATTACAATTGGTAAAGGTTTGAAATATCAAAAACCCTCAGAGTTTATCAAAAATGAAACTTTGACTGTAACTTATTCTGAGCCTGGACCATCTGGGCAAATGACCACAATGACTACCATCAATCTCAAAAGAAAAAGCGATGAGACTGAATCAGATGATGGTACTCACATCTCCTGTAGATTCCTAAATGAAGAAGGAGGTTGTTCTATGCATCCAGATAGACCTGGAGTGTGCTATCTGTATCCATTTTCCAGTTGGCTTGAAAATGAGAAAGGAAAGCCACGTGTCCATGCTACATACCAGTTCACTGGAGATTGTCCGGGATTTTATTTGGCTGAAGACTTGGAACCGATGAAAGAAGAGTTTAAGGAATATTCTAAGATCATTTATGATTACAACATGGCATCAAATAGAACAAACAGAGAAGGTTTTGGTTCTGTGAGTTTTAGCTAGGCTTTTGCAACTTTCATCAAATCTGCAATTTTGATATCCATTCCAAACCTGTCTTCGTTCTTTTTCATGTAACGGAAGATTGACAAAAAGTCAGGTAATGATTTGAAGAAATTGAAATCTTTTTTGATTTTGGCTCTAACAAAATTGAAAACTTTGGCATACACTTTGTAGTGTTCTTCAACTGCCTTTTCATATGCTTTAACATCATGCATGTTCTTCAAGAATAATTCTACACATTGCATTGATGGAATTATTCCTTCACCTAGTAATGCATAAACTGTTCCAATTGATTCTCCGACTCCTACTACTTTACCTGAATAGTATGGCTTGCATCTGTCTGGTGTTGCCAATCTAATTGGTCTTCCTTTTGTTTTGAGTACTTTGCCGCCATGTTTTTTCAAGAACTCATCAGTTGCCTTGATGTGATTTTTGTTGTAATCCCCTGCACCAATATGTGCCCATTTTTCACCTAGTGGGAAATACCAAAAATACCCTGACATTCCAGGAAATGGCTCAATGTAAAAGTCATCATATGGAACTCCATTTTCATACTCTACTTTGTATTCGTAGGTTGGCAAAAAGAAATCTTCCTTCAGCTTTGGCAAATATACTCTGTGAAATCCAGTACAATCAACTATCATGTCATACTCTTTTTCTAATTCTTCAAGTGATGGTGGTTTACCGTAGATAATTTTAGAATCTTTAATGAAATCTTTGATTAGTCCAATTTTGTCATATGTGCACAATCCATGTAATCCAATGTCAAATTTTACATCATTGTTCATTTTTACGTGCATATTTTTCCCATCATGGATTAGAAAGTCGTTGAAATCCCTACCAGTTTTTTTACAGTACTCTGTAAGTATTGGCTTGATTGTACCCCAAGCGCAAATAGAATCATGTCTTTCTTTTGGATTTAACTCATACCCTGTAACATCATGTTCAGAGTCTTTGAGTCTGGCCATAAGATAGGAACCTGCTACTCCCATACCCATTACTGCAATCTTCAAGATATTTTGTGAATCTCTGGGGTGTAATAAATAGACTATCTGAATTTGTTGAGAGCCTTTATCACTAGTAGAAATCATCAGTACTGGTTAAATATCAAATTCACATAATCTGATTAAGAAAAGACAAGTCTCTCGTCTGAAAACAATCGTTTCAGGCCTTAAGATGGAATCACTGTCATCAGAGAACAACCGTTTCTGATCTTAAGTGGTAAGAGATGTCATCAAGACACTTTTGGTCTTGGTCTTAATCTCGATTGTCTTTTCGTTTAATTTATTTTAGATTAATTTTGGATTCATTCTATGGATGTTTTCGAAGCAGTATCAACACGACGTGCAATCAAAAAATTTGATCCAAATCACAAGATGAATTCTGATGATGTCAAAAAACTTATGGAACATGTAATATTATCTCCAACTAGTTACAACCAACAAAACTGGAGATTTGTCTATGTTACTGATCAAGATGTCAAAGAGAAAATTTCAGAAGCTGCTCGTGGACAAGCTCAACCAAGAGATGGTTCTTTGGTTGTCATTTTGTGTGGTGATATGACTGCATGGAAGACTGAACCATTACGTTATTGGAAGAATCACCCCACAGAAAAACAAGAACTAGTAAAAGCTAGTCTTGAGAGAAAATACTCTACTGATGAACAAGCTCAAAGAGATGAGGCAATTCGTTCTTGTGGTATGGCAGCTCAAACAATAATGCTTGCAGCTCGTCACATGGAACTAGACTCTTGCCCCATGGTAGGCTTTGAGTATGATGAATTGGCCAAAGTAATCAATCTACCAGATAATCATCTAATTGTAATGATGGTTGTAGTTGGTAAACGTGCAGAAGATGCAGCACAACGTGGTGGCCAACTACCTTTGAATGAGGTAGCATTTGAGAATAGTTTCTAGATATTCTTAATTGAGATAAATGTGAAATAATTTCGTTGAAAGTTGTTCTGATATTTGTAATTGCGTTTGTTTTGTTGATGCCAGTCCCAATTTTTGCACCATCTAATCCTGAATATTTTGGACATGATGGAATGATAAATGAGATGGGGAATCATCATCGTTCTTACATGGGACTATGTGCTCCTGGCTTTGCATCCCTTGATGGAATGTGTGTGTTAGATGACAGATGTGGACCTGGTGCATATGCTGGAAGGTTATGTGTGATTGATGGTCTGGTCAAGGAATATCTCAGACCTCATCATCAAAAGTTTGCAGGAATTTCAGCTGAACATGTAATATGTCTTGAAGGAAAACAATTGATGTTCAAACATGATGCAACCCCTGCATGCTTTAATGAAACTTCTCTTGAAAAAATGAAGCAACGTGGTTGGCATTATGAAAAACCACCAATTGCATGTACTATGGAGTACAATCCTGTATGTGGAGTTGATGGAATAACTTATGGTAATCTTTGTGGTTTGAATGGAGAACATATGGTAATGAAGCATCATGGTGAATGCTATACTGCGCCTCTAGAACGTGAATTTAGAAATTATTCCAACCCTAGCGATTGTATAGGATATACTGAGTGTTTGTCTGGATATGTAACTAGAATAGTTGATGGTGATACCATTCATGTTGATGGAAAATCAATTAGATTTGCATTGGCATCTGCTCCAGAACTTGATGAAGTAAATGGACCTGGAGCTCGTGCATTTATTCAGACAATTTGTCCAGTTGACTCTTTTGTGGTAGTTGATGAAGATGACAAACAGACTGAAGGAAGTCATGGAAGAATGCTTGGTACCATATACTGTAATGGATTATCACTTAATCAAGAACTGTTAGATTCTGGATTAGGGTATCTTAGTTCAGAATTTTGTGAAAAATCTGAATTTGCCCATTATTCTTGGGCTCAAAAACACGGATGTCAAAATATTGTGGCATCTACTCCTATTCTGGAGGATCAAACTAACTGTGATCCGTCATATCCGGACTTTTGTATTCCATCATCTCCTCCAGACTTGAATTGTGTAGATATCATTTACAAGAAATTTACTGTTTTATCCCCTGATCCACATAATTTTGATCGGGACAATGATGGAATCGGTTGCGAATCCTAAACCCTAAATTCTGTGACAAAGTAAATTATTCATTGAGTTACAGAACTGCGGTTTTTTCTAAGAAAGAACTTGGAATCATTATTGGCATATCTAGTGTTGTCTCTATAGCGTTGTATGTGTCTTATATCTCAGGACGATGAGGCCAATCATTCCATTATCAATTGTTATTGTGGTTGCAATAATTGTTGGAATCATGGGCAGCTCAAACTATGATGTATATGTTGCAGAACGTGATCAGAGAAATCTACAGCTTGCAGTAGATGATTGCAAGAAACTATTCCCACAAGGTACAGAGCAAGAAGAATGCATCACAAAATCTCTTGATGTATTTGGAACTGATTATCAAAAAAAACAGTGGGATCAAAGAGAAATTTATTCTGCAAAGCCTTAATTTGATAATTGATTCAATTTTTGTAACTTGTCTTTTGAAAAAGATGTAAAATCTCTTAGAGAAGCTCTTGATGACACTGAATCCCGAATCAAAAAGTTAGAAGGACATAGAGAATCTGAGGGCAAGAAACTCAATTCAAATTCAGAAACACTGCGCCGTTTGGAGAAAAATTTGGAAAATCTACACAAAAAACGTTCTCTCATCCTATCTGAACTAGAATGAATCCAATACGCTTAATTTGAGAAAATTTTCTAGAATTATCATGCCTCTTTACTGTAAGCAATGCGAAGAGAGACGATATCCTCAATATAGCTCCGATGACAAGGGAACCTTATGGCTATGCAACAAATGTCAAAACTACACTGATGCAGAAGATGTGATCATTCGTGAACAAACTCAGGAGGAAAGAGACCAAATCCAGGCAAAAGCAGAAGAATTTGAGCGTACTAGCAAATTTTCAGGCGAGAAACTCTCTAGAAGAAAAGGTGTTAATTAGAAAAAAAGAAAATAGGAATTTTTCCTAAAACTCTATTACTGAACCTGCTGAAATGCTGAATTTTTGATTTTGTTGTTCTCCGTGCACATCATACCATGCAATGTTGAGATTTACTTTGTTTCTAAGTGCAGACTCTACTGTAATGTGACTTGCTTGTCTTAGTCTGTCTTGAATTGATTTTTCTGTAATGTCTTGATTTATTTTTTCCATGTGCAGTTTCTTTCAATGGTGATTTAGCAACAAGAGTGAAAATTAATTTTTGATCGCAGGATCTATTTTGACTAGTTCAAATTGCTAATGAATAATAGAATCAAATTTGATCCCATGTTAACTCTAAACTTATCATATCTTCATTAAAGGTCTCACATCTCACAAAACATTCATGAAATTCTGCTCCAAATGTGACACGAAACTTACTCAAAATTTTGAAGATGTTGGCGGTCCTGGGATTTGTCCAAAGTGTAATCCTGAGATGATTGTTCCAAAGAGGCCAACATATGGAATGAACTATTCTGGAAAGACAAGACCATGTTCGAAGGGGTGCGGAGCTGAAATCTACTGGGATGAAGAATTCAAATCCGATAGTGGAAAATTTATTCCAATTGACTCAAGAACTGATGAGCCTCATAGATGTGATGGTCCTGTAGAGTCAGAGTATTTTCCTGATGAAATAAAACAAATCAAGAAAAAAGACACTATTCCAAAACCCACGATTCCAATCCCTCAAGAGATTCTATATGATGTCTCAAAAATCCCAAAATCTCTAGTTGATGATGATTTCATAATTCATGATATTGTTCAGGGACACAAAGAAGAGTCTCTGGCAGTTGTTCATTATGAGAATATGGTGTCACCTGAGCCTGAAAAGGTGCCTATTGAGAGATTAAATGATGTATTATCTGAGAGGATTCTCAAAGGAATTATCAAGTATGGTTTTACTGGATTATTACCATTTCAAGAAGAATCAGTTCGGTCTATTTTAGATGGTAAAAACTCCATCATTTCGGCTCCGACTGGTTCAGGAAAGACTGAAGCATTTAGCATTCCAATCCTTGAAAAAATATCTCATCAAAAGGAACCTGGGGTCTTTGCACTATTTGTTTACCCTCTTAATGCACTGATTGATGATCAGGTATCAAAAATTTCAAAACTCATTGATAGTTGTGGCCTGAAAAACACAGTTGATGTATATTCTATTCATGGTGGACAAAGCTCTGAATACAAAGACATGATAATTGCAGATGCTGCAAAAAAATCATTAATCATTGCAACAAATTTTGATTTTATCAATTACCATTTGATTTTGCAAGATAAAAAATGGAATGAATTATTCAAGAATGCCAAAATCATCGTAATGGATGAGGCTCATTCTTACACCAGCTTTCATGGCTCCAATGTGTATCATGTTCTAAAAAGGATGAAACGATACATGGGTCATGTGCAATATGTTGGTTCTTCAGCTACTCTAGATAACTCTCAGGAATTTTTTTCAAACATGTTTGATTTGCCTACAGAGTCATTCTCGTACATCAAAAGTCAAACGAGACGAAAAAGAAACATGCACATGTTCTTTATCATGCCCCGAAAATTTGGACAGAGAACTACAATGGAAATGTTATCCTCAATCTGTTTCAAGAATCATTCAACACAATTAGTTTTTAGTAATTCTCATAATGACTCAGAATTTCTTGCATCAAATGTAGAATCTGCAAATGATGGAATACGAATTCAGATTCACAGAGGTGGCCTTGATCAAAATAGCAGAAAACTCTATGAATCTCAAATGAAGGCAGGCGAACTTGATGCTTTGTCTTGTACTCCTACTCTGGAACTTGGAATTGATATTGGACATGTTGATGTGGTCATCTCTGCTTTCAAAAACGAGTATGACTCTTTTGTGCAGAGAATCGGACGTGCAGGAAGAATGGGTCAGAAATCATATGCTATCTGTGTCTTTGATCCTGATGATGCAGCATGCCACTATTTTGCACGTCACATTGATGAATATCTTACACAAGACCATGTCATACCAATCAACAAGAAAAATTCTATAATCTCAGACAAACATGAAGAATCAATAGAGGTTGAAGCAGAATCTGCTGAAAGCTCTGACAAATCCCTGTTCTTTGACTTTGCAAACAGTGTTAATCTTCGTGGCGCATCAGGTGAGATTGCAATCTATTTGAATTCTAAAAAAATTGGAACGCGTGGTGTACCTGTTGGATATTATCAACTGCACCAAAATGCAATTTACCATTTCAACAAACAAAACTATGAGGTGATCTCTTTGAGAAAATCCCAAAATGGTGCACGTGCATATCTAAGAAAGTCCTATGAGAATCAGAAAAGAACCATTCCAATTGTCAGAACTTCTATCTTGCAGACATCTGAGAGAAATGCAGCACATCGAGACATTGTTGTAAAAAAGAAAAAACTATCTCTGCGTTATGGAATAATAGAACTAAGTAGAACAATCACTGGTTATCTTAAAGGGAACTATAATGACGCAGCTGAGAATTTTCAGACATTTAATGGCAGTACGGTTCCCTCCTGGAGGAATTTTAATTGGAAGTCAAAACATTCGTCTGTAAGTATTGTTGTTCCTCCAGAGTTTGTTACAAAATCTTCTGAATCAAAGAGTCAGATTGCAAATGACTCTAGAATCCACACTGTTTGTCATGTGTTGATTAATGCTGCAAAAATTATTACAAAATCTGAATCAAATGATATTGATGTCTACTATGAAAATGGCGTGATCTATCTTTATGATAATTCCTCAGACGGATTTAATGGATGTAGTAAGATAATTTATGAAGATTTTGAAAATATACTTGAGACGTGTTCTTCTTTGTTGAGTGATTGTGACTGTCCTGTTGATTCAAAGCAGAAAAAGGCAGTTTCTGAGGGTGAAAAGTGGGGTGGATGCCCAAAATGTACGTTTACCAACAATTACTGCCAGACAAAAAACAAAGAATTATCCAAAAAAGATGCAATAGCTTTTTTTGCCCTCTTTTCTTGAGTTCTAATAATGGGATTCAAGGACTTGTTTGTTGGGGGAAATGAAGGAAACGTTCCCGTCAAGGTAAAATGCACTGGTTGTGAGAGAATCACTGTAGTAAAAATTCCATCTGACAAAGACTTTGCAAAATGGAATGCAAAATCAAGCTGTGGTCAATGTGGTGCGACTAATTGCTGGCAAAAAGTTTGATGCAACCCCTGCCAGACTGAATTCTAGACTATTTTGACAAAAAGCGTATGCGACCCAGTCTTAATTGGAGTCATTCTATAATTAATTAAAAAAGAATCTATAATGAATTACAATATGTTGGATCAAATCTAATTTTTGGCACTAGCAGAAATTTTTTATTTTTTTAATATGCCTGTTTTACATAATTGATTCATGAACGTCCTCAATGAATATGGAATGAATCATTTGCTGGCAAACTGTCCAAACTGTCAAAGTGAGACTCTTTTTTGTGGAAAGATGCCAACTAATTTCAAAAAAATGCAAAACAAAGAGATATTGTTTTGTAAAAAATGCAAATTCATTATTCGTGTTGAGGAATTCAAAAACATGTTATCTAGCAGGTAACTTGCCACTAGCTACAAACTTGCTTTTCTCTTAAATTTGATAAATACGTAATCTTATTGATGCCACACAGTTGTTGTCATAGAGAAGCAAAGTATCTGATAGAATATGATACAGGTTCTGTCTTTAGAGTATGTGAGAAATGCTATGCAGACAAGTATTGGTCAAGCTTTGTGATTTCAAAACATGCAATTGCCCAGTAAATTCGGCCTGATTTTGAATCACCTTGCATTTTTGTTGTCACTATGAGTAATTAGTAGAGATAGTTATTAGTGATAAAAGCAAAATTTCGCTTACATGAACAAAAAGGTGACCATACCTGCAATTCTTGCAGTTTCTGTATTTGCTATTGCAATTGCGTCATTTTCACCAACTAGTGTTCTTGCAGAGTATGGCGATTACAAAATTCCTGACATTAATGGAAGCATTACTGTAAGTGATTCAGACTATTATGGTCTTGAAGAAATTTCCCTGGCTGATGCGATGACTATTGCCCAAGATTCAGTTCAAGACTCTAATGCAATTTGGGGAAAACTCCAAGTCATCCAAGGATATCTTGTATACAAAGTTGGATTACTATCTGATGATGACATGTATTACAAAGTAATCATCGATGCAGGAGACGGTGATGTCTTGTATATTTCTGATGGAAAATCAAAAGATAGTTGGAAGAACTCAGACAAATCTGGAAAATGGAAGGATCATTATGCTGACTTAACTCCAGAAGAGCGAGAACTAAAAATGAAGCAATGGGGTGAAGTAAAAGATGCATTCTTTGCATTATCAATTGATGAGAGAGCAAAGATGATCATGCACTTTATGTCCATGAAGGGTCAATGGGAAGGACTATCTGATGACGAAAAAAATACCAAGAAACAAGAGATGAAGCAGATGATAGAAGATCTATTACCATTATCAGTTGAAGAAAAGACCGAGAAACTACGAGAATATGTTAATTCTCTTTAGACTCCAAAATCCTTAAGTTTTAAAATTGTTCTAGATATTTTATGACCTGTCTTCGTTGTGATGGGAAAGGAAAGATACGAAACGAGTTTGGTATGTGGGAAAAGTGTGAGTCCTGCCAGAAGAAAGATATGATGTTTGAGAGTGCAAATCCTGAACCTGATGTTAATGAAGAAGGAATTTAATTTGATTAAATTAATGTGAAAGTTATGGATAATCTAGATAATGCAAAACATGATCATCAGAAAAACAAGTCCGATATTGTAAATTTGGTAAAGAAGATGTTTGCCCAAGACAAGTGGGGTGATGAGGAATTTCGTGCAGCATTAGAAGCATTGGTAAAAAAAGACGAGGAACTAGTTGCCGAAGTTACTAGAATAATCAAAGAGAAACATGGATGAGAAAAAACTAAAACAAGAAGACTGTCATGAGGACAATCTTGGCCAAGGAGTACTTACACTAACTACAAAAAGAATCGCCTTTGACAAAACAAGGTCTAGAATTATGGATTTCTCAAAACATATGGGTGAAACCATTCTTGATATTTCGTTATCTGATGTTACACATACTTGGCGTGAAGGATTACTGATGAAAAAGGCATGCATCTCTGCTAGGACTAGTAATGGTGAGAAGACCTACAAGTTTGGTGTCTTTAATGTTGGTGGATGGGTTGATGATATCCAAGATGCAATAGATTATCAACAATCTTAAGTTGACAATTTTTGATAGATGAATGATGACTGACGCAAAATTTTCTTGGTATGGCAACTTTTATGGAATTGCATGGAGGACAAATGCTGGAAATCCCATTGCAGTTCCGCTGTTTGTCAAAGAAGACGAATCCCAAAAGATTGCAGATATTGTGAAAACATGGAAGCCTAAAGATATCCACCTTACATTTATTGAAAAAAATGATGATACCTATGCCATATGTATCTATGAGGAGTCTGATTCAGGAGAAAATACAGGAATATATCGTTCTGGCATGAGCCAGACAGGAACCTATGGAAAAATCAAAAACATGATTGAGAAAAAAGCCTCAATGTGGAATCCATTGCGGGCCTACATCCAGATTGTATATGCAAAAGATCCTGTAGATTCTAGCACCTACAAAAACATGACAGACTACATCATAATTGGTAGACTGGAGATAATTTCTGAATCTGCATTAAATTCCAAAAAATTTGCAACAGAGCGAGATGCACATACGACACTTGGTGGTTATTCTGTTGAAGAAACCAAAGATGAGAATTAGGTCCAGTCTTTATCTTGTAAATTTTTTTTAGAAATAATTAATGCCTGAAACTTGTGAAAGGTGTAACAAAGAAGTTAGTCAAGTCAATAAATATCATGATCATGGAGTAGACAAACTACTATGTTCATCTTGTATCTCTGAGATTGACGAGTATTACTCTATTACTTGTGTCAAATGTGGCAAACCTGCCCACCTGAGAGGAAATTTAATCGAATATGATAGTCAGAAAATTTGTCCCATCTGTATGGATGAGATTAGGTTAAAGAAATCTTGAAAAACATACGCTTAATTTGATTCGTTATCTGTATGAAATAGAAAATGAAAATTACTGTAAAAGAGGGTTGGAGTAAAAACAGCAAACTGGCAATTATGGCCATGTCTGTAAGTATTCTTGTAATTATTGCAGCAGTAGTATTTGATTAGATCCTGTCTGGTGTTGTTTGATTATTTTTAACCCAAATTGTTGTACTGAATCATTTCATGGTTCATATTGAAATGAATTGGTGTGTTTGCATGAACTTTTTCAAAAAGAAGCAAGAGCCCCCTAGTCTTGTTTGCAGAATTTGTGATATGGAATTTACTGATCCTGAAAGAACAATGAGACACATGATAAAGGCTCACTCTAAACCACAAAAGCCCAAAAAATAGAGTTATTCTGAATGGATAATTAAAAAAATTAGTTTGTTGGGTTCATGAGTTCTGCTCTTTCTTTGACTTTTTGATCAACTAGAGCACTGATAAAGTCACCAGGTTCTGCATCACAACTTCCAATGTTTACTGCATGACCGTCTAGTGTTTCTGCGATACAACCTTGGCTAGTTACTGCAACTACTTTTACAGTCTCTAGGACTTCTACTGGTGCAACATAGAACATTAGGTATCCTAGCAATGCAAGTCCAATACCTGCAAGGATTCCTGCTACAATAAAATAGGATTTGTAATTTGATGATTTTTTTGTTTGTCTATTTGGTATTGCTGACATGTATATAGTTCTGCATCTTTCTAATTTGATTGGTTTTGTAGTTTCTTAGTAGTTGGTAATTGACGTATCAATTTAAATTTCTAATTCACGTAATTATGTACACATTTTCTTACACTTTAATCACCGATACAATCAATCTCTGCACATTCAGCACACAGCTTCATTGTAATTCCTTTGAATTTTTTTGATTCTTTGACAAGAACAGTTGGCTTGTGTCCACAAAAAAATTCTTGACTCAATGAAGTCATTACCTGGTTATTGTATTTCAAGGATCTGACTACCAATAAATGCAAAGAGATTCACAGTAATTTGTTGGAGCTAGAGTTTTTCATGGATGTCTCACCATCTTGGTGGATAAAGGCAAGAAGAGATGAGAAATTTCTTAGAAATTATGTCTTTGAAAAGTTTGAGCGAGACTATTACCCAAGGATTATTTCCAAAGGACGAGGAGAGATTGACCTTGATAAATCAGGGTATATGATCAAACAATCGATACTGAATTTGCTGGAAAAAGGTGATTTTAGGTACGAATTTTTACCTGAAGACGAGAATGTCAAAGAGAGTTATTCCATTACTAATGGACACGTAATCTTTGAGCCCCGAAAAAGTAAGATAAACTCTAGAATTTTGATTTTGGTCACAATGAAATGAGTCTCATCATTGTTTATCTTCAGAAAATCATTTCATCAAAATAATATTCCAAGAACAAATCCAATAACAAGTCAGTACACTAAAAAGACGACTAGATATGATGCACAAAACTAGAATGAATGTGGTAGGTCAACAATGAGTCCGAATCACAAGCTAGAGAAAAGTTCAAAGGCTGGAGACAAGATCGATCGTGGCTGCAAAAAGAAAGTCTCATCATTGGAATATCCGATTAAGAAACTACAAAAACACAAGTACTAGTCTGAGAATTACCACTATTTTTAAAAATGAAATATTCTTGATTCTAATCATTGAATCTAAAGTTACTTCGTAACTTGGGAATAGCTACAACAGTTGTTATTGTAACAGTTTTCACAATTGGATTTCTTGATCAAATGAGTGGTCTGATGGATTAATTGGTGAAGGTGACTTTCTCAAAGGAATTGAATTTTTAGCAAAATCTGGAATAATTCAAGTAAATTAAATGAATATTCAATGAATGTTGAAAGGGTATCAAAAGAATTTACTTTTTTCCAATAATTTTACTTGTTTACATACTTTCTTGCTCGTTTGAACACAGCATACCAATCCTTCCAGAGTAACCTCCCTGTCTGTGTGTTTTGCTTTGATGGGTGATAAGACGTGATTACTTGAATTCCATCATAATCAAACACTTGATTGTGTCCAAACTTTCCTGGCTTTACATCTAGCAGCTTACATGTTGCATCATATGCTATTTTTCCAAGACAGAGAATTGTTGTAACGTTACTGAGTATTTGAAACTCTTGCTCTAGAAATGAATGACAGTTTTCCATCTCTTCTTTTGTAGGTTTGTTTTGAGGTGGCGCACATCTGACTGCAGCAGTAATGTATGCATTTTTCAGAGTTAATCCGTCATCACTGGTTTGAGAAGTTGGAATGCTTGCAAATCCTGTCTTGTGCATTACTTTTGCAACCCAGTCTCCTGAGGAATCTCCTGTAAACATTCTACCTGTTCTATTTCCACCGTGAGCTGCAGGAGCTAACCCTACAATGAGTAATTTAGCTTTGATATCTCCAAACCCTGATAATGGTTTACCATAGTATGGTTCATCTTTGAATCGTCTAACCTTGTTTTTTGCAACATCTCGAATGTATGTTGAGAGTCTTGAACATTTTTCACATGATTTTATTTTTTTATTGAGAGTTTCTATTTTCATTTTTTAATTTTATTCAATTAGTATTGCTGGTTTGAAAGGCCTTGCATGTCTTGCTTTTCCTTTTGGATCATAAATGTCTGAATCACTTTCTGAATACACTTCAATATCTACTCCAAATTCTTTTTGTCCCATACTGGATAATTCTGATTTTAGGAAATCTTTTTCATCAAAGGACCCAGCTTCAAGCTTCATCTTTTTAATATCCTCGGACTCTGAATGCAAATCTTTGATTGTTTTTTGAACAAAGTCGGGCATTTTCTTGGCATCCGTAGTATTTGGATCTGCAATCAATTCCTTCATTACAACTCCCATGTTGTTTTGTCCACCTACCATGATGCTGAGTATCTTGCGATAGATTTTGGACTTTGTTTTATCTGAGTTTACATATAGTACAATCTTTTTTGGTTCAATTTTTGTTACTTTGATAATGTTTGCAATATCATCAATTGTATTCTTTAACAGATCTTCAGCTTGAATCGATACCGCATCAATTTTTTCTGCAGAATATTCTGGCCACTGTGATTTTGATACTATCTGAGAGTTTCCAAGATTTTGCCACATCTCCTCACTAACATGTGGTGCAAATGGAGACAACATTGCAACTCTAACTGAATTAATTTGATGTAAAATTCCTGAAACATCATTACGGCCTTTAGCTACAATTCTCTTCTGATACCAATTCAAGTCAGTCTCAAATGTAAACAAAATATCATGTAGTGCTTCACGCAATCTCATTTTTTCTACGGCTTCAGTAATTTCAGCAATCTTACTCTGAGTTTTGGATAGAATCCATCTATCCTCGGCCTGCAAATCACCAATTTCACCTTTTTTGAGGGTAGAACATGTCTCCAAAAGTGACTCTAACTTGCTTTGAATACCTGAAACTGATTCCATGTTAAAATCAGCATCTTGGAGTAATTCTGCTGATGAAATAATTGCCAATCTAATTGGATCTGCACCATGATCTTTAATTGCAGCTCGCAATGGAATGATGTTTCCCATACTTTTTGACATTTTAGCTCCATCCATCATAACACTACCATTAACAACAATTTCTTGTGGCCACAAGTTTTTCTCAAAGATTGCAACGTGATTCAAAACAAAAAATGACAAATGGTTCTGTACCAAATCACGACCTGAATGTCTTGAATCAACTGGATAAAAATATGTAAATTCTTTTTTCATTAGATTAATCGTATCTTCACTAATCTTAGATGTGTTTGCAGCAAGTGAAACATTTCCTTTATCTAACAAAACATAATCAAAGAATTCTTTTGTTAAGTTTTCAGGTTGCACAGTTCCCTCATTTACAAATCGTGACAATGTATAGTATGCCATGTAAATCACAGAATCTGACAAGCTTTCAACAATCCAATCATTATCCCATGGTAGTTTAGTTCCTAATCCCTGTTGTCTTGCACAAGCTCGCTCATGTAACCAATCAATTACTTCAACAAACTCTGTCTTGATGTTGTTAGGTAGAATATTCATTTCATCAAGACAATTACGAGCTAATTCTTTCCATTCCTCATCACCATAATTTAAAAACCACTGATTGTTCAACACTTTAACAACACATTCAGCTCCACATCGACAACGGACTGGTGCATTCTCTAGAACTGGGAATTTTTCTAGATGGCTATTCTCTTGCAGCCAAGCTCGAATCTTGTCACGACCAAACTGAACCTTATCACCATCAAATTCTAAGCACTTGTGATTTAGTTTTCCATCTGTAAACTCTTTGAGATACAATTCTTTTGTTGCCTCTTCTAGTTTGTCATCAGACTGGTCTGAAACTCCCATTTTTTCACAAATCTCTTTTGCTGGAATAGTTCCGTAACCTTCGGTTACAATAATTGGAATTGGCTCTAATTTTGAGGCTAGTTCGTGGTTTTTTGCCTTCAAATCCATCAATGCCTGATAGTCTTTAGGTGCATGTGCAGGCACGGACATTACCAATCCTGTGCCCATACTGGGTTCTACAAATTCCGCAGGCAATACTGGAATATCTCGACCATCATGATTAGTTGCTGTCTTACCAATAATCTCACTACCTTGAATCTCTCCAGTAATCTCTACTTTTTTCTCAAAGAATGAAATCTTTTTTGCACATTCTTCAGACACAATCCACTCTTCTCCATCAACTGACACTTTTTTGTAAATGGTATTTGGATTAACCCAAAGATTCGTTATACCGAAGATAGTTTCAGGTCTTAGTGTAGTAATTGGAAATATAGAATCACCCATCTTGAATTTAATCAAGAAATTCTTGTCATCAATCTTTGGTTCAACATCACCCATAGTATCATGTTGTGATACAGGGTTTTGATCAACAGGACACCATCCAACTGGATGGCTACCCTGAATGATTCTCCCTTTTTCTTTTAGCGTACTAATCTGCCATTCAATAAATTTCTGATAACCTGGAACTATGGTGGTAAATTCACGACGCCAATCAATGGAATAACCCATCTCGATCATTCCAGCTTTAATCTCTTCATGAAAATAATCTGCAATCTTTATTGGTTCAACAAACGTTTTGATTGCATCTTCAGGAACATGATAGATATTTCGTAAGCCGTCTAGAATCTCTTTTTCTCCAGCTTCAATTCTTTTTGCCATTCCAAGTACGGGAGTTCCCGTGTAATGGAATCCCATTGGAAACAATACGTTGTATCCTTTCATTCTGTAAAATCTTGCATGAACATCAGCTAGCGTATATGTTCTACCATGTCCAATGTGTTGTGGTGAGTTTGGATATGGATAAGCTACTGTAATGAATTTTTTTGGTTTATCATTTGGATTTGTTTCAAAGTCTTTGTTTTCTTGCCACTTGGCTCTCCATTTATTTTCAATTTCTGTCCAGTTAATTGTCATTGTATCACCCAAGAATCATAGATTTTGCTTTGGCTATTGCCTCGTCTTTTTTAGATGTGTCTTTTCCTCCACCTTGAGCAAATTTGGCATCGCCACCACCTGAACCGCCCAAAATTGAGGCTATTTCCTTGGCAATTTCGCCTGCATTTATGCCTGAATTTTCCCCTGAGAACACCATAACTCTAACTGTTGGACCTGCTTCAAAAACCCCACAAAATGCAGCAGATGAATCCTTCCCAACTAGTTTCTTGCCAAAGTTTTGATGGAAATAATCATCATAATCTGAACTTGCTGTAAAACATAATTTTCCTTTTGTATATATTCCGTCTTCTCCAACTGATTCTCCATCTAGAACTTTGTCCAACAGAACAGGAATTTTTTCTCTAGCTTTAGATTTGTTCTCTTCACGTTGTTTTTCTAGTTGTTCTTTTGCAACTGCCTCTTCAGCTTTACGTTTTGATTCTTCTTCTTGTTCTTTTTCATATTCAAATGCATTAGGCCCTGATACAAACTCTAGACGAACCACTCCGTCTTGAATACGTTTAGTCTTTGTAATTTTGATTAATTCAATGTCTCCAGTCTTTTTTACATGTGTTCCACCACATGCTTCAACATCTTGATCTTCAATGGATACAATTCTAACTGCTTTTACTGGAACAACACCTCCTTGATAAATTCTAAATCCATATGTCTGCTCTGCAGTTCCTCTGTCGTAGTAATCGATATTTACATTAAGATTCTTCTTTACCATGTCATTTGCAACATTCTCTATCTCTTTGACTTCTTTATCAGATAATGAAGAGTGATGTGTGATGTCCAACCTGGCATGATCATCTTCTTTGAATGCTGAATGCTGCCAAATCCAAGAGCCTAACACTTTGCGAGATGATGCATTAAGAATATGTGTGCTTGTATGGTTTTTAGTAATGTTAGAACGTCGTATCTCATCAACTTTACATGAAACAATGTCTCCTTCTGTTGGAATCCCACCTTCTAACTTGTGTACGATAATGTTTGCGTGTTTGTCTACATCAATTACATTAAATCCTGCGATACTGCCATGATCTGGCTCTTGACCTCCACCTCGTGCGTAAAATGATGTCCTGTCAAGCACAACCATATTGTCAATTACTTTGAGAACTTTGGCATCAAACTCCATTGGGTCATTTTCATAAAATAATGTCTGAGTTTCAGGTAATTCGTCTAGTGGAAGCTCTGCAATTGTTTTTTTCTTGTCAGACTGGTGCAAATCAGATAATTTTGAATAAAACGACGATGGAATCTCAGTTATTGCATCAACTTCTTTGAGATATTCAGGTGTAATTCCGTCAGATTCGTAGTATGTGATTAATTCCTCAACTGATGGAATTCCTTTCTCTTTAATCTTGTCTGCCTTTTTCTTCATGTGAACTTTGGATTCTTGATACCTTGCTGATTCTAGCTTGAGAATCGATTTTACATCATCTCTCTTTTCATCAAGTTCAGGATATGTATCCTTTAGATAGTCTACGTGCAAATCAATCAAGTCATCAATGCTGAGTTTCAAATTTAGTTTGGATATTGTTGCATTGATACGACGCAACATCATTCTCAAATTATATCCTCCGCCAACATTACTTGGTAATGCTCCATCGGTTATTGCAAAAATCAAAGTTCTAAGATGATCCGCAATAAGATACATTCCTTCTAGTGGTGTAATCATCTTTTGCATTTGCTTATCTGTAATTCCCGCATTTTTCACTGCAAGACGTCTTACTTGGTTGAGGTCATCATAATGATCAATCTCTTTTGCAATTTCTGTAAAATATTTACGTAAAATTTCTGAATCTGAATCAATTCCTATAGTATCAAATAATTTTTCATTAATTGGACCGAAACAACAATCATATGCAGTAGGGGTTCCCATGGTAATCCATGCAAATCTCTCTAACCCTGCACCCATGTCAATCACTCTTTGGTCTAGTGTGGTATGTTGTCCCAACTCCCCTTGGAATTCAGTAAACACTGCATTTCCAAGTTCCAGTCCTCGAACAAAGTATTCTAGTGATGGTCCAAATGAACCTCCGCCTGCCCATACATCTTCAACAAAGACTACTTCTTCTTTGTTAATTCCAAACTGTTCAGTTAGTAATCTATAATCCAAATCAACACATTCATCTTTCCAATATCCTCCCAAATCAGGAACACTGTGTTGTCCTATCATACAAAATGATGAAAAATGTCTGCCCGTTACACCGACATTCTCCAAGTCCTTGAATCTCAAACATGTTTGTGGTACTACCAAAGGATTTGCAGGAAACTCAAAGACTACTTTGCTTCCCATTATTCTTTGAAAATCCACAACTGATGCAATTGTAAAGTACAAGTCATCGCGCCATCTACAGACCACAGGATAACGACTAACTGAAGTGTGATTGTTTTTTACAAAAAACTCTTCAACTTGTTTCCATGATTGGGTGTAATCAAATCGTTTTGTAGTTGGTGGCTCGCCAATGAATGAATACGTGTCCAATCCATCATCAGGACACAAGTCTCTGTCTGCATTTAGGGTCCAAAAGAATCTGCCACATTTGGCACAAGACTTTCTGACAAATCCTTGCTCTGAGAATAGTTTGACGTTATAGTACTTGTCAGGATCTGCTGAAAATTCTTTTAGAATCTCTTTTTTGTCCAACGTTGTTGCCTGACATATCCCGATATTAAGAACTGTCGATTATTCACTAAATATTTTAAAATGGAATAAGAACAAACCAATTTTGTGAAAGCCACATCTTTTGATGGAAAACAAATGATGTATGATGAAAATTATCCCGACCCAAAATCTGGTGAGTCTTTAGTACGAGTCAGTCTTGCAGGAATATGTGGAACTGACTTGGAGATTCTAGATGGATACATGGCATACAATGGGGTTTTGGGACACGAGTTTGTTGGAGTTGTAGAAAAATCACAAAACCCTGATTTGGTTGGAAAAAGAGTTGTAGGTGAGATTAATGCTGGATGCAACAAGTGTGATTCCTGTAAAAATGGAATGCAAAGACACTGTCCAAACAGAACCGTACTTGGAATATTGAAAAGAGATGGGGCATTTGCAGAATTTTTGTCTCTACCTGAAGAAAATTTACATGTTATTCCTGATTCTATTACAGATGAACAGGCAGTATTTGTTGAACCCTTGGCAGCTGCATTTGAAATCAAGGAACAAGTATCACTAAATTCTGACTGGAAGGTTGGTGTAGTGGGTGATGGAAGACTGGCACAGATGATATGCCAAGTATTGAAACTATCTTGTTCAGATATCACATGCTTTGGAAGACATAAAAGCAAATTAACAAATCTAGAAAAATTTGAGATTCAAACCAAAATTGGAATTGATGACTCTGATTCTCAATCATATGACTTGATAGTAGAAGCTACTGGAAGCAACTCTGGATTTGTAGACACTATGAAATTGGTAAAGCCCCGTGGAACTGTAATACTAAAATCAACAATTGCGTCTAGAGAAAACCTTGACTTGACTCCAACTGTGGTAAATGAGATTACTCTGGTTGGATCTCGTTGCGGATTGTTCAAGCCGGCAATTGATGCGCTTGCAACTGGAATCATTTCCGTTGATTCTATGATAGATTCTACATTTCCTTTGGAGAAATTCTCAGACGCAATTAATCATGCAAAAAAACCCGATACGCTCAAGGTGTTTTTAAAACCATGATTGGAATTTGGGGATTAATTAAATAGAAAAAACGCCAACTAACTTTGTGGTTCAAGAATTTCCACTTGAAGACATTAAAAAAAGAATAGATGACATTCTGCAAGATCCTGAGATTAGGTTCTGTGGATTAATTGATTCTACAGGGGAACTTGTTGGAGGTGGTTTTGATAGTAAAGCGGTTCCAATGCTAAATGATGCTCAAAGAAGACAACTATTCCAAGAACTAGCTCATAGAGTTGCAAACAGACAAGGTTTTGATGCGGACCTTGGACGAGTAAAGTATTCTTCTTCAAGACGTGAAAATGCAGTGATGATGAGCTTTCCATTTGGAACTCATGTTGTTCTGGTAATTACAAGCCCTGGCGTAAACATTGACCGCTTTGCCTGGGATATACTCAACAAGTTGGGTAGAGACTGGTCAGACTATGATAGTCTTTAGTTTTGAGATATGGTTCCTCTTTGTATCAGATATGAATGTGCATCAAGTGACTCTTGTTTTGAAATTAGCCCCTTCATGTACCATTCAGAGATGTTTTGCACCCATGTAGGGCTATTTTCATAGTTGTATAGTGGAGATATTCTCAGAATTTTGTCATCATTCAAATTTGGATTGCCACGTCCATCTTGATTGCTTGTCATAAAGTATAATCCATCTGGACCACTTACAACATCTCTAATTCTGCCAAATTCCCCTGATAACAACTCCCCATGAAACAACACATCAAAATTTTCATCAAACTCTATCATGTGGATATGCTGCCCTCTAAGTGATGATGAGAAATATTTTCCATCAAACATTGGCATCTCTTCTCCATAGTAAAACGTAGAACCTGATGGAGCCCAAGTATCGTCTCCTGAATGCAACACTGGGTTTGTTAGCCCTTCTTGTATCTGGTCTCCAAACACAAGAGGCCATCCATAGTTTGCACCCGGCATTATCAAATTGATTTCATCATGTGCAACACCTATCCATCCAGACGGTCCGTGCTCTGTTGCAACTAAATTGCCTGATTCATCCCATGCAATTCCTTGTGGATTTCGATGACCCATAGAATAAACTGCAGAACCAAATGGATTGTTCTCTGGAATTGTACCATCTGAATTGATTCTCAAAATTTTTCCTGCAAGTGAATTCACATCTTGTGACAAGTCTGGATTCACCGCATCCCCTGTTGTGACATACAGCATTTCATCTGGTCCAAAATCTATTCTCCCACCATCATGGTATGGTGCCCCTGGAATATTTTCAATCAAAACCCCCTCTTCAATTAGTCCCTTATTTGATTCAGAATATTGTACTAGTCTGTTCTTGATTCCAAGAAACTCGTTGTAAGTATAGTAAATGTAGATGTAGTGATTCTCATCAAAGTTTGGATCAAGTGTAATTCCTAGCATTCCTCCCTCACCACCGCCTACCCCCAGTGACATGATTTGGTTTACCTCTCCGTTTTCAATTACATTGACCTTGCCAACTCTTTCAGTAAAGAACATCCTTCCATCTGATGCAAAATCAATTGCCCATGGAACTTTGAGATTGTCTGCAACTACATCAACCTTGATTCCCATCTCCGGATAACTTTGTCCGAATGCTAGTGGAATCATTCCAAAAATAACTAGAGTGAATATAATGACTGGAATTTTCATTTTTACCATAAATAATTGATAATACATTAAATACACTATCATATCCAGTTTATCCATGTTTGGAAGAAAACCTCAACTCAAAGAAGGTGTTCATATATTTTCAGTAAAAGATAACGGTGATTACAAGGACTTTATCTTTGCCACAGTCACTGGAGTTGAGGGAAGAAAGGTCGGAGTCAGTGGTGTTATTGTTAATCCAGTTGGTTTGAAAAACAAAATAGAACAAGGAAAGACTGGTGAACGTTCCCTTGAGATTCTCCAAAATCCAAATCCAGACAATGTTGTTTTGGCTCTAGTCTATAGAATCGAACATGAAAACTTTGCAGATGTCTTAGATCTTGATAAAGACAAATGTGATCTAATTCCGCCCAAAGTCTACAACATGCTAGATGGATGGATTCGCGAATCACTACCAGAATTTATCAACACAGTATTGTCCCTCCCGCCAGGTGCAGAACGTGATGAGGCAAAACGCGTACTGAAAAACAGAATGGATACTCTAATTGACAAGAACCTCAAACGAACACTTTACTCTGTATGCCGAAGTCTTAAGATTCTAAACTAATTCTAG
>REGK01000050.1 GCA_003702545.1 Candidatus Nitrosopumilus sp.
GTCTTTTTGATCTGTACAGTTTGAAGTTTCTTTGATGGCATTTTCCTATGTTGAATTTACTAAAACGATTTTTATAGGGACTTGGGTCAGTGACATTTGTGGAAAAGGTTTGTGTTCTTGGCGCAGGAAGCACCAAGTATGGAAAATTAGCAGATAGTATTGCTGATATTACTACTCAGGCATCAGTTGCAGCCATTGAGAGTGCCGGAATTTCTCCTAAAGAGATCGATGCATCCTACATCTCAAACGTATTTGGAGTGGCTGACAAGCAGGTACACATTGGTCCTGTCTTGATGAGTAGACTAGGAATTCCCGACAAACCATCATTAACAATTGAATCTGCTTGTGGAAGTGGCTCTGTCTCCTTTAGGGAAGCATATGCCAACGTTGCAGCAGGATTTTATGATTGTCTCTTAGTAACTGGTGTTGAAAAAGTAACTCATACTGGAACTGAATGGACAACAACTTACTTTGCATATTGCTCAGACTTTTTCTATGAGGGTCAAGCTGGTGCATCATTCCCAGGATTATTTGCATCAATGGCAAGGGCTTACATGACAGAGTTTAACACAACTGAAGAAGACTTTGCACGAGTCGCAGTAAAGAACCATGACAACGGTGTACTAAACCCAAAAGCTCACATGCAAAAGAAAATTACTGTTGATGATGTACTGAACTCTGCAGTAGTTGCAAGTCCACTAAAATTATTTGATTGCTGTCCATTTTCAGATGGAGCAAGTTCTGTTATCTTGTGTTCAGAAAAGTTTGCAAAAGAACACGGTGGTGATTATGTTGAATGTATTGGTTCAGGTCGTGGTGGTTCTCCTGCTGCATTGCAAGGACGTGATCACATGACAACAATTCCAAGTACAAAGCTTGCAGCAGCTAGTGCATACAAGATGGCAGGTATCACTGCCAAAGATGTAGACTTTGCAGAAGTACATGACTGCTTTACAATTGCAGAAGTTGTTGACACTGAAGACTTGGGTTTCTTTGAAAAAGGAAAAGGTGTAGAAGCTGTTCGTGAAGGTAGAACTGCATTAAATTCTGATATCTCAATTAATCCATCAGGTGGCCTTAAATCAAAAGGACATCCAATTGGAGCTACTGGTGTTGGACAAGTTGTTGAAGTATATGATCAATTAACTGGTAACGCCGGTGAACGAACTGTTAAAGATGCAAAGGTTGGTTTAACTCATAACTTTGGTGCAACTGGTGCAAGTTGTGCTGTTCATGTTTTCCAGAGTGTGTAAAATGTCAATTGAAGAACAAGTAATTGAAAATGCAAAAAATGGTAAACTACTAACTCACAAATGTACTGATTGTGGATACCTTCATTTATCAACTGCATATTTCTGCAGAGAATGTGGCAGCAAGGGATTTGAAGATGTGCTTTTAGATGGTATTGGCAAAATTGCCACTTATACCATAATTACCGTACCTCCTGCAGGCTTTGAGAAATACACCCCATACGCCTTTGTTGTGCTTAAACTCGATAACTCAGACTTGAGAATCTCCGGATTTATGGGTGGAATTGCCACCCCTGCTGATCTTCCAGTTGGAACTCCAGCAAAAATAACTGGTTTTGATGAAAGAGGAATCATCATCGAAAAGCAGTAAAATAATTTGTTTGAATTATTAAAAAAAATCAAAATCGATTTTTAATTATTTTGTTATACTGATCATTTTCATGTCAGTAGAAGTAACATGTGGAAAATGTGGTGAAAAGATCACAAACATGAAAATGCTAAAATCTCTAAAAGATGTAATGAATCCTTACAGTGGAAAATGTCCGTCATGTGGACAGAAACTCTCTACATCAGAGTTTTCACTAGATGTTCAAGAAAAATGATTTCCCTTGATCATTTTCTTACAATTTTTAGAAATTAGATCCAAAATCTTTCCATACATTTAGAATAATGATCAAAATTGATCCAAATTCATACTGTCATAAGTCTTAATTACTCCCTTTTTTTAGAAAAATACATGAAAATGTCTGATGAAGAATTAGAAATGGATATGGATGCAGACATGGATGACGATGATGATCTAGATCTAGATGTAGACGACGATTCAGACTCATCAAAACGTGGTGGAATTTTACAATCTACATCAAAACGTGTCAGAATGATCTTCTCTGTAATGGCAAGTCCTAACAGAATTGATATTCTAAGAATTCTAAATTCAAAAGGTCCTTTAACTTATTCAGAATTAAAATCCCTAGCTGGATTCAAATCAAAAAAAGAGAGTGGAAAGTTTGCATACCACTTGAGAAAATTACTTAGACAATCACTTGTTGCATTAAACAAATCTGAAAGACGTTACACAATTACAAATCTCGGAAAATTAGTTTTGAGTTTGGCAAGACAAATCGAAGAAAGATCAATCATTGAAAGTGGAAAGATGTATGTTAGAACATCACACGAATCAATTGAGGAATTCAATTCACACAAAATTATTCAATCTTTGGTACGTGAGGGTAGCCTCCCACTTGAACTAGCACAAAAAATTACTGAAGAAGTTGAAAATAGAATCTACAAATATCAAACCACCTATCTTACAGGCTCACTTATCAGAGAAATGGTAAATTCTGTACTGCTTGAGCACGGTCATGAGGAATACCGCAACAAGCTTGCACGCCTAGGGGTGCCAGTTTTTGATGTTCAAGAGATGATTACCAACTTGGACAATGTAGATAATGGTGCTGAAGGCCTTTTGTTCAAAACAGGACAAAGAGTATTTGCTGAACATCTTCTTACAAACATTCTTCCAAAAGATGTAGCTGACTCTCATCTTTCTGGTGATCTTCACATTACAAATCCTGGTGTATGGTCAATGATCCCTGATACAATATTTGTTAACATTAAAGAATTACTCGAAGATGGAATTGATCTTGGTGGAAAGTATCTTGATGTTTCAAGAATTCCTGCATCAAAACAACTTGATGAAATTACAAGTGCATTATCTGTTGTAATTTCTCTTCTTTCAAAAGAAGCTTCACAGGAAGTTGTACTTGATGGACTAGTTTCATTGTTTTCAAAACATTCAAAATCACTTCCAGAACTAGAACAAAAATTAACTGCAGCATTTGCAACTGCATCTACAACTTCTAAATACAACAAATCAAGTACTGATGTTTCAATTAGACTTCAATTAGGATCTGATACAAAAATAATTAATTCAATTATCAATGCATACAAAAATTACACAAAACTCACACCAATTCCAAAGATTGGTCTAATCATTGACAATGAGAAAGGAAAGATTACGGATGTTTCAGCAACTACATCTGAAATAATTTCACTTGGTGGAAAAGTAATGTTTGCAAAAGGACAAACATCAAGTCATGGTGTTACAAATGGATCATCCAAGAACTCCGGACCACTTTCAATCATACTTCAATCAGTATCAATCAATCTTCCAAGATTAGCATTTGAATCAAACAAAGATGAAACTTACTTTAGAGCAAGATTGGCATTACTCATGAAACCAGCTTTGTCTGCAATGGCATTAAGAAAGAAGGACATTTCAGATTTGACTAGACGTGGATTGAACCCAATTTTGGCTAAAAATACTCAATATATGCAAAAAAGCAATGTCTCACTTGTAGTTAATTTAGTGGGTCTCAAAGAGGCAGTCTTTAACATCCTTGGATTCCAGGATAACAAGGAAGGACGTGAAATCCTTCACAAAGTAATTGAGACTGCAGTCGACGTTGGAGCCAAAAAAGGCAAGGAATTAGGTGACACTGTGGCTATCTGCATGACTGAGACAGAGAGTGCAACCCGATTTGCAACCCTTGATGGTGAGAAATATGGCAAAAACTCCTCATTGAACTCCATGGAAGGGGACTCTTATTCTGAGGGAATTACAATTGATGCTTCTGAAGTCTCTGATTATACTGCCAAGAGTGAACCAATCTCTGAATCCAACAAACTCTCAAAGTTGTTAAACGGAGGATTGTTTGTAACCCTAAAAATCAGTAAAGACACAAAGCCCGCAGAAATCAAAAAGGTAATTGAAAAGACAGCAGACCTTACAACCTCATTCAAACCAGTACAAGAGATTGCAATCTGTGGAGAATGTGGTTTCAAAGATGAACCATTTGAAGACAAGTGTCCAAAGTGTAAATCTCCATACGTTGTCTGAAATTCATAATTGAAAAACTAGTTACGATCATTATTCAAAATTTTTTGTTCTGTTTCAATCATTCGCGATCATCGTCTGTTGGGAAATCTATGCCGTTATGAACTTCATAGTAGCATTGTCAAATTTGTTCAACTGAACTTTAAGATAAAAACTGACAAATCATTTATACCCGCATTGATCATAACCCTCTACGGGGAGATTATAATGGATAATTCGCAAATAGAAAATACTATCAATGAGATCCGTAAGCGCAGTGGCGCAGTAACGGCTTTCAATAAGGATAAAATTTCAAATGCCATCTTCAGGGCATTGGCAGCCACCTCTAAAGCCGACCGTGGTTTAGCCGATCAGTTAGCAGATAATGTTGTTAACAAATTAGTGGAACAAGGTTTCACTAGTACGAGAACTCCTACAGTTGAAGATATTCAAGATATTGTAGAGTCTACCTTGATTGACAGTGGCAATAGCGATATTGCAAAAGCCTACATTGTTTACAGACATGAGAGAAGAAAATTAAGAGACGAGAAAATGAAGGTCCTAAATCTAAAGGCCCTTGATCCAGTCTCCAAAAAGTTTGACTTGAATTGTCTTAGAGTTTTATCATCAAGATACCTTTTCAGAAACGGCAAAAATGAGATTATTGAATCTCCAACTCAAATGTTTGAGAGAGTCGCAATCCTTGTAGGAATTGGTGATCTCATGTATGACTCCCAAGTCTTTGACAACTCTGGAAATTCAAAACAAGACGTAGAAGAGGCAATGTCTTATCTTGAAAAACTAGATGCCTTTGATTACAAATTCAAAGTTGGAGACTATTTCTTCAACAAGTGGCATTTCAGATCACTCATCAACCACTACGTAACCCTTGCAAACAAGGGTCAGATGAAGATAGGCTTCAAAGAACTTTTGACATTACTTGCAGCAAAGAAGTTAGACAGCTATGCTGACAAAATCACAGAATACTTTGAGTTGATGGTTGCTCAAGACTTTTTGCCAAATTCTCCAACAATGATGAATGCTGGTGGAAGACTAGGTCAACTCTCTGCATGCTTTGTACTTGGAATGAATGATGGCATGGAAGAAATTATGAAATCAACTTCTGATGCAGCATTAATCTTCAAGTCTGGTGGTGGAGTTGGAATCAACTATTCTGATCTTCGTGAAGAAGGTGACATTGTAGCATCAACATCAGGTGTTGCATCAGGTCCAGTGTCCTTCATGAACATCATTAACACTGTAACTGAAGTTGTTAAACAAGGAGGAAAAAGACGTGGTGCAAACATGGGTATCATTGAAGCATGGCACCCAGATGTTGAAAAGTTCATCACAAACAAAACAGAACCTGGTGTTTTAGAAAACTTTAACGTCAGTGTTGGTGTTTGGGAAGACTTTTGGCATGCACTAGTAAACACTAGCGATGGTAACTATGTTTTACGTAGTCCACGTGATAAAAAACCAGTTAAAGAAATTAACGCACACCAACTAATTGACTTGATTGCATTGTCTGCATGGAAGAGTGCAGAACCTGGTTTGATCTTCTTTGATCAAATTAACAAATACAATGTTTTTGCAAAAGCAAGACAAGCACCATTACGTGCAACTAATCCATGTGGTGAACAAAGTCTTTACCCATACGAATCATGCAACCTTGGTTCTATCAATTTAGTAAATCTCGTAAAGAGACAAGCAGATGGAACCTATGAATTTGATTGGCAAAGATATGAAGAGACAATCAGAAAGACTACAAGATTCCTTGATAACATCATCGATGTTAATCACTATCCAGTTCCAGAGATCAATGTAGCATCAAAAGAATCTCGAAGAATTGGATTAGGTGTAATGGGAGTAGCAGATCTCTTGTACAAACTACGAATTCCATACAACTCCAAAGAGGGATATGAATTACAATCCAAACTATCTGAAGCCCTAACATACTATTCCATGGAAGAAAGTGTAGCCCTTGCAAAGTCTCGTGGCGAATTCCCACTATGTTCCAAGACAGAGTACCCTGAAGGAAAGATTCCTGTTGCAGGCTATTATGAAAAGCCTAAAGAATCTCACTCCTACGAATGGGATGCCTTAATTGAGAAAATCAAACAATATGGAATTAGAAATGTCTTGACAACAACAGTAGCCCCAACAGGTACCCTGTCAATGATTGCAGACTGTTCAAACGGAATGGAACCTGCATTCGCACTGGTATTTGAAAAGAGAGTTACTGTAGGAAGATTCTTCTACACAAACAAGATTGTCGAACAAGTCCTAAAAGAAAATAATCTATACAGCGATGAAATTCTTGCAAAGATTGCAGACAACTATGGTTCATTGAAGGGAATTGATGAAATTCCTCAATGGATGCAAGATGTCTTTGTAACTGCAATGGATATTCACTGGTCTGATCACTTGATGGCTCAAGGTGTATGGCAAGACTGGATTGGAAATGCAATTGCAAAAACAATCAACATGCCATATGATGTAACTGCAGAAGATGTAAAATCTGCATATCTGCTAGCACATGAGATTGGTCTAAAAGGTATCACAGTATATCGTGATGGTTCCAGACACAAACAAGTACTTCACATGACAAGTGATAATGCACAAAAAACATTTGATGTTACACCTAGTGAACATGTAACAAACTATGTTTCAACACAAATTACAAATCCCTACATCAAATCACAAGTTAATGCAGCACTTGCATTGAAAGTACATGACGAAGAAATCAAACCTGAACCAATTCAACAACAAGAAGAAGTTCCAGAAGATCGTCTATGTCCAACATGTAAGAACAACCTTGTATTTGTAGAAGGTTGTAGTATCTGCATTGAATGTGGATTCAGTGGTTGTACTTCTGGATAGATAACAGAATCACAACTTTTTTACTTT
>REGK01000019.1:0-3993 GCA_003702545.1 Candidatus Nitrosopumilus sp.
CAGCAGGACGTGCAACATGGAACACTTCATTCAAAGAATGGACCGAAGTTCCAAAATCAATGCTATCTACTGCTGTTGCAGACATTAGAAAGAGAAAAGGACTTGCTCCTGAACCTCCAAGAGCAGATGAATTCATCGATAAAGAATAGACTATTTTTTAGAAAAAAATTTTTTAATTTATAGACTGCCTTTCCAATCAGTTATGGTAATCTCATTAAACTCTGCATATTGTTCTTGAGTTTGTTAAATCTCAGGGGAGTGACAATTTTTGATACTTGCTTAAATCCAATTCCAAAAATTTCTTCCAACACTTGTCTTGAGATTTCGAATTATTATGCAGGAATTTTTTAATACTTGACCTACTAATAATAGGTTGACCTAGGTAAAATGAGTCATTCTGAGCCCAACTTGATGTCATATGAGCGTGAAAGGATAATTTTTGAGTGTATTCGAAACAATCCTGAATTACACCATAATGCACTGCTAAAACTTGTGGTCCCAAAATTTATGGCAAAAACTACCTTTGAGAAGACTCGTGATTCCCTCATTGAAAAAGAGGTCATCTACGTTGAATCAAAAGGGAACATGAAGTTCTATCATATTACCGAAAACTATACTCACAAAGCAGCACAACACATTGAGCAGACAACAAACAACTCTTTTCATGATCTCAAACTCCAAATCAAACGACTGGGAACTGACTTTCCTCATAAGGATATAGATGAAAAGATAAACACCTCAAATTCTATTTTGAGAAGATTACTACAAACTGATAACGGCTTTACTATTTTAGATTCTATTAAAAATCCAAAGAAGACCTTGTATCGAGATGAACATTTGACAATTCAGCAACTAATCTACCAAGTTTATGAGATGATTCAAAATGACAAGGATTCAGAATTATTAATTCCTACAATCACTAGTTTTCTGGGAGTAATCGTACCAAAAGATTCATCAGATAAATAACATATTATCTAGTTATTTATTCTGGTTCATTTTAGTATGTTTCATGGGATTGTTATACACAAAATTTTACATGGATTTTGATGAGAGTGATTGGAGTCAAATCTCAAATGATCCTATAATATTTCAGACCAAAAAAGAAAATGTCACTTTGGAGATTGATGATTCCTCTCATAAATTTTACAAACTTCGTTTCAAAAAAGGTGGAAAAATTCAGATGTTCAGAGTTACTGGAAGATTCAGATTAACTTGGGCCGATGAAGATATTTTAGAATAGAAAAATTATATGGGTATTGGGTAGAAATTTTGTCATGTCTTTAAACGAACAAGTCTCTAAAATTCTAGAAAACTTTGATGGTGCATCTTCAAATGAAATCCTTGATGTTTTAAAGCAAATTCAGCCTCAGTTTAAGAGCAATTTGACATCTGAATACCTTGATGGGAAAATTCAAAAAATCGCAGATATTGAAGACGAATCTGAGAAAAAGAAACAATGCAAAGCATTGACTCCTTACTTTGATTGGTATTTACAAGGACTCTAGAACTATTCAGAATATTCTTTTATTTTCTTTAATGCTGTCTTTATGGTGTCAACATCATTTTTTGCAGCTGATAAATCTCCTACCAAATTAACAAAATACTCATGTCCAGTATTTTGTGCCTTTTCAATATCTGACTCATAACACATCAAAGCCTTCTCAAAGAATGGCACTTCATCACTGAGTTCTTTAACTGCTTGAATGTCGTTAATGCTATTTTTTATTTTTTCAGTAACTTCGTCAATCTTTGGAACTGTCTTCATAGCTTGTTGATTCAAAACTGATGCAAACATTGCAGCAGAGTCTTTTAGTTCTGGACTTTTTGAAAGTGTTCGTAATCTTTTTCGATAGTGCTCAAGTGATCTTAATACAATCTCATACCCTCCTTCATCTTTTAGAAAGATTGCACCTAGCCATACTTTTTCTGCCATTTACAAAGTTGTGATTTATGTGCTATAATTTAGTTGTCACAAGACCTATTGAGTTATTCTCTTGGTTCAAAATTTTCTTGTACTGTTGGTTGATTTCTGTTAATCAGATATAACAAAATCCCTGCTACTCCGACACCAATTCCTGAAAGTCCGATGAATGTTCCAATATTTTTGATTAGCCTTAGTGCAGGTTCTGTCTGACCCATCTCAATTGAGTAAAACATTACCAATCCTGCTAGAAACATCCCTCCTCCAATGAGGAACATGGATTTTCCTGCTTGCATGTTCTGTTGTGCATTTTCTGATTAATAAATCACCTAAAATTTATGCGTGGGTAAATTTTTTTAAAAAAGTTATTTTTACTAGACTGTGAGAAAATTATCAAAGGTCTGAATATGTCCCAATTAACACGTTCCCAAACAATTGAAAATGTACAATCTCTGATTGATTCTGGAACTGGTGACTCTGGAAGACTGCATCATATTCTAGAATATCTAAAGAACAACAAACCCCTATATCGCTCTGATCAAAATTATTTGGAGAAAAAACTAGAATCTAGTTTTAGTCTTGAAGAAAAACCAGAACCTGGTATTGGCAGTGATGTGTTGCCAAAAATTCAAGAATTGATGAATGGCGGGATTGGTGATCCCGGAAGACTGCAACACATCTATGATATGATTTCAAACAATAAAAATCTCTATCACTCTGATGTTTCATATTTAGAATCAAAACTAAACGAATCTGGTTCTCCAAATTCTGGAGAATCTAAAACTCTTCCAAAAGAAACTGAATACATTCCCCCTCCTCCACCCTCAAAACCTGCACCCGAACCAAAACCTGTTTCTAAAGGAACCATGCCAAAAGGATGGGATTCTGCATCTGATTCAACTGAAGTTGAAAAAATCTCTAAAGATATTCAAAAAGAAGAAGAAAAGATTGAAAAACAAAAATTAGTTTCGACAGAAATTGATGCACACCGCTCAAAACTGACACAGTTAGTATCTCACAGAAAAGAGTATGAGCAAAAGGTCACTCAAGAAAAAGCAATGCTAGAAGCTCAAATTCAAGAAGAGCGACTCAAAATTGAATCTCAAACTAAACTTTCTGAAGAGATGATTATACAAAAAGAAGAATTGGCCAAAGTCAAAAAGGAACGAACTGAAATTATCAAAAATATCAATTCTGAGAAAACAAAAATCTCAAAAGAACTTTCACAACAAAAGCGACAACTGGTTCAAGCACAACTAGAACAAGAGAAACTTGAAAAACAAGTAAAAAATGAACAATCCTTACTTGCAAAGATGATTGAAGAGCAAAAATCACGCTTAGTTGAGCAAGCAACAATTGCAAGTGAAATCAAATCAAAGCAAGACGACTTGGAAAAAACCAAAAAAGACTATGATCTTATTGTATCACAAGTAAATGAAGAAAAGGCAAAGATTGCCGAATCTGAGAAATTAAAGAATCTGATAAAAACTCAAGAGGCAGACTTGATAAAGGCAAAAGAAGACCGTCTCAATTTGATTAATACCATCTCCAAGGAAAAAGAAGCAATTGCCAAAAAGACAAAAGATGAAAAAGACCGCCTAAAATCCCAAGAAAAATTGGCAAAACAACTCAAAAAAGATGAAAAAGACTATGAATCTCTCAAAAAGAAACGTGAAAAGATAGAAAAACAAATCAAATTAAAAAATCAAAAACTCAAAGAAAAACAACACAAACTCAAAGAACAAATCTCTGAAAAAGACAAAAAACTCAAATCCCTAGATGCCAAAAAAACTTCTGCTAAAAAAACTGTAAAAAAAGCAACAACTAAAAAAACTGTAAAAAAAACAACAACTAAGAAAAAATCATCTTAACTTTACTGTAATTTCCTCACCGTTTCCTATTGGTGAAGTTATTGTTCTGACATCTTGATTTGCTTGAATGTGTAATGCATATTTTTTCATATCTTCTCTGTATTTTTCAGGATACAACATGTTATCTGTAATGATGACTCCTCCCACTGAAACCATTGGCAGTATCATGTCAAAATACTCTATGACATTTTCCTTGTCTGC
>REGK01000019.1:4093-24851 GCA_003702545.1 Candidatus Nitrosopumilus sp.
ATGCATATTTTTTCATATCTTCTCTGTATTTTTCAGGATACAACATGTTATCTGTAATGATGACTCCTCCCACTGAAACCATTGGCAGTATCATGTCAAAATACTCTATGACATTTTCCTTGTCTGCATCAATTAAAACAAAGTCAAAAAATTCTTTGTATTTTTCTTGTAGGTTAAATTCTCTTAGTACTTGCATAGCCAATCCTTCTTGTATTATTATGGAATCAGTAACATTTGCATTTTGAAAATTTTCTTTTGCTCTTTTGATCTTTTTTGGGTTTTGCTCTATTGTTATTATCTTACCATGGTTTTGACTAATTGCTTCAGCACACCATATTGTAGAATATCCAACCGACATTCCAACTTCAAGCATATTTTTTGCATTTTTTAGGCGTATTAGCATATTGAGCAATTCACCTGTCTCTTTTGTTATTGCCAACATCCTTTCATCAGAAGATACATCCACTTGTCTTGATTTTTCTAATGATGATTGTTTTTCTAATTTTTCTAGAACTTCAAAAATCTTGGTCATTTTTTTCTGTGCTTAAAGTGGATTTGTCCTCGTATTAGTCATTCTACGATAATGTGATGTTTTTATTAGATTATATTTGCCCGAGACTATTTCTTGAATATATGGCAGGAAAGAAAATCGATCTGCTTGACATTGTTCAAAAAATCATTAATTTGGATTCTAAAATGAGATTTGCTGCCATAATTGACTCTAAAGGTAACATCCGAGAGGCAATTATGAAGACCGGTAAAACAAACCTCAAATCTCAAAAAGAAGAAGAACACTTTTGCAAGCAAGTTGCCCAAAGACGTGCTATGAGAAAAGAATTTGACAGATCTTTAGGTAAAGTTCGATATGTCCATGTTGAAAGAGAAAAAGTATCTCAAATGGTTGTATATGCCAAAAGAAACATCATCTACTTTACAATGGAGCCAGAGATGCCAATTAATACCAAAATCAGACTGATTACAAAAATCAAGAAACTTACCATGGGTCTTTAGTCTAACTTTGTGACTCTACAAACACCATGACTTTTAAAAAATATCTTGGCGATTCAAAGATGTTTGAGTATGATAAACATTATAGAGACTGTCAACAGTTCAACAAACCATTCATCAAAGCCAAAATTAACCCTCAACATGGAAATTATTTTGTACAAATTGATTTGATGCCTTGCAATTACAAGTTCTCAAAAAATGATGAAGTGCAATTAGAAAAAATGGTTAATCATGAAAATAATTATCTTAAGTCAAGTTCTGAGCCTAAATTACAGGGATTTAGCATAACTTCTGAGCTTGCTTGGTTTGATGGCATATCTACAAAAAATCTAGATTCATTTTGTAATACGCTATATGATATGACACAAAATTCTTAGAATCTAATTAAATTTTTCAGTATCTTGTCAATAACCTTGAGTTCTTGTTTTCTTTCTTTAATTGTATTCTCGTTCCATTTTTTTGCAAATTCTGACTTTTGATCTAACTTCTCTAATTCTTGAATGTACTTTACAAGATGAATCTTGTAATCATGTAGTAAATCCAAATGTTTGTTGTGGTTCTTTTCTGTTGGAGTTGGCATATTTACTCATCTGCTATATCTGGAAACATTTCTTTAATTCTTAACTTGTCTTTCTCCATTGCTTCTATTCTCTTTTCAAGATGATTTTTAATAATTGGATCTTGTTCTTGTTTTTCTTCTTCCCTGATATCTGAAATCGTTTTTGTTAATGACTGATAATAGCGAATATGATTCTTTCTTGATTCTTCTGACTTGTCTTCTTCCTTTACATCCATAAAATGGATAAATTTTTGTAAAATAAGTATTTGATGTTTTAAGATTCTTATTTACTTAAGTTCATACAAATTTCTTCAAAAATTCAAACAAATTTTCAAATTTGATATACTCCTGCTTTTATTCTATGACTTTGGTGATTTTTTGATGGTAGATATCAGATGTGATGATTGTGGCTTTGACTGCGATTATTCAGTCAGTGGAGAGATGAATCAAGTCGTTTTTGCATATTGGAATCATATGGCAAATGAGCATGGGATAGAATACTCTCCAGAGACTTTGGGAAAATATGTCAAAAAGAAGATTTCAGCAATTCATACCTAAAAGACTAATACTTTAATGCTAAATCCAGATTAAAAATAACTTTTGCAATGTATGACATCCTTTCCACCGGATTCCATAACATCTTGGAGTAAATCTGGATGCCATTATTTCAAACACAAAGTTTGTCTTTCATTTGTTCGTGATTGATCTTGTATAATTTTACACTAATATTGAAACAAAAATTAGTTCTATTATGAAAATTCTTGTAGATGAAAATCTAGATGGCATGGATGAGCGTCTAAAAGAACAGGGGTATGATGCACTAAGTGTTAGAAAACTCAACATGGCTGGAGAAAAACTTGGTTCTGATTTTTCAATCATTCAATATGCCCAAAAAAATAATTTGATCATTGTCACAAAAGATAAAGAGTTTAGAAAGGCAAGTGAAGAAAATAACTTTCCACTTATTCTCTTAGATGATGAAGAAATGCTAAAGATAATTGTTGAGAAACTAAAAAAATTTAGTTAATGTTTTTTGCATCCATATGTGATATTCTCAAGTTTGCTAAAACTTCATTTAGAAATACCTCTTCTGGTTGATGAGATATACTTGTCATGATTGCTTGCCAACAGTCATCAATCTTTCTGTTGATTTGTGGAAACATTTTGTCTTTTCTAAATGTGGGGTAAAATGATAACAATTTCATGATTCCGTCAGTTGATTGAACAATTTGTATAATGTGGATGACTGACCTTAATCTTTCATTAAATGAAAGACTATCTACTTTGCTAATACTGTCAAATCTTTCAATCTCTTCAAAGATTGTCTTGACTTCACTGTGTAGATTTTTTAATTGATTGTTGACTGATTCGTAAAGGTTTACTAGTTCATACTCGATATGGGACCTGCTGTGAACTCTTTTTTCAATGTCTCCTGATTGAACAAGGGCGCTAATCTCTCTGTATACTGTTTTTTCATTCCCAACCTTCTCTATCACTCTTTTTGCTAATTCTGTCCCCCTTGTCTTGCCATTTTCGTTTAGTATTCTGATAATCTCTATTCTGATAATCTCTGAGTTTTTATCCAATCTTTTCTCCTACTTTTGATACTTTTCTATAACTTTGTCTTGACCCATCTCACTAATCTCTCTTGACAGCTGTTCTAGAATCTCTATTCCTTTTTTGAGTGGTTCTTTTGGAATGTTTTTATTTTCTAGTTTTTGTTTTAATACCATTTTTTCATTATTCACAAAGCTGATCAAAGGAACGTTTTCTCCCATGTTTAGATTGATGAAAAAATCAATGTACTCTTCAGGACTTCCAATACCCATACTATGTGATTCTTTATCTGGTATTTGTTTGCACTCTGAATTAGATTAAAATAATTTTGAAAATTACTATATTTCATGAATTCCTGTGATCGACGAGTACGTGCATACAAAAATGGTAAAACCCTTGAGCAGTGCAAAGAAATCGCAGAGTCTTTGAACCCGAAATTCAAAGATCATATTGAACAAAATGGGAGAATATTGTGGTCTCAAATCTTGGAACAAGTTGATCATGATGAATTAATCTACAAATTTACTCTGAAATTTTTACGAAGAGACGGGTATGATATTGGAAACCACAAACGTCCTCATGTCAAAAAGTTCAATCACTGGTTCACTTAGATTTTGCAACTTCCATCTGGGTTGCGTAGTTTTTTTGCCATGATATATGGTGTTGCTAGAAGTATTGGTATTGACACTGCAATTAGTAGTGTTTGTAATTGTGCTAATGCAAGAGATAATGCAATTCCGCTTGCTGTTCCAATAAATAATGAGAAAAATGTACCTGCACAAGTTGGACATGCAATAAATGCACCAATGATTGCACCTGTTCCACTCATTCCAGTTCCTTGTTTTGAAAATGTGTATGCGCTAACTGCAATTGATGTGTTTAATGCAACTAGATATGAGACAATAATTTGCAACACAAGATTAATTGGGATTATTTGTAATCCTATGTGCTCTGTAAGGTAAATGATTACTTTTGGCATGTATCCTAGTTCTCCACAACATGGTGCAACAAATCCTGAAGGAATCTGTGCGCCATAATGTATTGAAAATGTGACTTCTGGCTGATATACCAGTGTACCTGATACTAGTGCAAAGAATATTCCATATCCAATAAATGTTGCAACAAAAATCTTTCTTGATTTTTTATTCCACGTAACTAGTGCAATTATTGTTGAAAGATCTTTTTCATTCCTTTCAATCTTTCCTTTGTGATATCTGTACATTCCTAATGCAATTGCTCCAAATGATGCAATTAGTGCAACATAGAATAGATATGCAATTCTTTGAATTGCCTCAATTGCACTAGGTGTAAGTAATTCTGAATCCTGGTATCTTGCATAAATGATGAATAATATTGCAATTGCAACAAAGCCTATTACAATTAGCTTTTTGCCCCTGTTAACTGAATTTGATTGCTCCATGTTGTCTCTGTTTTTTGCCATGAGATTAAATTCTATCCTAACTTAATCTGGGCACAAAGATGTAGATGATTGCAATTATCTCAAGCCTTCCAAATATCATCAAAAATCCCAAGACAATCTTTGTTGCAGGATCAGTGTCTGAATCAATTACTCCTGCTGACAATCCTCCTGTGGTGATTACTCCTGCAGCCTCAAAAAACGCATCCTGGTATGACACGCCTTCTGTTTCAGACAGATGCAGTCCAGTTACTGCTGAAATTACTGGAAACAGCGCTAGTATGATTAGTGTTGATATTATCTCTTTTTTTGCCTGAGTTGAGAGTTCTTTTCTTTTCACACTGCTAAAAAATGATCTACAATTTTTGAGATGGAATAATCTGAAAATCTTTAGTCCTCCTGCAGTTGAGAATCCACAACCCCCAATGAACATTAGAGTTATCAAAATTGCATGTGCAAATCCTCCCAACCCTGCTAAGCTTTGCAGTTGTAGTCCTGCAGTAGTACTTGCAGAAACTGAATAAAATGCACTATCTAACGGATCTAGTCCACTAATTGATATGAATAATACTGTCGCACCACCTAAAATTGCAAAGTACGTGAGAACTTCTTTTCCTAGCTTTGGTGCAAGGAACTTTTTTCTTACAAATGCATAGTGGAATGTAAATGGTAGTGCACCAAGTATCATTGCTCCCATCAAGATTACTTCTTCTTGCCATCCCAAGTTATCGATAATAGTTGATGATGGGACAAACCCGCCTGTTGCAAGTGTACTCATTGCCAATGAAAAGTCATCAAGCAAGTTTTCTTGTCCAAAGAAATACAACAACATTGCAACAATGACGATGTAAACTGCAAAGATTACTGTAATTGTTGAGAAGAGTTCTTTCATATGCAAAGTTCTTCCAGAAATAAAACCACGCATTGATTGTAATTTTGATTCAGGGTAGAATGCTGTAATTACCAGGTAAATGAAACTCATTCCCCCTACAAGTTGTGTATAACTACGATAGAATGTGAAACTCTGAGTTAGATCTTCTTCGGGAGTGTCAAATAAGGATATTCCACCTGTGGTAAATCCTGCTGCACTAGAAAAGAATGCATTTCCAAATACCTCTACGTTGGTTTCCTCACTTGGAAATACGTAGAGATACGGTACAGTTCCAAACAGAGACAGTAAAAATAGGCTGGAAAACACCAATATCGAAGCCTGCTGCAGGTTGAGACTGGATTTTTCACCATAAGAGTTCAAAAAGAATCCTGTTACCAATAACAGGACTGTTGTAAGATAAATCCCTGTGGCTGTAAGTGTATCTTCTAAAATTGTAGAGACGATTGCTGGAACCAGTAACAAGACTCCTGCAAACTGCAAAACAAATCCTAAATTACCTAGTACTGCTTTTACTGGAGGACTCAATAATCGTGGTTCAGATGCAGTTGCATCTCTGATTACATTTGCAATCGTTGTTTGGAAGATCATTCCAATAACTTCGTTCTTTTTTGATATGACTGGTAATTTTCTAATGCTGTTATCTCTCATTTTATGTAATGCATCTTGCAGTGTTGATTTTTCATTAATTGTAACAAGCGGTGCAGTCATAATGTCTTTGAGTTTTGTAGCTTCTGCATACACTGTAGCATCACTTACTTTACTTAGAATATCTTCATCTGTAACTATTCCAACTGGTGTTCTGTTTTCATCTGTAACAATAATGTCGTCTGTTTCATAGTGACGCAGCATTCTAGCTGCTTCTCTTGTTAGTGTGTTCTGACTAAGAATCAGAACATCCTTGTCCATGTGTTCTGTTACTGACTTGTTTAGAACATACGAGACAGCACGTTCTGGATTTGTCGACATCAAGCTAACCTTAGTTAGGGATTTTAAATAATTTGGGGTTACTCTCTAGCATTCAACGTCTAAAAAAAATTAACCCTGAACAGTTGAGCATCATTGATCTCAAAATTGTTGCTATCTTTATAAGCACTGAGCGTGAAGTTTATGCGTAAATGGACATAAATCAAGCACAAGAGCCTGATTATGAATCAGTAAAAATCGATTATGTTGGATTTGTAGATCCTTATGCTGTTGAAGGTATGGTCATTCTAAAAGCAGATAGCGGAAAAGAATTTCACATGAGGGCATTTTCTGGGGAAGTTGCAAAACACATCTCGAGCTTTGGTGATGAGAAAGGCGCAGAAGCAGCCCCTTCAATTTACAAAATGATTGAAGATATCTGTGAAGAGAACGAATTAGTTCTAGTCAAAGTCAAAATCTATGAAAGCGGTGAGGTTCTGCGAGCAAATTTGTACTTTACGGGCAAAAAAGACCTTGTATTGAGAAATTACCGTGCATCTGATGCTATGGCGCTTGCTGCATACTATAACATTCCAATTCTTGTCAGAAAGACATTGCTTAAGGAAAGTGTGGAAGCTGAGACCTAAATTTAGAACGGTTTTTCTCCTAGTGTGATTGTAGACTATCATGAATGAACAAGAACAATTAATGGATAATCTGCTTAATGTGGATCTTGAAATTATTGATGTTGTAAGAGAACTCCACCAAGGAAATTGGGAATCTGATTCTCACAAAAAGCAAGTTGGTGATTTGTTACAAATCCGAGATGAGATGGTTCAAAAATTAACTGCAGCAGCTGGTGCTAATGCTCAATGTGATTGCGGTCATGATCATCATCATGAATAACTAGTTTTCAAAGAAATTATTTGGAAACATTTTCTTTATTCTATCTAATTCATTTTGGTACTTTTTGATTTTAGAATCTATTTCTGTATTGTTTTGAGAATCTTGTTTCTGCTTTTCTAATGATTTTATCTGATTTGAAATGGTTCTATACATTATGGAATACTCTGGAAATTTTTCAGGCAGTTCTTCCATTAGCTAGATTAAATATCGTACCTACTAATACTCGTTATGAAGATTGCAGTCGTTTTTGCACTTTTGCTTACTATGAGTAGCGGTTTTGCATTTGGTGAACCTGTATCCACTGAAATTCCCTCTGGAGAAAAAACACACTTTGTTGATGAACAAATTATGATTATGGCTGACATTTCAAACAATCAAGACGTACCGCAAAACTTTGCATATCTGACTCAGGTAAAAAATGATCAAGGTGTTGTTATATCCTTGTCATGGTTAACTGGCTCTTTATCTCCTAGACAATCCTTTTCTCCTGCACAATCTTGGACCCCAACTGAAACTGGAACCTTTCATATCCAAGTTTTTGTTTGGGAAAGTATTGATAATCCTGAAGCCTTGTCTCCCCCACTATCTATGATTGTAAACGTTGAAAATACAAGTACATAATTGAAATTTCTGCTTCATAATTCGGCAAACTCATCATCTCTCAGTGATAGCTTAGTTGTCTGTTAATCATCAGCAGGTTCTCTATTTCATAATACTATATTATCATTCATGTATCAGAACCTTTTTGATATGAGTACTTGTTTTGAAATCATGGTTAATTTTGAAAAACTCTACAAAAAAGTTGCATTACAAGTAATTGACAGATGCCATGGTGGGATTCGGATAAAAAGACATGGTAGAATTATTCAGGTTTATGATCCAAAACGTCACATGTGGAGTGATGGGATGGTAGGATTGGTTATCAAAGAAGAATGTAAACTTGCAAATCTTCGGGATTGGGAGGTTGCTCATGTCAGACGACACATAATTGAAGAACTATTGTCTCGACCTGATGACTAGTATGCCACCCGTCTAATCAAATGCGGCTCTTTTAGCATAATTGTATCATCTTTTCTAGAAGATAATTCCACTTGCCTGAGATTCAGGCTTGTTACTACAATTAATGCCTCGCAACGGGTACAGAGAATTGTTTTACCGTCTGACCTTTCTTCTCTAATGACATCTCTCTCTAACCTGTCTTCTTTTTCACATGTCGGACAAAGTTTTGGTTCATTTAGAATTGTGATTATCTCTTTGACAAAGATGGTTCTGCCCATGTTGTGATGTGTTTGGTTTTATGAATAAAGTGTATTGTTAATTGGCATCAGCAATTCAATTTCAAGTGTCAAACCGTTTTAATCACCTGAAATTAGAATGAATGGTATTCAATCTATTTCCAATCTAACCAATTAACAAAATCTAATGAAATATTTTGAAAATATGTTTTTGTTTATTGATCTATGAAAATTAAATTTTACAATATTTTTGGATCATTATTGTAATTTTTCATACTAAATGTTAAATACTAATATTTCCTATAAGAATTGATGTCGTTAGTTACAAAATCTAACGAATAAACTGCGTAGCCCCGCAGAACGATAAAGGCACTCAAACATTATGATGTTTGACCATGAGAGGGAATCTCTCAAAGTTTTGCAATTAGGGGGTTGCGCCTTTTTAATTTCTAAAGATCTTTGTTGCTCGAAAATTTTTCTTATGTGACTATTTCATCTAATCTATCTTCTTCTTGTGCACGTTTTATTTCCATGGCGATTCTTCTACCTACTCCAAATGTCTGTCCATATTGGTATTTCGTATATGGGCTAGTTGTTGCAACAATTGGGTTTCCTGGAACACGTAATGATACGTCATAGACAATTAATTCCAAATCTTTTGTGATTACACTTTGAAGTGAGAATGGTCCAATAATTCCTGGTGCATATTCTCTTTTTACTGCATTAACAAATTTGTCTCCCATCTTGAGTACTTTTTCTAGTAATGACTCTCTGATACTTGCAGGTGTGTGACCTACCTCAATATTTTGTAAATCAACATCAATGTCAAGTTGTTGTTTTGCAGGTAGTGCATTAAAGTCCATGAGGTTTGTTTGGAGTCTTCTCTCAATTCCTATAAAATCAACTTGGTTTGAGATTGGGGTGTGGAAGAAATTAAAATTCATGTATGTTCCAATTGCTAATTCTTCAATACTTGCTTTTTCTAGATCTTTTCTTGCAATTACTCCTTGCTTGATTTTTTCTTCAGATGTTTTAACATAGTCTTTGTAAGATGATACTGTGAAAAATGCTCTCTCTAATGGTCTGTTCTTTTCTTGTACTTTAACGATACAGGGTTTGTTGATTCTTTTAGGATCTTTGAATAATTTTGGATACTTTATTCTGGCTTTTTCTAAGAGATAGTATTGTCCTTTTTTTGCAGTTCTCTCTTCGGCTTGGAATAATTTTCTGTTTCCGAAAATTGGAACTTTGAAGGAATTCTCTATTGTCTTGTATCCTAGATAGACAGTAAGGGAGCGGTGTGGGACAATAATCGTATTTGAATCTCTTAACTCCTTTTGGATTTTGGCTGAAGCCATATCTTTGAATTTATCTAATACTGTGATCTCGTCGGCAATTCTGCTGAATCTCTGATATGGCCCTTCTCTGCCTTTTTGGCAAAACACTCTGGTTTGAAAATCCTCGTCTTTTGCACCATCCATTACCTCAAGTGCAGAATGACTTCCAAGAACGCCTATTTTTACATCTGAGTATTCGTTAACAATCTTCTTGATCTCAGAACTCTTAATCACATGATTCCTTGAAACTAGGATCTAATATAGCTAATTTTCATTTTATAGGATCGCATCAAAGCACAAGATTTTTCTGAAATTGTCCTCTGAGAATCTCTATGATGTACTCTTTTGAATTGCAAATGGCAGGTGTGATACTGTTAACTGCTATGGCCATTGGGGGAATCAGTCTCTGGTTAAAACGAAGACGAGAGAGAAAAGAGTTTGAAGCATCTTTCAAAAATGACGAGCCTTCTATCTAGTGCCAAGGACATCATTTCATCTAATACATAAAATACTCTGTATTGCAATGTTCTTTATTGAAACTAATTATCGGTATTACTGGTAGTACTGGAGTAATCTATGGAATCCGAATGCTTGAAACCCTGAAAAAACTAAACATCGAGACCCACTTGATAATGTCTGAGTGGGGTGCAAAGTGCATTCCAATGGAGACTGAACATACAGTTGATTATGTAAAATCTCTTGCAACCGAAGTTTCTGATGAAAAAAATATGGCTGCTAGTATTTCTAGTGGAACTCATAGAATTAACGGAATGATTGTAGCGCCATGTAGTATGAAGACATTGGCTGCAATTGCTAATGGTTATGATGATACACTTGTTGCACGTGCCGCAGGAGTTACAATCAAAGAATCTAGAAAATTGATTTTGATGGTACGAGAAACTCCATTATCTGCAATTCATTTAGAAAATATGTTAAAACTTTCAAGATTGGGTATTGTCATTTTACCTCCTGTAACTGAATTTTACACTAGACCAAAGTCCATTGATGATATTGTAAATCATGGTGTTGGAAAATGCCTAGACCAATTTGACATTGAACATAATTTATACCCAAGATGGGGATCTTCTTAAATTATAATTGCCGCAATTCTCTTTTGAAAAAATCTGTACCGCTGATAGAGATATTGTCTACAAAGTTTTTTCAGATTATGAAAACTATCAAAAAATCTCTCCAGAGTTTTTTCCATCAATTCGAATTCGCTCTGTTAGGAATAATGTTGCAGTAGTTGAAGAGCACATGAATTTGGGCAATGAAGAGTTTGTAATCATGGCAAAACATGTCACTGATGAACCAGTACTTCATGATGTCTACATTATTGGTGGTGATGCAAAGGGCTCTCATATTCAAGAACAATTTATTGAAACTCCTCAAGGGACAAAAATTCTAGTTACTGTAGATTTGAAACTAAAGGGAAAGATGAAGATAGGTGGAATATTTTCAAAAAACCGATATCAAGAAAACTATGAAGAGATTTTAGATAATTTTATTAAAATTGCTGAAAACTAGTCTGATTTTGCTTCTTTATCTTTAAAGTCTTTTAGCTCTTTCTCACCTTCAATCTTGCCTTTCTCAAATTCTCCTTTGGCTTTACCGAAGGTCTTTGCTAATTCTGGAATTTTCTTTGCACCAAAAATTAACACTACTGCAATAATGATTATGAATATCCATTCTTGACCTGCAATGAAATTGGCTAAATTCATCCCAAACATTTCTGTGTCTCTTTAACTAAATTCGGATTTAAGTGTTCAACTTTTTGCGTTCTTTACGCTCAATGAGTATCATGCCTGTAACGTACAGAGCAATCATGGGTCCTGCAATAAACCACATAGTGACACCGCTACCATCAGGTGTGATTATTGCTCCAAAGATCACAATTATAACAATTGCATATCTGATGTTTTTGCGCCAAAAATCAGCGTCAACCATTCCTGATGCAGATATTGCATACATAACAAGAGGAAGTTGAAATGAAAATCCAAATGCCAACAAAAATTGTAATACAAATGTAACAAACTCTATGACATTAAGGAATGTAACTAGTCCTGCTGACTCACCATATCTATACAGAAATTCCAAGATATATGGAATTACCAAGTTGTAAGAAAATGCACATCCTGTAATGAATAACCCTAATGCTGGAATTGTAATGCTTCTACTAACATTGATTTCATTTTCTTTAAGAGCTGGTTTGATGAATCCAACTAGTTCTTTGATAATTACTGGCATACCAACTACAATTCCAACAAGTGCTGCAATGTAGACTTGCGCAAAGAATGCTTGACCCGGAGCTGTTTGAATTAATTGAACATCCTTAGGTACAAGATTTTCTTTCATGTGGTTTGTAATTTGGGCTGCAATGTTGTTTAGTGGTTCAGGTGTTGGATAGTATAGTGTTGTTTGGCCTACTTGAATTGGTTCTGCATGAAATGTCAGAATGAATGCTGTGATTACACCAATCACTAAGACAATTCTTAGTAATCTCTTTCTTAATTCCTCAAAATGCTGATTGATGCCATCCAACTCTGACATTTGATCACATTATGCTTTAAGCTATTTCTATTTGCCGGGAATTGGCAATAGTTTTGCTTCAGGCAATCCCTCTTCTTTGAGTTGTTCGATGGAGACTCCGTCAAATTCTAATGAAATAATGGCCTTGGTGTTAAATTTTGACTCCATCTCTTTTGCCAAATCTGCAATATCCTTACTAGAGTAGATTTCTTGTGAATCTCTTAGGAAGACTCTTTCTCCCTTTTCCATCTCTTTTCCCCCATATTTTCCTTGGAGGAAACTGGTAATTGTTGGTAATTCACTTCTATCAATATTGTTATGAAAATAACAAATTCCTTTTACTGATTCATAGTCATATGCTGTTCCATTACGATACATGAAAACTCCGATAAAATGTGCTTCATCCTCCGGTTCTCTTACACATTTGATTTCCCAATTTAACAAATTACTCTCATTATACTTGAAATCTCCCATCTCCTCTGATGTGATTTTCCAATATCTTGATCTTACCATGCTAATTTATCCAAAATCATCTGATATAAATTCCAATATTGCGTGACTGAGGCTAGTATTCGTATTGGAATGTTCCACGACTTCTTTTATATGAAAAATATCAATTATGAATATTGGGAGAACGAATTACAGTGGTTCTAAAAACTGAGCATGTTGAAAAACTACGAAATATTCAAGCCAAGATGATTAAAACTTCATCAAAATCAGTCAGCTTTTCACATGTCTTGAATTTGGTTTTAAGTGAAGGGTTAAAAAAATACAAGACATGACTGCCATAATGGAATTGTTCATTTACTATCCATAATTTCAGTTGTTTATGATAGAACAAAAAAACCCTCTTTATCCAATTGATGTTGATGACTATCCAAAACTATTTGATTATGTATTGACTGCTGAAGGTCTGGTTTATTTTCAATCTTTGAAAAGAAATTATGTTTTAGGAAAAAGTCTATCTCAAGATGAATACAACAAACTTCGATTGCTGTATGTGTATTATGCTACTGCAAATAGAAACACATCTGAAGTATTTGCATGGCAAGATATTTGCATAACTCTTGATAATCAAGGAATTATTGAAAAAGAGATGTTTCAATCAAAAGAAAATTTGAAATCCGAGAAATTAATAATTGAGAATCCTCATTATGTGTCTGGTCTATATCGAAAATACACTGAATTTGTAAAAGAGAATATGAATTCAAAGTAACCGATTCTGGGCTGGGTATATCTGCACAACACAAGTCCTCAGAACCGGAAACTTTACTGCTTATCACAAAATAAGTATAAAAACACAGAAATTTTCGGAAGATAGATTAACCTCAATTCAATTTTTCAAATTATTATGGCCTCATACAACGTCCACGTAACTATAGAAAACAAACCTGGAATCAGTGATCCAGAGGGTGACACCATACTCAATGACTTGGTTCTAAAAGGAACTCACAAAACTGTCTCAAAAATCAAAACTGCAAAAATGCTCAAATTCACTATCAAAGAGAAAGACAAAAAAACAGCCCAGTCCAAAGTCCAAGAAATCTGTGATGACTTGCGTATCTACAATCCAATGGTAAGCAAAGTTACAATTGATGTTTTTGATGCTTAAGATTTTTCAGAATCTATGTTATCTAACATTCCATTTATCAAGAGTTTACTTCGCAAAAATTCTGCCAAGTTCGTTTGAGTCATGACGCCTGCCAATTTTTCATCATTATCTAAAATGATCAATCTGCGGATATTGTTGTTTAGCATCTTTTGAACTGCATCCTCAATTGGTGTGTCTGGAGTAACCCATCGGAATTTCTTTGACATCCCATTTTCGATTTTGATTGATGATGCTTTTTGATCTTCGGCTGCTACTTTTTGAACAATATCTCTTTCAGAAATTACTCCGATTGGTTTTTCATCTTTGATTATTACTAGAAAACTGATCTCATTTTCTTTAAGAATTTTTGCTGCATCATGCATTGTTTTGTCATATTCAATAGTAATGACATTTTTTTGCATAATGTCTCGTACATGAGCCATGCGATCACGATTGTATTTCCGCTAATAATTTTTTCTCACTAGAATCAAATTAAATATCGCAAGATCTAATTCTAACTGTGAAAGTTGGAGTTGTAGTTTTTCCTGGTAGTAATTGTGATCGTGATATGTATCATGTTTTAACTGATGTCTTCAATTTGGACGCACAATACTATTGGCATGAAAAATCTCTCCCAAAAAATATTGACGCTGTAATTCTTCCTGGCGGATTTTCATATGGGGATAGGCTTCGTGCTGGAGTAATTGCTGCTCATAGTCCCATCATTAAAGATGTCCAAAAGATGGCAAGAAAAGGAGTGCCTGTTTTAGGGGTCTGCAATGGATTTCAAATTCTAGTTGAATCTGGCCTCTTGCCTGGAGTTTTACTCAAAAATGAATCTCTGAACTTTATGTGTGAATGGACAAATCTGATTGTAGAAAATAACAAGACCCCATTTACAAATCAATTCAAACTAGAACAAAAAATTCCAATTCCAATAGCAAATGGAGAGGGAAGATACTATGTTGATGATGATACTCTAAAAGAACTACAAAAGAAAAACCAAATTGTATTCCGATATGATCAAGTGGTAAATGGTTCTTCAAACAGAATAGCAGGTGTTTGTAATGAAGATGGAAATGTAGTTGGCATGATGCCTCATCCGGAACGAGCAGTCGAGTCAGAAATTAATCCTATTGATAATAAGCCATCATCACTAATCTTTGAATCTCTGTTATCTAAAATGGGTGTGAGCAATTGAGTTTAGAACCCCAAGAACTAACTGAACTAAAATCCAAAATTGGACGAGATCCAACTTCAACAGAACTACAAATTGTTGCAGCAGAATGGTCTGAACACTGCTCATACAAATCATCAAAACGACATCTCAAAATGCTTCCAATGAAAGGACCTCTAGTAATCACTGAGAAAGGATATGATTCTGGTGTTTTGGATGTTGGTGATGGATATGTTGTTACTGCTCACATCGAAAGTCACAACCACCCTTCAGCTGTCGAACCATATGGTGGAGCTGCAACTGGTGTTGGTGGTGTAATTCGTGATATCTTGTCTGCTGGAACAAGACCTATTGCAATATTTGATGGATTAAGATTTGGAGACATTGAAAAAGATCAACAGGCAAAATGGTTGTTCAAAAATGCTGTTACTGGAATTGCTGATTATGGAAACTGTTTAGGAATTCCAACAATTGGCGGTGAGGTTGAGTTTGACAAATGCTATGAAAATTATGCTCTAGTTGATGTTGCTGCTGTTGGTTTTGGTAAAAAAGAGAACTTGATCAAAAATCATGCCAAAAAAGGCGACATTGTTGTTTTGATGGGTGGCTCTACAGGCAGAGATGGAATTGGAGGCTCTCAATTTGCATCTGATTCACTAGAATCTGAAGACCGCTCTGCTGTTCAGATTCCTGACCCCTTCATTGAGAAATTAATCATTGAGGCAATCTTGGAGGCAAGAAATGAGAAACTCATTCATGCAATGAAAGACCTTGGTGGGGGTGGATTGTCCTGTGCAATCTCTGAAACTGCTGATGCCTTGGAGATAGGAATTGAAATGGATGTCGATAAAGTACACACTAGAGAATCTGACATGCATCCTGATGAGATTATGGTTTCAGAATCCCAAGAAAGAATGTTAATTGTTACTAGTAAAACTAAATTCAAAAAATTACAAGATATATGCAAGAAATTCAGAATTGGCTGTTCTGTTATTGGTACGGTAAAGTCTGATAACCAAATGCATGTAAAAAAAGGCAAAAAGACATTTGCAAATCTTCCAACAGATGTTGTTGCAAATGCCACACTACTTGATTTGCCATCAAAAGAGCCAACATATCTAAAAAATATTGAAAAAGAAAAGAAACTCAAACCAATTTCAGACTATTCTAAAACTATGATGAAACTACTTTCATCTCCAAACATTGCAAGCAAGATTTGGGTGTATGGACAATATGATCATGAAGTTGGAATTAGAACCGTAGTAAAACCTGGTAGGGATGCATCTGTGTTGAGATTGGATAATGGAAAATTCCTTTCAGTCAAAATTGACGGTAATCCAAAACAATGCTACATTAATCCAAGAGAAGGTGCAATTGGATGCTTTGAAGAAGCATGCCGAAATGTTGTTTGTACTGGTGCAAAACCGATTGGAATGTTAGACCATCTTCAATTTGGAAATCCAAAGGATCCTGAAATCTTTTGGACATTTTTAGAGTCATTAAAAGGATTAACTGACTTTGCAAAAGACTTCAAAATTCCTTGTGTTGGAGGCAAAGTGAGCCTGTACAATGAGACTCCTGATGGTCCTATCAAGCCTACACCACTAATTGGTGTGATTGGTCTGATTGACAAAACTCCTCAAATTCCTCAAAGAATCACCAATGATGATTGCTTGATAATTGTCGGAGAAACTAAAGATGAACTTGGGGGTTCAGAATACTTTGAATATATCCATAAATTCATTGGAGGCAAATGTCCTGCAGTTGATTTTACTGAATCAAAAAAGAACATGAAATCTGTTTTGGAAATTATTCCAAAAAAACTCTTGAAATCTGTCCATGATTGCTCTAAAGGAGGATTGGCTGTTGCAGTATCTGAACTATCTATGAATAATCAGATTGGCTGTAAAGTGGATTTGAACAAAGTTCCTGCCAAAAAACTTGATGTAGATAGAATCTTGTTTTCAGAAAGTCATTCTCGCTACCTCTTAACATTTGATAAGAAAAACCTCACAAAAGTTGAAAAAATTCTCAAAAAGAACAAGACCTCTTACAACATTATTGGTAAATTTGGTGGCCAACAAATTCAATTTACAAAGGGAACCAAATCAATCATTGATCTAAGAGTTGATAAAGCACAAAAAATGTGGTTAAATTCGTTAAAGGATTTGGTTCTTCATGGATGACACTTTTGATTCTCACCAAATAGATGAAAAACCAAAAGAGAATTGTGGCGTTGTAGGAATATTCAGTCTTAGCGGAAAAAATGTTGTTCCTATGGCAATTGATGCGTTAAGGGCACTTCAACACCGAGGCCAAGAAGCATGGGGACTGGCAGTTCCAAACAAACCTCCATTCAAAAGAGTTGGATTGGTAGCTCATTCTTCTTCTGATTTTAAAAAAATTGCTCAAGAATACGAATCATCATGCGTAATTGGACATGTTCGTTATTCTACAATGGGAACTAGTACGTTGGATAATGCACAACCTCTCAAAGTAAAAGATCTCTGTGTTGCTCATAATGGAACAATTGCAAATGCTCAAGAATTATCTAATTTAGTTGGTGGTTGTTCATTTACCCCTCAAAGTGCAAGTGACACTTTGGTTGCCGCAGAACGTCTAGTATCACTAATTTCTGAAAATGGCGAAATGGGAAAAGCCCTTTCTATTTTGAAAAATGAGATGGTTGGTTCGTATTGTTTTACTTTTATCTCTGATGATAATTCTGTCTATGCTGCTCGTGATCCTAAGGGATTCCGTCCAATGGTTTTGGGACATAAAGAATCTGATGATACATACATTGTTGCCTCTGAATCTTCAGCAATCACTGCAGTTTCTGCAAAACTACAACGTGATATAGTGCCTGGTGAATTAATCAAATTAAGTAAAAACGGTTTGGAAACTCAAAAGTTTTCTGATGATGCTTCTCGTGCACATTGCTCCTTTGAATTCACTTATTTTGCACATCCCTCAAGTATGATGGAAGGCCGTAACATCTACATTTCTAGAAAAAATATTGGCCGATTTATGGCAAAGAAATTCCCAATCAAAGATGCTGATTTGGTAATTCCTGTTCCTGATTCGGCAAGACCTGCAGCTTTAGGATATGCACAAGAATTGGGAGTATCATTTGATGAGGGTTTGCTAAAAGACCGTTATAGCAAGAAAGGCCCTCTACGTAGTTTCATTGAACCTCATCAAAGCGATAGAGTAGAAATTAACAGATGGATTATCCCAATTAGTGAAATCATTCGTGACAAACATGTCGTAGTAATTGATGACAGTTTGGTTAGGGGAACTAGTTCTCGTGCAATAATCAAGGCACTTCGTCGCGCAGGAGCTAAAAAAATCAGCATGTTAATTACATACCCTCAAATCAATTACCCTTGCTATGCTGGAATTGATTTTCCGTCTCGTGAGGAACTAGCAACTTTTACAAACGGAAAAGAAATGACTGGTGAGGAAATAACTGAGATGGTCAGAAAAAGTATTGGTGTTGACTTTTTGGGCTACAACGATGCTGAGAATTTAGCTAATGCAGTGGGAATGCCAAAGGATTCTATGTGTTTTACCTGTTCATCTGGAAACTATGATTCTCTTGGAATAAAACCTGACTTTACAAAACGTGAACAAGTAAAATCATCAAATTAGAAAATAAATTGTTGCAAGGGATGGCCTTATCCCAAATCTGGGAAATTCCACGTTGCTTTTATCACCAAATCCAATGAAAAACTAATGGTGAATGTTTGTTGAATAATCTAGTATTGTTGATCCCTTTCTTTGGGCTTTTGGGCGTAATTGCATTATCTTTTGATTCAGCTTTTGCAGCAGATTATGTTTTAGATGAATCGTTTTGTGAAAATCAAATGAATGGTTCTTGGAATAATGCTGTATCTCCACGTCTTGGAGGTACCTGTACTGTTGAAGAATATGGTCTTGAATCTGGCAATACTCTTGAGATTCCATTTCACGTGGAATTACGGATGATTGACACTCAACCAACACTTGGTATTCACAGTGGGGCTATATTGAATATTGCAGGAAAATTAACGATAGAACAAGATTATGACGACATGAGTACGTATACTGGAATATGGCAAGGCATTCCTGCAATAGGTAATTTTGGTGAAATTAATGCTCTTGATTCTGCATATGTAGACATATTTCCTGACCTAAATTCTGTTTTTAATTTTGGTTCAATTACCATATCTAGTTCTGATGCTGATACTCTTGAATATGGACTTACATCTACTAGTTCTGGTAGTGTTGAAAATTTTGATTATCTTGAAGGGCCATTTGTAGATTTTACTGGACAAAGAATTTTGAATCAAGCAACCTGTGAAAATGTATTGAAAGGTGTATGGGGTGGAAATACATGTACTTCAGTAAATTGGATAATTTTTGAAAATGACTCTGAACTAACCATTCCAATTGACACTACTTGGGAATTAAAGTCTACAGGTGGAGCATATAACATATCCAATGATGCTGGTACTATAATTAATGAAGGTACATTAATTATTAATTCTGGAAAATCTTATCCATTTGTCAATGAAGGAACTTTCATAAACAAAGGTCTTTTTAAAATTCAAAAATCTGTTTTTTATGGTTTTATCAATGAAGGAATCACTGAAAATTATGGATTAATTGAAAGTTCTGACTTTAACCGAAAAATTGCTATCGAAGTAAACCCATCAGGTACATTTACAAATTTTGAAGGAATTATCAACGTTCCAAATTATTTGATTGAGAATCCAAATAATATCATTGAATCTGAAATTCCTGACGCTGCATTAGATTTGGATAGTGATGGTTATTCTGATGATGTTGACTGTAATGATTTTGATAATAATACATATCCTGGTGCTATTGAATTAGCTGATGGTTTAGATAATAACTGTGATGGTGTAATTCCTAATTCTGAATCAGACTTAGATAATGATGGGTATATTGAAAGTAATTTTGATTCATACATTTGGCAGGGTTCTACGTCTGTAATGGGTGGAGATGATTGCCATGATGGAGATGCTACAATATATCCAGGTGCTCCTGAAACTGTAATTGGACTAGACCAAAACTGTGATGCTTTATTTCTTATAGATGCAGATGGTGACGGTTATGCTTCAATTGAATCTGGTGGAAATGATTGTGATGATGCTGATTCTACAACATATCCTGGTGCTTCTGAAACTGATCCTAATATTGATTCTAACTGTGATGGTTCATTTATTGAAGTTGATTCTATTGATACTTCATCCTTAGTAGATGCAGATGGTGATGGTTATGCTTCAATTGAATCTGGTGGAGATGATTGTGATGATTATAATCAAACCATCTACCCTGGTGCTACTGAGAATTGGGTTGGTGTTGATTCTAACTGTGATACAATAGCCGCTGAATTAGTCCTAATTGATGCTGAATTTTGTCAAGATATGGCACTAACAAGTAATCGTGTTCAATGGTCTGAATCAGATCAAACTTGTATTATGACTGAAAAAATTGAACTTGATGATTCCAATAAAGTTTACCAAACTGACCACACTAGTCTAATTCTACACTTTAAAGATGCTAGTGGTGGACTAGTTGAAGGAAGTACATTGAGGGTTTATGCTCCCGTAATTCTTGAAAATACTCTATTTGTGAATCT
>REGK01000020.1 GCA_003702545.1 Candidatus Nitrosopumilus sp.
ATTCCAAAAAATACAATAAAGAATACTCTTGAAAATTTCCCTCTCACTCATAAATTCATGCAATCATAGAATAAAATAACTAATTATGAATTTCATAAATGATATTACAAAAAATTGATAAATTGACCAAGTTTTTTTGGATTTGGGCTTTAATCATTTTCTTATGACTACCAGCATGTATAATTGGAATGAATCCTATGAACATAATCAGCACAAGTATTTGGGATTGATTCTCTTTAGCGCTTCTGCATCACTTGCTGTAATTCTATTCCTAATCTTTCATCCTCAAATTGATGAAATTAACAAGCAATCTCCAATTCTTATCAATATTATGTTCATTCCTGCTATGGCAGTTGGTTTTCTATATGGTGTAAGGATTACTGAAAGAGCTGTAAAACCTTCTGAAATTAGAAGTCCTTTAAAGCGCTCAATTGTCAAAATTTTCCTATTCTTCTTCGTTATCGGTGGAATGTTTAGTTCTGTAAATTTTGCAATAAATGGCGGAAGTGTTATGCCTGATGTTTCAATATTTGAAGATGGATTATTACCCTGGCTCAACAGCTTTATTCTTGCAAATGGTGGAGCAACATTTCTAATTATTACTAGCATCGCATTGATGGCAGCAGCTACTAAACGAATTGTTGGCATGAACTCTGGATTCTTAAACAGAATGGTAACCTCTGTTGGAACTTTTGTATTCTTTACAATGTTGGTTCTTAGTTTTACAAAATCTGATCCTACGTCTTCAGGTGTATTTTTGTACACATTCTATCAAGCAGGTATTGTTGGCGGTGCATTCTTTGCAATGAATAGACTAACAAAGAACCAAAATATGTTAGAAGACTTTTCAAATGGATACTAGAAATCATTCATCCAAATCTACATAGATTCCTGAGATTTGATTATTGATTCTATCCCAGTATTTTTCACAACCTTCAGTTTTAAAGTCATTTGCCTTACATTCGTTAAAGTGCATTGTGTTGTCTCTTTGCAAATTATCTGCATATAATACATCATTTGCCATGAACAAGGCCATAATTCCAATCACTGCTAGTGAAGCTGCTACTGCAATCATAGAATATCCTACTTTTGCATGATTGTGAGGCTCTTTCATCTAAAAAAAATCCATTACTCTTGAATTTATTCTTTTCAAGTTGATAATTTGCGATCAATTATGTGGCACTAGGTAATTCTTTTGGAAAAGAAGAAAAACTAGTCCCTCAAAATATCTCTATTGAGCATTCAAATTCTACAATATGAGTTTCTAGGGCCTATACCACTTGATGAATGGGGGCCACCCATGGAAAAACTGGTATTTTTGATAATGTCTAGGGATAAAGATCGATTCAACATTCTTTATGCAGGCGACTGTGAAAAAACAGAAGACAAGTCATTTTTTGTCCAACATTCAGGTTTCAAATGCTGGGTTGGACAATCTGGCTCTGAAAAATCACTATATCTTGCGATATTGCCTTTGTTTGATGCAAGTAAAGAACATCGAGAAAACATACTAAACAAAATCAGGATAGGTTACAAGCCTCCGTGCAATGCAGGTGAGATTGTTGAGCCAAAACCTGATTATGTCGTCAGAAAATCTCCAGATCCTGAAAAACTCTCTTGTCCTTGCTGTGGTTCTGAAATGAAGGCAGAACAATTTCTAGAAAAATCTACCCTTTACAGATGTAGTAGTTGTGGAATTAGTGATACTAAACTCAATTCTTGACTTTGTTTTGAACATCAAAGAGCTGTAATGTCAGTAAATCGATTGCTTTTTTCAAATGTCCAAATTCATTAATTGAATGGATTTGTCCTTCCACTAGAGCCCTCATGATTTTGATTGAATTTTTTTGATAGTCATCTGATGCAACAATTTCCATGGCGTTAATTTTTGATAATAAATTGTCAAGGTCTTTTATCATCTCTTCAGATGGTTTGTGTTTGTCCATGAATATTTGAAATGATTTTGATATATGAATTGTTACAACAACTCTTCATCAATTTCTTGAATTGGGTCTAGATATTGGTGGCATGTGCATGTTGGAATCTGACATTTTCCCATTTTTATCAAGGAATTACTTTGTTCATTTGGAATATGTGCCTCATTAGTATGGTGACATCTATTACAATTCATGTCTATTACTCACCATTTTGATATTTAACCCCATTAAGGGATTAAAACTGCTCTAGCTTCAATCTCTGAGTCTTTTAATTTTTTGAGGACTTTGTTTGCATCCTCTAATGGGAATACTTCGGATACTACTTCGATATTTTTCTCATCACACGTCTTGATTACCTCTTCCATATCTTTTGTTGAACCAATCAAAGTTCCTCTGATTGTTTTTTCTTCAAATGCTACAAAAGATGGGTTCTCTCCAATTGTTGCAATTACTACCATTCCACCTTTCTTTATTGCCTTGATTGCAGTATCAGTTACAATGTCTGCAGGCGCAAAAACAATTGCAGCATCGAGCAATCCGTGTTTTTCTTTTAATTTCTCTAGAAATTCTTCTTGATTTTCAGAAAATTGCATGGCATCAATTGCTCCCAGTCTCTTTGCAACATCAAGGTGACTCTGAGATCTTGAAAATGCAATTACATCACAGTCTTTTACCTTTGCAAACTGTACTGCCATATGTCCTACCCCTCCAATTCCAAAAATTCCAATCTTTTTGTGAGTTTGTGGTTCTGCAGCTTTTACTGCTTTGTATGCTGTAATTCCTGCACAAAACAATGGTGCTGCATACTCTGGTTTCATAGAATCTGGAACTTTGGTTGCAAAGTCTTCAGTTACTGTAACATATTCTGTATATCCTCCTTTGAGAGTTTCACCTAGAATAATTGAAGATTCACACAAGTACTCTTTTCCTTCTTTACAATATTGACATTCTTTGCATGCTTCAAGTAGTGGTGTGATTCCAGCTCTGTCACCAACTTTGAATTTTGTAACCTTACTTCCAACTTCAACTACTTTTCCTACCACCTCATGTCCTGGAACTGTTGGCAGTTGTGGTGGAATTCCTAAGTCTTTCCAATCTCCTTCTATTCCATGTAGTTGCGAATGACAAACTCCACATGCTTCAATTTTTAGTAAAATTTCATTTGGTCTTTCAATTTTATGTCTCTCAATCTCTGTTAGCTTTAGTGGATTTGTCTCAATCTCTGCACATTCAGATAATACCATTGCACGCATCTTCTCCATGATTTCAAAAACCTCTTAAGGAATTTTAAGATTCGCTAATTCTTTAAATCAGGATTGATAAATTATTGAATTAGTTTCTCTTTTTCTCAGATCAAGAAATACACTAGTCCCGTTATGGCGACCATAATACCAATGAATACCAAAGCATTTCTTTTTTGATGGGTCACAAGTAATTGATTCATGTTATCAATAATGATTAATAGAATTTAAACAAGATTCAAAATTTATAAAAATTTGTAATACAATTTTCAAAAAAGTTTTACATTTGTACAGACTAGAATTTTCATCTTACCAAAATCCACTAGGAAAATAAAGGACATAGATTATCATTTTTTATGCCTGAAATTACTGATGAAGACAAAGAACGTGTGGAACTGTTACGTCTTGTATCTAGCTCAAAACATGAATTCAAAAATCTTACTTTGGAGCAACTAAAAAGATTGCAGGAACTAGTTGAAAAGAAAGATTACAGTCATGACAAAAAGGCTCACAAATCCAAAGTAAAACTACTTGGAAAAATCAACGTTAGAATTTATGAGATAACTGAAGGCAGAGGAATTTGGGGTTAACCAATTAAGTACAAATATCAAAACAAATCTGAAAAACTGTGGCAGAAAATAATCTAATTCATGAAACCAGTCCTTATCTTCTTCAACATGCTCATAATCCAGTTGATTGGTATGGATGGAATGATGAGGCATTAAAAAAAGCAAAAGATGAAAACAAACCAATCTTTCTTAGCATTGGTTACAGTTCTTGCCATTGGTGTCATGTAATGGCACATGAGTCATTTGAAAATGATGAAGTTGCAAAATTCATGAATGAAAATTTTGTGAACATTAAAGTCGATAGAGAAGAACGCCCTGATATTGATGACATTTATCAAAAAGTTTGTCAGATAGCTACAGGACAAGGAGGATGGCCTTTGAGCATCTTCTTAACTCCTGATCAAAAACCGTTCTATGTTGGAACTTATTTTCCAGTGTTGGACTCTTATGGTCGTCCAGGATTTGGCAGCATTTGCAGACAACTCTCTCAAGCTTGGAAGGAAAAACCTAAAGACATTGAAAAATCAGCAGACAACTTCCTTGATGCTCTAAACAAAACTGAAAAAGTAACAGTCCCTTCAAAACTAGAAAGAGCAATACTTGATGAGGCAGCAATGAATCTCTTCCAGTTAGGGGATTCAACATATGGTGGATTTGGCTCTGCTCCAAAATTCCCAAACGCTGCTAATGTCTCCTTTTTGTTTCGTTATGCCAAGATGTCTGGGCTATCAAAATTCACAGAATTTGGGCTCAAAACCCTCAAAAAAATGGCTAATGGGGGAATATTTGATCAAATTGGAGGTGGTTTTCATAGGTATTCTACAGATGCAAAATGGCTTGTCCCTCACTTTGAAAAAATGCTTTATGACAATGCTCTAATTCCTGTAAATTATGCTGAGGCATATCAGATTACAAAGGATCCTTTCTATCTTGATGTTTTGAGAAAAACACTTGACTTTGTCTTACGTGAAATGACTTCTCCAGAAGGTGGATTTTACTCTGCATATGATGCAGACTCTGAAGGTATAGAAGGAAAGTTCTATGTCTGGAAGAAAAGCGAGATTAGAGAAATTCTTGGTGATGATGCTGACATCTTTTGTTTGTTTTATGATGTTACTGATGGTGGAAATTGGGAAGGAAACAACATTCTTTGCAATAATCTGAATATTTCTACAGTTGCCTTTAATTTTGGAACTACTGAAGAAAAGGTAAAAGAAATCCTCCAAACATGTTCAAAGAAACTACTTGATGTTCGTTCCAAGAGAGTTGCACCTGGATTAGATGACAAAATTCTAGTTTCATGGAATTCATTAATGATTACTGCATTTGCTAAAGGCTATCGTGTAACAAATGATTCTAGATATCTTGATGCAGCAAAAGATTGCATCTCATTTATTGAAAACAATTTGTTTTCAGGAGACAAATTACTGCGAACATACAAAAATAAAACTGCAAAAATTGATGGCTATCTAGAAGACTATTCTTACTTTGTAAATTGTTTGTTAGATGTATTTGAAATTGATCCAGACCCAAAATATCTAAAACTTGCCCTAAAACTTGGTCATCACTTGGTAGATCATTTCTGGGATTCAGAAAACAATAGTTTCTTTATGACTTCAGACAATCATGAGAAACTAATCATCCGACCAAAGAGCAACTATGATTTGTCTTTGCCTTCTGGAAACTCTGTTTCAGCATTTGTCATGCTCAGATTGTACCATTTCTCTCAGGAACAACAATTCTTGGAAATTACCACAAAAATCCTGGAATCTCAGGCACAAATGGCTGCTGAAAACCCATTTGGATTTGGATATCTACTAAACACAATCTCAATTTATTTAGAAAAACCTGTCGAAATTACAATCATCAATACTGAAAATTCCCAACTTTGTAACTCTGTTATTTTGGAATATTTGCCAAATTCAATTATTGTAACTGTTCAAAGTTCTGATCAGTTGTCTGCTCTATCTGAATATCCTTTCTTTGCTGGAAAGTCTTTTGAAGAAAAAACATCAGCATTTGTTTGCAAAAATTTTACCTGCTCTTTACCCTTGCACACAATTGATGAAATAAACGCTCAACTTTAGATTTTCTTAAAGTTTGCTTCAATAGTACTTCCTACTTGCGGTCTTCCCATTGCATCATATCTTGACTTTGGCATTGCGATTGTAATTTGAGTTTGCTGATATGATTTGATGTTTACTGTAGGCTGTGCTTGTAATATTGCTTCTAACAATGGCATAACTTGCTCTTTTGTTTCTTGATCAAGCTTTTTTGAAACATTTTCGATTATCATTTGTTTCTGTGATATGGGTTCTGTTGAAACATTCTCAATTAATGTCAACTGTATTACTTGACCATTATCTACTATCTGTTTGATTTTAAACTCATTAGTTGCTGACAATACTCTCTTAGAATTTCTTTGTGATTTATCTTTAACGAATAGAGAAATACAATGCAACTATTGCTGTGACTACTGCAGCAGCAGTACCTCCCCAAAAAATTATCTTACTGCCATCTACTTTCATGTCTCTTGCTATCTTGTATCTGATTTAAAATGTATTGATTTTTTTTAAAATTACTATATTGCTTAATCTTCTTCTTCTGAATCGTCAGGTTCTTCTTTAGTGTCTTCTGTCTTGATAGGCTCAATTATTGCTTTTTTTATGGATGCAGCACGATTTTTGATTATTTCATTGAATTCTCGTACATCTTCCAAACTTGGAGTTTGTTGTTGGTTCTGATATGCTTGCAAAAATCCTGAATATACACATCCTGTGATTATTCCAAATGCTGTATCTGGGATGGACTCTACTTCTGGAACAAAGTTTTCTGCAATCTGAGTATATGCTTCAGATTCACTAATGTAGTAATCAATTAGACTCTCAATGAAATCTTTATTCTCTTTTGAGATGGCCATACTCTTCTTTAACTTGTGTTTATTTAACTGTCGTTAGCTATAATTTTTTTCTATTTTAGATTTGTTGCAGAAAAGAGATTTGTTACAATTTTTCCAGAGTATCGTGTAATTCCAATATATGCTGATAATGTTAGTATGAGTAAGACAGCTGTGCCAATTGGAAATTCTGGTACTGCTGCAAATTCTTCAGATTCTGCAATTAATGTATAGTCTTTAATTTCTCCAGTCTGAGTTTTGTCTGGTACTGAAAGCAAAAAGAATGCACTCTCTTTAGTTCCTAAATAATCTGGTTCGGGATTTACTTTTGATACTACTGCAACATCACCATGTTTATCATAAAGTATCGCAATGACTGAGACCATGTTTGCCGTAATTTCTCCATTGTTTACTATTGTTCCTGTAATCATCAAATTATTGTGATTGTCCCTTGTTAGTTCGGATTCTGTAATCTCTATGACTTGGCTTTTTGGTGAACTAGCTTGGTAATTTAGTTTCATGGAATATGATTTTGCATTTTTTGCCTCACTATTTGTTAAAACTAGATCAAATGGTCCTTTCATTCCGGGCATTATGGTGTTCACTAGTGAGCTGGTCTCTTTTGTTTGAATTAATTGCCGATTTTCATCAAACAAATCAATTTCTACATAAATTTGATTCAGAGGTATGCCTAATTCATTCACAATTTCACCTACAATGTGAACTGCCCCGTCATCACCAATGTACTGTTGATCATTTTGAATATACACATCTGCAAATGCAAATGGTGTTATACTGGCAAAAATTATTCCAATGACGAATATTTTTTCCACGATTGTTCTTTGTCTGATTCTTTAAAGTAGTTTCTGAGAATTTCACTATTTATCATGGAAGATGTTCTATCTTCCATTTTTTAGCCTCATTTATGCAGTTAAACCATTCCACCTCTATCTCATCAGAATCAAATTCCCCTGATTCATTTTTGAATTCTTCATCACATTTGATTGACATGTTTTCTGCAACTTGAATGACTTTTTGTGTCAATCCTGTTTGCGGAGCTTCAAACTTTGCATCTTCATCATAGTTTTTAATTCCTGTTTTTGCTGAATAAAACTCAACTAATCCCTGTAACTCATACTCTACTGATTCTTGGAATTGTGAATCTGATCTTACTTTGGCTGATTCATCTCCTGTTTCAATCCATTTGATGTATTCTGAATCACTTGATAGTTGTGTCTCTGATGAAAGTTTTAACAATTCTACTGAACTCTCAAAGAGTTCTGGAGAATTCAGGTCATCATATTTTGAAATGATTTCATTGAATTCATTCAAATGTGTGTCATAAAATTCAAGCAATTCTTCTTTTGTAATGTCTCCTTCTTCCCACTTTGTTTTCTCTGAATAGAAATTATTCTGCAAGTCTTTTACCTCTTCTTGAATCTGTTCTAGTTCTACACCGAACTGTAATCCCTTTTGTTTAGTTTGATCTACTGAATAGTTGTATGCTACAATTGCCCCGATAATACTAATTGCAATTATTCCTATTGTGATATTTTGAATCTTCTTTTTTTTCAAAGATAATCTATGTAGTTGCCATTTTCGTCTAATTTTAACTCAATTGTAAATTCTGTGCCGCTGATAAAAGAATCATTACGCGTTGATCTTACTCTGCCTATGACTAGCTCATAAGGCCAAATTTCTACCACAATTGAGCCTATTTTTGCAGTTGGAGTCTCTGTAATCTCCATGTCTTCACGTTTTACTCCATGTCTTTCTAGCATGTGTATGGCATGATCTAAAAGTGGTTTTGGATTATTGTAATTTAGTACCCATACTGGAGCTTCGTAATCTATTTTCTGCAATTTTACTCAATCCTGAGTTTTCTCATATAACAATTATTCGGGACGAATAACATTAAGCGTCATTGTACTGACTACTCTAGATAATTTCCTAATTACTGCAATTGCTTTTTCAAACCCTTCCTGATTTTCTGTTTCAATCTCTGCAATTACATCATAAGCGCCAAAAGTAAGATACGCATTCTTTACATCTTGCATCTGATTTAGTTCATCTACAATATACTCTTCAGCTCCAAGATCACAATTTAGCAAAATGAATCCTTTGTGCATTACTTTATCTTGAATTAATTAGGTGGTTCGGGTCTTTAAGTTTTACAGTTACCATCTACTGCGGCCACCATAATGGTTTCTGTTGCCGCCTCTATCATTGTATCTGCGTCTTCCCCCTCTGTCATCTCTAGAATCACGTCTTCCTCCTGATCTTCCATATCCTCCAGAACGACCTCCTCGAGAATAGTTTGATCTTGATTGACCGCCGTATCTTCTTGATGGCATTTGTCTTTTTAGTGGGTCTGGAATTGCAATTTCAATTCCCATTTCTTCATTCAAGTCTTTGATTGGAACTTTGATTTGACGTTTGATAATATTCCAATCTCCTACTGATGAATATGAAACAAATGTTACTGCTTTGCCCTTTGCACCTGCTCTGGCAGTTCTACCAATTCTGTGAAAATATGCCATCTCTTGATTTGGAACATCATAGTTGATTACTAATTCTACTCTAGGTACATCGATACCTCTTGATGCAACATCTGTTGCTACTAGAATGTCTGCTTTACCACTACGGAATTTACCCATAGATTGCTCTCTTCTATGCTGTGACATGTCTCCTTCGATTGCAACTGCATCAAATTTTTCTTGATGTAGGAATTTTGCAACGTCTCTTGTTCTGTATTTTGTAGAACAAAATACGATAGCTTGGCCTTTTGTTGGTTTGATAAAGTCAATTAGATACTTGAATTTGTCACGGTCTTTGATGACTAGATATGATTGGTCGATTCCTTCACCACTAAGGTCATCTGCATCTAGCAAGAATTGTTTTGGGTTTTTCAAATATTCTTCAGATAATCTGAGAATCTCAGTTGGCATTGTTGCTGAAAACAATGACATTACTCTGTCTTCAGGTGCAAGATCCAAAATAAATGAAATATCATCAACAAATCCCATGTCAAGCATTGTATCTGCTTCATCCAAAACGATGTGTGATACATCTCTAAGTTCTATTGATCCTCTTTTGAGATGGTCGATTAATCTACCTGGGGTTGCAACTACAATTTCTACTCCTCTATCAAGTGCATCTAGTTGGACTCCCATGCCCTGACCTCCATAAACTGTAGCTACTCTAATTCCTGTATGTTTTCCAAATTTTTTAATTTCATCTGTAATTTGCATTGCTAGCTCTCTTGTTGGTGCCATAATCAAACCTTGAATACCATTTTTTGGTTGAATTTCTTGAAGCATTGATAATGAAAATGCTGCAGTTTTTCCTGAACCTGTATGTGCTTGTCCTACGACATCTCTTCCAGTAAGTAATACTGGTATTACTGCCTCTTGAATTGGAAATGCTTCTTCAAATCCAAGGTCATCTAATCCTTTTAGTATGTCTTCTTTTAATCCTAAATCTTGAAATTTTGTCATTTTATTTTCTTCTCTTAGCAATGACGAAAAGCTCATTGCCAGACGTCATTATTCCGATGCGTAAAGTCGCAGTTTAGGTCTAATAAACGCTTTGTGAATAATTATTTTATCAACACTGCTCTTTGACCGTATTTTTTGAAGATTCTATTTATTGACTCTAACATGAGTAAGATGTTTGGGTATTTGGAAATTGGCAAGTCATTTTTTATGACATTTAGATAATGCCTCTTTTGTCTAATCTGTCGTAATTTCTTTGACTTTGATGCCTGATAGTTTTTCAAATCGCTCAAGTTTGCTGAGATGTCGCAAAATTTGACTAGTTTTGCTTCTGGTGATGCCTCTTTGAGCTGCTTTACGTATGCTTCCTCTCGCTTTTTTCTGGGCAGAGACATGTCTTTTGTTAATGATGTAACTAGAACTGCAACTGTACTGTCAAACTTTTCATAAATATCATCAAAACTAGTCTCAGTGTCCTCTATGGTATCATGCAGCCACCCTGCACAAAGCAATTCTGATTTTATCACTCCTAAACTTTTGAGTCTATTCACAACATCTTCAAGATGTTTTGTGTATGATGTAACTCCGTCTTTTCGCATATGCCTTCCATGCATTTTCTTTGCATACAACTCTGCATTTTGAACAGATTTTAGAACAGACATACATCAATTAATCTAGAATCATTAGATAAAAGTCAACTCTGAAACTCTCAAGAGAGAAACTTCAAAACTTTGGCAACATTTTTGTTCTTTCGTAGAAAAAGTGAAAATTATTATCTGAACAAAGTTTATGAAATTCTGTAATGGGCTTGTTTGATAGATTTACTCGAACATTTGACAAGTATGGATTTGATGAGGACGGGTATGACAAAGATGGGTATGATAAGAAAGGCTATGACCAGGATGGGTATGACAGAGACGGATTTAATGAAAAAGGAATTGACAAAAATGGATTCAACACAAAAGGCTTCAACAAACATGGATATGATAAGAAAGGATATGACAAAAATGGTCTCAAGGATGGTTATGATGAAGATGGATTTGATTCTAGAGGATATGACAAAGAAGGTTTTAACAAAAACGGCTACAACAAAAAGGGATATGACAAAGATGGGTATGACGGTCGAGGATTTTCCGTAGACGGAATTCACATTGAAACAAAGACCTCTTTTGATAAAGAGGGATTTAACAAAAAAGGATATGATGAGAACGGCTACAACATAGACGGCTTTAACAAAAATGGCTACAACAAAGATGGTTTCAATAAGAAAGGATATGACAAGAATGGTTTTGATACTAACGGGTATGACAAACAAGGATTCAACACAGACGGCTTTAACAAAGACGGGTATGACAAGAATGGTTTTGATACTAACGGTTATGATGAGAATGGTTTTGATAAGAAAGGATATGATTTAGAGGGATATGATGAGAATGGGTTTGATACTAACGGGTATGATAAACAAGGATATGACCATCTAGGTTATGACAAAGAAGGGTACAATCAAGAAGGATATAACAAATTCAACAAAAAGAAAGATGAAGTAATTAATGATTAAATCCAAATGATTTCTCTGTCATTTCCTTTTATCGTATGATCAGTAGTACTTGATGACTCTTTGATTTCTCACTAACTCAAAACCTGAATCTTGATTGAACTACTCTCTTCTAAAATCTTAATTTATTTTCATGTCTCTAACTGTGCATCAATAACTTTTTTGAAACTTTCAAAGGGCTGTGCACCTTTTAATTCCACATAACCTACTTCATCATTACCTACGAAAAATCCTGGAGTTCCCGTAACATCATAACTTCTGCCATCTTCAAGATCCTTTCTTATCTCTTCAATGTATTTTCCACTAGCAAGACATGAATCAAATGTTTCTTGCTCTAATCCAATTTGAGTTGCATACTGACTAAACATAGATAATGCATCTACTGTTTCTTGATTACTCCATTGTTTTTGATTTTCAAATAACATATCATGCATTGCTTTGAATTGGCCCTGCTCATTTGCACATTCTGCTGCTACTGATGCAGGTAGTGCATTTGGATGAATGCTTTGTATTGGAAAGTCTCTAAAGACCAACTTTACTTTACCCTGATCAATGTATTCTTCAAGCAATGATGGAAGTGTTTGAACGTGGAATCGTGCACAGAATGGACATTGAAAATCAGAAAATTCAATTATTGTGATTGGCGCATCTGGATTTCCAATTACTGGGTCATCATCAGCTGAAATTTTTGCTGGCTCTGATGGTTCATTTGTTGGCAATCTATTTTGTAACATTTTGAGTTCTAGTTTGGCAATTGCATCATCTAGATCTTCCTGTGAAATCTGATTTGAATTCATGTTTGAGAAATACATTCCTGCAAAAAATGCTGCAACTCCTACTGCAATAATTAATCCAATAATCAGACCATTTGATTTTGATTTATTTTGAGAAAATTCATTTTGATTGACTTCATTTTCTTCAAAACTCATGTAAGATTGTTCCAAAATTCAGTATACTTAATCGTATTGCCAAATCTTTACTCAAAATTTTAAAGCCAATGATGGGATCTGAACCCATGACCTTTCGCTTACAAGGCGAATGCTCTAGCCAGGCTGAGCTACATTGGCACGAAGTAAAATGAATTTTTTGAAGGTTTAAAGTGTTACCTGAGTCATTTTCAAAGGGGTTTCTAGATATTTTTCTAACCGTCAGTTATAATAATGAGATTTTTTGATATCCGTTATGAGATACATCGAACCAACCAGAGTCAAAGTTTTGATGATGATGTTCTTTGGAACTGGTATTTTGGGTATCCTAATCGGTTTATCTCCTATTGCTGGAAAAGAGCAAACAATGTTCATCACATTCATGGGTGTTGTTAATGTTGGATTGGGGGCATTTTTCACATTCATTCTTCTAACCCAAGAAGCAAAAGCTCCTGATAAAAGAAAAAAGAAAAAGAAACGAGATTAATTTCAAAAAATCTTCTAAATTTGTAGATTGAATTTCGTATTTGATTAAAAAGTTAAATATCAACATATTTTCTAAAATTTTGCAAATGTTAGATTTAGTCGCCAAAAAATTATTTCTTACAAAAGGGAAAGGAGTTCATGAAGACAGGTTAACTAGTTTTGAATATGCTTTAAGAGATGCTGGTATTGCTGGCACAAACCTTGTTTTAATTTCTAGTATCTTTCCACCAAAAGCAAAATTAATTCCACGAAAAGAGGGATTAAAAGAAATCAAAGCTGGACAGATTCTATTTACAATTTATTCAAAAAATCAAACAAATGAACCTCACAGAATGTGTTCTGCTTCTGTAGGAATAGCTCAACCAAAGGACAAAGAGCGATATGGTTATCTCTCTGAGTATGAAGCCTTTGGACAAACCGAATCTCAGGCAGGTGATTACGCTGAAGATATTGCAGCACAAATGCTTGCTTCTTCACTAGGAATTCCCTTTGATGTTGATAAGAACTGGGATGAAAAAAGACAACAATGGAAGATTTCTGGAGAAATTTACAAAACTCAAAACATTACTTCGCAAACACGTGGTGACAAAGATGGTAAATGGACTACTGTTTTTGCTGCAGCAGTACTTTTGGTTTAATTATTTTCTATAACCTTTAAGATAAAACAAAGCAGCTGCAATTGCAACTATAGAAATTATGGCAACAACAACGATTGACTCCTCTGATGATTCAGGTTGTATGGGTTCTACATCCCCTATTGAAAATTTCAATTTGTCTTTACTAACTGAAGTCTCTTCTCCGAAAATGTATTTACCTTGAATTCTCTGTCCTTCTTGAGGGTCAAAAACCCATCCTTCTTTTGAAACATCTGTTGGAATCTTTTCATTGTCAATTATTTGTGTTGGAACAATGTTTCCTCTGATGTTTGAAATGATTTCATCTTCTGGTGATAATATTACTACTTGAATGATTGAATTAAGTGGATAAAATCCTGAGGAAAAATAATCTGATCTGTTGATTTTGTCTGTTTTTAACAAATCCAATGGACTGACTTCAGAGATTGCTGATGCCTCATTTGGATAGTCCGTTGATACTTTTAGTTGTAAAAGTGATTTTGACTCTAAAGGTATTATTGAAAATGTCATTTTTGCATTTTCTTCAAATGAAAGATTTTTTGCAACTTCATAAAATCCTCCACTGTCTCTGATTATTTTTGGAATTAAAATTGCTGAAATCTTTTCATACATTGCATTAGTGTCTTCAGGTGACATTGTATACACGACTGAAATCATCCCTCTACCTGAAATTATCCCTGATGTCTCAAATGCCTTGTTTGATGCATCATCACTATGTACAAAAATTGAATGTAATTTTGCATTAGTATCAAAGACTTGATTTATCTCATCGATATATGGCATTGCAACTTCTTTGGCTGCATCCTGAATCTCAATGATTCCTTTTGCATCTGGGTCCCTGACTACGTTTATCATTATACATGACTCGTCAAATACACCTAAAACACACTGTTCTTGATTTGTAACGATTACTGCTTGAATCTTTTCATTTTCTCTTAGTTTTTGCTCCAATTCAGCTGGAATTCTGATTTCTTGTATGCTTGTACTCTGTAATGTTACTGATGCAGTAACATTTTGAGATATGCTTCTGTCAACTATTACTTGAGCAGTTTCCTGAAAAGTGGCTAGGCCTATCTCTTGTGAATATGCAAAATTTGTTGATATTCCGATAACTCCTACTACTAACAAAACCAAGAGTATTTTCTGCATTGGTTGTCCCTCTAGCCCTGAAATTATTAACTTTACTCATATTTGGTTAATTTTTGACTGAATTTCTTGATGAATTTTTTTTATTTTATTTTGTAAAATTAGTCATCGCCTAACTAATATCCTCTTTTTATGAAATTATGACTAGCATTGGCTCTAATCCCGTTCCTCGTTGATGTATTCCAAGATCCGATTTTTTCTGTTCTTGCAGTAATTGGTGCATTTGGGGTTGGACTGTTTCAAGGAATAATTTTAGGACGTGCAATTCTAGTTAGATTTCCACGATTACAAAACCATCTGAAAACTGTATCAATTACTCTATTTGTTTTATTTTTAGCAAATGCAATTCTTAGTGTTCCACGATTTGCCTCTCCTGAAAAAATTGAATTGTCTAATTTGTCTGCTGGGAGCCCTGGCGAGCTTGCATCCGTATTGTTTCTTATTTTTGGAATGAATACTGGATTTCTTACAGTATTGGCAATTTCTGTAACGGTAATGACTTTTGTAATTTTAAAATTTACAAATCTTCATGGAATCATAAAATTATTTGTCTTCTTCTTTAGCTCTCTACTGTTAATTTTAACTGGAATTAGTCGCTTTACAGATCTGACTCCTAGTACATTTGAGGTTTTATTGTATTTTCTATATCAATTAGGAATTACAATTGGAATCTTGGGTGGAACTATACGGAAAATCAAACCCAAAAAATTAGACTTGAAATAATTTCAAAGGTTTAAATCAGATAATCTGCGATGTGGTTTTGACATCGAATTCAAACCGTTCGGGGAACAAAGCTGGCAGTCCTTGCGTTGGACTGTCAGCCCCATTTAATTAAAAATCTAGTTTAGTGATGATAATGCCTTTACTTGTTGACTAACATAATCAAAACCCTCTTGCCAGAACTTGGTAGAACCAATATCTAATCCGTGTTCTTGAAGGAGTTTTTCAGGTTTTTTGGAACCTCCTGCTGCAAGAATGTCAATATATGCTGGAACAAAGTCTTGACCTTCTTTTTTGTATCTTTGGAATAATGACAATGCAAGAAGATTTCCAAATGAATATGCATAGCAGTAAAATGGTGTGTGATAGAAATGTGGAATACAACTCCATTCTATTGCAAAGTCCTCTGTAACATTAACTGACTTTCCAAATTGTTTTTTGAGATTTTGCAAGTATGTCTTTGAAATTTCATCTATGGTTGTTCCTTCTCCAATTTGTTTATGTGCGTCAATCTCAAAAATTGTAAAAAATGATTGTCTTAGAATTGTTGCATACAAATCATCAATTTTCTCAGATAACATGATCTTTTTCTCATCATCTGAAATCTTATCTGAAATATTGTCATAAAGCAATAATTCTGAAAACGTTGATGCTGTTTCAGCTAATGGTAATGGTGCATCCTGAACTAGAATTGATCTATCTTGAGCAGCTTGACTGTGAACTGCATGGCCCAGCTCGTGTGCTAGTGTGAATACGTCTCTAGATTTCCCTGTAAAATTGACCAAGACATATGGTGTAATTTTGGGTGTTAGTGTGCTACAAAATGCTCCGTCTCTTTTCCCTTGTCTTACTGATGAGTCAATGTGATTTTCATCAAAAACCTTTCTTGCAAATTCTTCTAATGTATTGCTGAATCTTCCTAGTGATTCAAAAACTAATTTTACAGAATTATTGTATGAATAATTTTTTTCTTTGATGTTTGCAGCTGCTGGTGCATAAATGTCGTATCTTCTAAGCTTTTTCATCTTTAGCATCTTTGCTTTTTGAACAAAGAACTTTTGAAAAACAGGGGCATTTTTTTCACAAACCTTGAGAAGTGACTCTATTGTTTTATCATCTACATCATTTCCAATATTTCTCATTGAAATTGGGGTTTTGTATCCTCGAATGTCAATACCTTCATCTTTCCAGTTAAGTGCAATATTTTGATAAATCTCTCCAACAACTCCTTTGTTATCATTGTATTTTCCAAGAATTGTTTTGTATGCTGTTTCTCGAATTTTTGGATTTGTATCTCTGACATAATTTGTCAACTCCTCTCTTGTCATCTTTTTTGTTTTGTTACCAATTTTCATTTGGTACTCAAATGCATTAGTTATCTTGTCATACAATTTTACAAGTGCAGAAATTCCTGTAACGTCTAATGTGTTGATAATTCTCTCTTCGGGTTCGCTAAGTGAATATTTTGCAATTAGTCTTTTGTGTGCTAAATATTCTGATAATTCTCCTGCATCTTTGATTAACCTCTTTGCATTTTTTTCATCAACTTGGGTCTTCCACCATAAATCAAAAAACAGAATTTTGTTTGAAATATCTGAACCTAATTTGGACATCCTAGTCATTAGTGATGTTGCTTCATCTGATTGAGTGTCTGAAGAATATGATAGAGATGCATATCCTCCAATCTTACTCATTTTTTCAGAAATTTCTTCTACTTGGTCAAGTATCTCCATGAATTTTCTTGAAGACATTTTTGGATCTAGTTTTGATTTAATTTTTTCAAATTTTCTAGCATGATTTTCTAATTCTTTAATTTGTTTTTGAAATGCTGGACTCTTTGGATTTTTTGCCAGTTCTGAGAGATTCCATGTTCCTAATTGGTACTGTGACATCTGTTATAGGTGATTTTCTAACTATTAAAAAATGAATATACTATTGTTTATCTTCCTTAGATTTCAGAATTTTTCTGATTGTAGAGTATATGATTAATCCAATCCCAAAAATTAGCCAACCGTAACTGTATGTTGTGGTCTCCTCTACAAAACTTGGAGGGCCTTCTCCTGCAAGCAAAATTGCCCAACTTATTCCTCCTGCTATTAGAAATCCTACCCCTACCCAGAATGTCCAGTGAAGTTTCTTATTGTTCAATTTCTATGATTTTCTATTATGTTGAAAATTAATAGTATTCTTTATGTTGATAACACCATTTCCAAATATCTCCTGGAATTGCTTTCATAACTGGGTGACCTGTTTCTTCAAAATGTTTTGTGGCATGTTTTCCAATAGATGAATCACAGCATCCTACATGTCCACACGTTAGACACATTCGTATTGCAACCACTGGAAGATGTTCTTTTTCACATTCTTCACAACTTTTTGTATTTGGCGTAATTCCTTTTTTCTCTTCTGCAAAATGATTGCATTCTTTTGTCATCTTAAATTTTCTTCAAATCATTCTTGTATCTTTTAATTGATTCTTCAATTATGCCCTTTGCTTCTTTTGCTGATTCCCATCCTAGTATCTCTACCTTCTTTCCTTCCAAGTCTTTGTACACTTGGAAAAAGTGAGCAATTTCAGAACGATAGTGATCTTCAATATCTGTAATATCTGTTGTATGCAAGTATCTTGGATCAGTTGTTGAGACACAAATGATTTTGTCATCTAATTCTCCTGCGTCTTTCATTTTAAGTAATCCTATCGGCCTTGCTTCAATTAAAATTCCTGGATATGTTGGATTTGTGACAAGTACTAGTGCATCCAATGGGTCACCGTCTTCAGAAAGTGTCTGAGGAACTAGTCCGTAATCCCCTGGATAGTGAAATGGTGAAAATAAAACTCTGTCTAGTTTTATCATGTTGTGCTTTTTATCATATTCATATTTGTTCATGGAACCTTTAGGAATCTCTATTATCACGTTAATGATTTCAGGAATATCTGCCCCTGATTCTATATCGTGCCAAAAATTTTTACTCATTTTCTATCTACTGTTTTCTTGAATGGTATATGAATTCTGTGAAAAAGAAAGAATGTTTAGACTAGTTGATTGGTGTTTGGAATGACCCTGTGTATTACTACCGTATATTCCCCTTCAAAGGCTTTTTCCATATTTCCATTTTCATCAATACTAGTTACTCTAAACTTGTATTCGTAAGAACCGTCTCCTTTGACATCAACTTGGGCAACATGTACCAAATCATTTGCCTCATCAAAGAATTGAATGATTATTGGATGTCTTTCAACGAATTCTGAGGGGCTACCTGTGACAAATCCCCATGGTAATGTATTGTCTTCGGGAATAGTCATTTTGGTGATTGTTTTTTGGAGGCTGATCTCTTCATTGATTGGAGTGATTGTTGTAGTTTCTGTAGTCTCTGCAATTATTTCTGATGGAAACATCAGAACTGCAAATGATGCAATAACTGCCAGAAAGATACTTGATTTTGTTTTCATCTGACTAGATTTTTTCAAAGTTATTTAAAAAATTTATTACAAATTCATACTATGGTAATTCATCTTCTAAATCAGAACATGCTGCATGAACCCATTGTTCTTTGGAGTTTTTTAGAATCTCTTTTCCTACTTTAATTGCTTCCCCACACTCTACACATTTTCCAGGGAATCTTGCTTTCATGATTTTTTTGATATATTGTCTAATTTTAAGTAGATGGACCGGATGGGATTTGAACCCACGACCTTTGCGGAGAATTATTCTCTTACGCAGTGTGAGTGCGTCATCCAAACCAAACTAGACGACCGGTCCAACAAAATTACAAAACTACAAGCTTTTTTGTCTTTAGATTCTGGATATTTTGTTATAACCTCTCTCTTTAGTACTAAATTTTCTAAATTCTAACATGTCTCTACAGGAATTTGATGCATTAATTGACCGAATGAAGTTGGCATTTGAGTATGCTGAAAATCTTGGACAATATGTTGATGCTGCAAAAATTCTCTATCAAATGAATGAACAACTACCTGATGATCTACAGATCCCATTAGAAGAGTTAGACAATCCTGATTTGGCAAAATCTTTTGTTATGAGGTATAATTCTAACATAAAATCTGCAATTGTAGATTATAGACAACGATTGATGAATTTCTAATTCTATTTCTTCACGCCGAGATTTCTGTTCTTTAATCTCAAGTATGGATTTCTACATTTTCTGCATCTAGAAGCGTCAATGTCATTTCTACAGCCACAATTAAAACAAATTCTCATGACAAGTCTTGCTTGTTGTGCAATTCGTTTCTTTTCTGGGTCTGTGATTGGCATTTGATTCTCTCCTAAATCTCTCTCTTTTAATCTAATCGGATTTTTCCATCTTTCCTGCTAGTAAAACAGGTACTTCTGCAGGTCTTTTTGCAACTGGGATGTTTGCTTTGTTAAACATTGAAACTTTGGATTCTGCTGAACCATATGTTCCCATTACAATTGCACCTGCATGTCCCATTCTCTTTTCTTTAGGTGCTGCTCTTCCTGCAATGTATGCAACAGTTGGCTTGTTAAATCCTACATCGATAATTCTTTGAGCTAACATTTCTTCAGAGTCTCCTCCGATTTCTCCTACAACTACCATTCCTTCCAAATCTGGAATATCTTTTACCATGTCAAATGCATCGATGAGTCTTGTTCCGTTAACTGGATCACCTCCAATGCCTATTGTAATTGACTGGCCAAATCCTGAATTAGTTAAAGCATCTGAAATTTCATAAAGTAATGTTCCGCTCTTTGATAAAACTGCAATTTTTCCTGCTTTGAAAGGCATTGGTGGCATGATTCCAATCTTGATCAATTCTGGAATCATAATTCCTGGTGTGTTTGGACCAATGATTACAGCACCTTTCTGTTTTGCAAGATCTAGTGCTTCCATTGTATCTCTAACTGGAACATGTTCTGGAATTGCAACTAGTAGTTTGATTCCTGCTTCTAGTGCATCTTTTGCAGCATTAAGGAAGAACTTTGCTGGTACAAAGACAATTGAAATTTTTGCATTTGTTGCATCAACTGCTTCTTGCATTGTATTGTAAACTGGAACTTTATCTTCAAACTTTTGACCTCCTTTTCCTGGAGTAACTCCTGCAACAACATTTGTTCCATAGGCCATCATTTGTTTGGCATGTAATGAACCATATGCGCCAGTAATTCCTTGAACAATTACTCCTTTCTTCTCATAATCAGAGTCTTCTGGTTTTCCTTTTAGTAATCCAAAAATGTCTGTCAATTCTTTACTCCCATTACTGCTGCATTAATTGCTTCTTCTACTGTGCCAAAGATTTTGGTTCTAGAACCTTGTAGCATCTCGGTTGCTTTTTCAGATTCTGTTCCCTTTAGTCTTGAAAAGACTGGCAAGTCAATCACGTTATCCTCGTATGCTTTTAGAAATGCTTCAGCTACTACTGTAGTCTTTACAATTCCTCCATAGAGATTTACTAAAATTCCTTTTACTCTGTCTAATTTACTGATTAAAGTTAATGCTTCATACACTGATTCAGTTGTTGCACCGCCACCAACATCTAAGAAACATGCTGGCTTTCCTCCGTTATCAGATAACATGTCTAGTGTAGACATTACTAATCCTGCACCATTACCCACAACTGCAATATCTCCGTCCAATTCTACTAGTGAAAATCCACTCTTCTCTGCTTGTTCTTCAATTGCTGATTTCTCTTGATATTTTTCTAATTCTGGATGTCTAAAGTTACTGTTATCATCTGTAACAAACTTTCCATCAAGTGCCATGATTGTATCATCTTGCATAATTGCAAGTGGATTAATTTCTACAAGTTCTGCTTCTTTTTCAATTGTAAGTTTTGATAATTTCTTCAAAGTATCTATGACTCCTTCAGCATGTTTTCCTTCCAGTCCCATCTCTTTTGCAACTTCTTGTGCAATTTGGTCTGAAACTTCACCTAATCCAATCTCTTTGATGATTTGGTTTTTCACTGATTCAATCTCAACTCCTCCTTCAGATGATGCGATAATTGTGTAACATCTCTTTGAACGGTTCAAAAATATTGAAAGATACAACTCTTTTTTGATATCTGCCATCTTTTCAAGAAGAATTGCTCTTGCTTTCTCGCCCTTTATTGTCAAGTCCATGACTTGAGGGTATTTTATCTCAAATTCGTCGTCATTTTGGCATTTCTGGATTCCTCCAGCCTTACCTCTGCCTCCTACTGGAACCTGGATTTTAATTACAAATGGATATCCTAACTCTTTTGCATGCTTTCTACCCTCTTCGATATTCGTAGATGAAATACTGTTTAGAAGGTTGATGCCGTATTCTCGAAACAACTCTTTTGCTTGAAATTCTAGTAATTGCATGCAAAAATCATGAATTTTACGGTCTTTATTAATTATGGCGTTATCTTAATTGCTCATCTAGAAAATCAATCATCTCTAAAAAGCGATCTTTACTTTTTCTCAACAATTCCTGAGGATACTCTTCAATGGTAAATACAAACTGCTGCTGAAAACTTGGAACCAGAATTCCTCCTGATGTCACCATCTGCTCAATAACATATCCTTTGGTAAGAGTACATACAATCTCCTCATACGACTCTTCTTCTTCTTCAAGGGTTTGTCTGTAAAGGACAATGGGACGATTAGTTTTTTCAACAATTTTTGAGCCCTTTTCAAGCAAGTCTGCTAAATGCTGAATCTGCCATGCATCAAGACTAATCTGCTTTACCATATTATCAATACGTGATTTTTCTATTTAACCGTGATAAAACAATCTATTTTCACTATTTGTCGTCATTCAAAGCTACGGCTGAAACAAAAAAAGGAAAAAAGTATCAGAGACTATCAAGTGATCTAGAATGTTTACTTGTATGTGGTCTTTCACCAGAATATCTTCTTCTCATATGTCCTGATGGTCTGCCGTCAAGTAATTCTAAGAACCATGATTCATGTTCTATCTCTTCTGCAAGAATGCTTTGTGCAATATCATATGTCATAGGATCTTTCCCATGAGTCATTTTACAGATTTTGTTCCAATTGATAATTGCACCTTGTTCTGCTTTGAGACATTTCTCTAAAATTTCATTTAGAGTTGTACTCTTGTCTGATTGTAAGAAATCAGCTCCTGCAGATTTACAAAAGTCAACAATGTCTTTTGGAAATTCTCCTCCTAATTGGAAGATTCTATCAATACATGACTCAAAGTGGCTCAAATCTTCAAGCCTGGCATCTTCGATTACTCCTTTGATTCCTTCCCCTTCCATTCCTGTACAGAATGAACGTAGGTTGGTGAAGTAATAGTATGCCACAAATTCGACTGCTGCATTTTTCTTGAGTTCTTCGATTAACTCATCAACGTCAACACCGTTTTGCTTGAGAAATTCTACACCTACAACATGATGTGGTTTAGAGTCTGACATTAAACAGGGATCTTCTGTTTGGCATAAAAAGTTATTTTTGAAAATAGTGTTTTGTAATGAAAATGATTCTAAGAAGAGACAGGAGGGAATTCTGGTTGGGGACCTAGAGGCCTATCTCTTCTAGAATGTGATTGATTTTTTCATTTTTAATTTATAAAAAGTAAGTTTGCACTGCAATTGAATTTTTTAGAAATTATTCTACTGAAATTCTAATCTTTTGTCCGTCAATGTCGTCATCTTTGTATTCTTTACATGATTCTGTAAAGTTTACTTGTTTTACTCTTACCAAGAAAGCCAAGTCATCTGCTTTTTCTTTTATCATTTCAAATGACTCTTCATCTAGATCAAGAATTGATGCAACCCCTAAAACATCAGTTGGGTTATATCCTCTTTCTTTTCTCAAAGTTTGTAATCTCCTTGCAACGTCTTTGATCAATCCCTTTGCCATCATCTCTTTGTTTCGTGCAGTTGAGATAAACACAACGTAATCATCTCTCTTTGATACTGCAAAATTCTCATCGGCATCAAAGTCTATAACAAAATCTTCATTCTCAAGTGAAATTACTTCGCCATCAATATCGAAATCAAACTTTGAATTATTTTCCAACGATGATAAAATTTCTTCAGGATTTGTTTCAGAAAACTTTGCTACTAGTTTTCCCATGTGTTGTTTTGCTTTAGGTCCTATTCTTTTTCTCTCCAACTCAATAACTGGTCTTGCAGGCAATCCTAACTGTTTTAATTCTAAAACTTGATCTAGTCCTGATTCTTTTCCAGTTTCAATCACACTGAATTTTTCTACGTTTAATTGAGATTGAAGCAATTCTGATAATGACTCTAACTTTGTCTTTAGTCCTTTCTTAACACAAATCTTTGCTTCATTTAATGGCCACCTTCTTTTGAGCTTGCCTTTCATTCTTGCAGCCGATGAAATCGAAACTACATCTTTCATAATATCAAATGATTCTTCAATCTCTTCATTGATTAGTGACTCTTGTGATTCTGGCCATTTGTCAAGTAGGATGCTTTGTTTTCCATCAAAGACTGTTTGGTATAGGTGCTCACTGGTAAACGGACAAAATGGATGAATCAAAATATCTAATGTCTTGAGGACCTCTCCTAACACTGCATAAATTGCCAGTCTTCGTTCTTTCTTTTCTTCATCCTCGTCCCACAATTCCCCTCTTGTGATTGGAATGTAGATCTGGCTTAGATTGTTGATGATAAAATCATCAATTGCCTTTGCTCCCTCATGGAATTTACATGAATTGTTCCTATCTGTGATTTTTAGAATTAATTTTTGCAGTTTTGATAATAGCCAAATGTCTGGTGATGTCAGCAGATTTTTTTGTTTTGCCCATTCTACAGTGTTTGATTTTTCAAAATTGTCATACTGGCTATTTTGTTTAAAGTACAAGTGCAAATTGAATAATGTGTTAATTACCTGGTATGGCCTTGACATCAACTCTTCTGTACTGAAACTTAGAGGCTCAATTGGGCTTGCTTTCCACATGAAATAAAATCTGATCAAATCTGCAGGATATTTTTTTAGTAACTCAATTCCTTCCAAAACATTTCCTTTACTTTTACTCATTTTACCTCCTTTCTCATCAAGCACATGTCCTTGGAACAAAAATGACTTGTATGGTGGTGTTGGTCCATTGTTTAGAATTACATTTTCAATAAGTAGAGTGTATGCCCAACCTCTGGTCTGATCAATTCCTTCAGTAAAGAATGGTGCTGGAATTTCATTTGAATA
>REGK01000021.1 GCA_003702545.1 Candidatus Nitrosopumilus sp.
AGGTTGTAGTATCTGCATTGAATGTGGATTCAGTGGTTGTACTTCTGGATAGATAACAGAATCACAACTTTTTTACTTTATTTTCTTTTTGAATCCGTATGGATAAGAAGATTCTAGGCGTGGCTATTGGTGTGGCAGTAATTATTGCCATTGCAGCCGGAGTTCTTAGCATTTCCAGTGATTCAAGTCCTAAAATAATCTCTCAAAAGACCAATGACAAAATTGGACTAGTAATAAATTCTCCAAATCAGTCTGTTACACTACAAGAACTAGATGAAATCTATTCTACTGCATCTGAATCTGGAATTGGAAGAAGCAATGTCTATCTCTTTTGGAATTTAATTGAACCTGAACACAGAGAATACAACTGGCAATATTCTGATGCTCTGATGAGCTTTAACCAAAAAAATGATCTCAAAGTTACACTTTACTTTTCAATAATTAACGGCGAAACACTAGGACCATTTCCTGATTGGATTGGAAAACCACCTATCCAATCACTAAACGAAGATAGAGTTGTTAGTGTTCTTGATGCAATTTTATCTAGATATCCTATAGTTGATACTGTAATTCTTGCAGGAGAAACAGAATCTCAGTTCCGATACTATGAACAAAACATTACTCCATACAAAGAACTATTCACTGGAGTTTATGATAAAATCAAAGAAAAACACCCTGATGTAAAAATTGGAAACGCATTTGCATTACACCAAGTTTTGAATAAAGATTTGAGACATATTGTAACTGATTTGGATATTGGTGACTTTGTTGCATTCTCTTATTCTCCTGTGGATACACTTGGTGATATGGTAAAAACTCCACAGCAAGCAAAAGAAGAATTGGAACATGCAATTGATTTGGCAGGGGACAGAAATGCTGCAATTTTTGAGATTAGCTGGAGTACATCTAACTTTGTTGGAGGAAGTGAAGAATCCCAAACTGAATTTTTAGAAAAATCCTTTCAATTTTACGCAGAAAATGAATCTGAACTAGAGTTTTTCACCTGGTATAGGCAAAATGACAAGCCTGATGGAACCTGTGCATTTGAAGCACAAGAGATAGGACAAGACAAATTATCTGTAGGAGGTTCAGGTTTTGGTAGTAGTGAGCATGTGATTGAGAGATTAAATCATTATGTCTGCAATGCCGGATTGTTTGATGAGAATGGAAATCCAAAACCAGGTTGGAATGAATTTAAGAATCAAATTCAAATGACAAACTAAAATGATTTCCATAGTTTTAGCTGAATCATCATTAGAACTTGTTCCATCTGAGCTAAAACATCATTCTTCAGTCATATCTCATGCAAGAAAACTAGGAAAACTCTCATCTGAAATTCTATTGGATAATTCTTGGCATTTTGCTGCAATGAAAGGAATTCACAATGAGTTAAAGCGAGGAAGACCAGACCTTGTACACTTTTCAATCCTTGAAGCAACAACAATTCCGCTTTATCTAAAAAACAAAATGAAACTCTATATCCATACAATTGATGATAAGGTAATCTATTTTGGCCAAAACGTGCATGTGCCAAAATCTTATCATAGATTTGCAGGAGTAATTGAAAAATTATACAAAGAAAAAAAGATAATTGCAAATGATGAGACATTACTTGAAATCAAAAACAAAACATTTTCAGAACTCATTGATGAAATAAAACCCTCAAAAATAATTGGATTTTCTACCAAGGGAATCCAAAATTCGTATGAAAATATTGCAGGTCAGATCAGTGATGACTCTTGTCTTGTGTTTGGTGGCTTCCAGAAAGGTCACTTTTCAGATTCTATAGAAAAACAATTTGCACAGATGTGTTCTGTTGGTGATGAATCCTTTGAAGGTCATACTGTAGTTGCCAGAATGCTCTACGAGTACGAAAAAACCATTTTTATGTAGGCATCAAAATTTGCATTTTGTTGCAGTCATAGTATAGCCTGGTTAGTATTCGGGGTTTCCAACCCTGTGACGCGGGTTCGAATCCCGCTGACTGCATTTCTTTGATTTTAATGAGAAGTAATTTTTAGGTGTGGCTTTAGAAATTATTGTGAAACCTGCAGTAAGAAAACTTGCAATGGAGAGAATGCATATTCTAATACGAAATGCAATCAATAATGCAAGAACAGATCCAGAACTTTCTCAACGACAAGCTCTTCTTGCCAGAAGAATCAGTACTCGACACAAAATTCGTATGCCTTATGAACTTAGGATGGCTTTTTGCAAAAAATGCAAATCATTCATTGCTCCTGGAGTAAATTCTAGAATTCGTTTGGGTAGAGTATCTGTCAAGTCGATCAGGATATCTTGTTATTTGTGTGGGCACACGTACCGAAAAATAATATCTCAATGATTTATAAGACGATTCTCGATTTTTTGTCTTCATGGCAAAGGTATACGATGTACCAGCAGATGTATTGATAGGAAGACTAGCTGAAATCCTAAAAAATGAAGATATTCCAGCTCCTTCTTGGATTCCATTTGTAAAAACTGGAGCTCATGCTGACAAACCACCACAAAACCGCGATTGGTGGCATACTAGATGTGCTTCAATTATGAGAAAAATTTACCTTCATGGTCCAATTGGAATTAACGAATTAAGAAAAGATTATGGTGGTGGCAAACCATCTGGTTATGGTGCAGCACATCACAAAGATGCTGGTGGTGCAATTATTAGAAATGCTATCCATGGATTAGAAAAATTAGGTTACTTGGACAAAGTTGAGAAGAAAGGACGTATAGTTTCTAAACAAGGTATGCAAAAACTTGACAGATTAGCAACAGAAATTCTAAAAGAGATGATTGTTGAAAATCCTCAATTGAAAGTTTACACTTAGATTCAAAATGAGTTTTCCTGAATCAAACGATCAGCCTCAAGACAATACCAATAATGAACTAGCTGCACAAAAAGAACAGATTCTAAAACAAATTCTAGTTCCTGAAGCAAGAATGAGACTAAACAATATCAAAATGGTAAAACCAGAACTGGCTGATTTAGTCGAACAATATCTGATTGGAATGGCCACTCAGGGAAAGATTCCTGGTCAAATTTCAGACGATCAACTAAAGCAAATTTTGCTTTCAACACAACAACCAAAACGTGATTTTAAGTTCAATCGTGTCTGATCCCCGATAAAATATAATTATGGGTAACCAACCTGTAATTCCATGAAAGCAGTCGTATACAATGAATATGCACCAGATGATAATTATGCTAAGATCCTTAAAGTCCAGGATATAGACGAACCAAAACCAAAATCAGATGAGGTAATTTTTACCAATAAAGCATCTGCCCTAAATTATAACGATATTTGGGGAATGAGAGGAGTTCCAGTAGCAGTTCCTCTCCCACACGTTTCAGGTTCTGATGTAGCTGGAGATGTTATCGCCGTAGGCGAAGATGTTAAAAATTTCAAAGTAGGTGACAGAGTTGTCTCTCACTCAAACCTTGCATGCAGAGTTTGTAAAGCATGTACTGACGGAAGAGAATTTGACTGTACCCGCAGACAAGTTTGGGGTTTCCAAACTGGACCACTATGGGGTGCATACTCTGAACAAATTCACTTGCCAGAAGTTAATGTTTCAAAAATTCCTGATGGAGTTTCATATGAAGATGCAGCAGCAGCTTCAATGACAATTCTGACTTCTTGGCACATGTTAGTTGGTAGAGCTAACATTACTCCAGGACAAACAGTACTCATTATGGGTGGTGGTTCTGGTGTTGGAAGTTATGCAATTCAAATTGCAAAATTATACAACTGTGATGTTATTGCAACTGCAAGTCCAGACAAACTAGAGAAATGTAAGGAACTTGGTGCAGATTATGCAGTAGACCACAGAAAAGACGATTGGCAAAAAGAAGTCTTCAAAATTTCAAAAGAAATCGCAAAAACAAAAGGTGAAGCACCTGGAATTGATCTTGCATTTGATCACATTGGTCAAACTCACTTCAACAAGCAACTAACATTGCTCAAGTATGGTGCAACACTTGTTTCATGTGGTGCAACAACAGGTTATGACGCACAAATAGATCTTAGACACATCTTCTTCAAAGGAATCAATGTCTTAGGTTCAACACAAGGAACTAAAGCTGAACTAGATCAAGGTCTCTATTGGATGGGTCAAGGAAAGATAAAATCAATTGTTGACTCTGTCTTTACCTTCGAGCAAGCAGCAGAGGCTCATACAAAAATGCTAAAGGGTGACTTCTTTGGCAAAATCATTATGAAGCCTGAAGGCGCTTAGTCATTTAATGACTCAGCTCTTCAGAAGTCTCATTTTTGTGCCTGGTAATAACCCAAGGTTTCTTGAAAAAGCAAAGAAACTCCAGGCCGATATTGTGTGCTTTGATTTAGAGGATTCTGTTCCAGATAATGAAAAAGTAAACGCAAGAAAGCTAATCAAATCTGCACTCAAATCTAAAAAGTCATACGAGTCTTCAATTTTTGTTCGTACAAACTCACCCTTATCTGGAAAAATTCCTGCTGATCTAAAAGAAATTGTTCAAAAAGGAATTGATGGAATTGTAATTCCCAAAGTAAACAACACAAAAGAATTGAAAAAAATTGAAAAAACAATTGCAGGACTAGAGAAACAGCGTAAACTAAAACCAATACAGCTAATTCCTTCTATAGAATCTGCTGAGGGTGTTGTCAATACATTTCAAATCGCTTCTAGTAGCAAAAGAGTAGTTGCAGTAGTCTTTGGGGTATTTGATCTGCTAAATGATCTTGGTGTAGAATATACTAAAGATGCAGAAGGTGCAAAATATTCTAGGAGGAAGATTCCTGTGGATGCACGAGCTGCAGGAGTTGCTGCAATAGATGCAATTTGGCAGGATCTCAAAGACTCAAAGGGATTAGAAAAAGACTGTAAGGTTGGAAAAAGTTTAGGCTATTCAGGAAAAAGTATTATTCATCCAGATCATATCTCTGTAACTCACAAACTATTTCATCCAAACAAAAATGAGATTGAATGGGCTGAAAAAGTTTGTAAAAATTATCTCGAGTCAACAAAGAAAGGAAAGGGAGCTACTACTGTTGAAGGAAAAATGATTGATGAGGTCCACTTTAAACAAGCAAAAGCACTGCTTGACCTTGTAAAGTAGACTATTCTAAAGAAATAAAGAAAACCATTCCTAAAGTCCTAAAAATAACTGAGAATTTTTCTTTATTTCAGAATGATTAAAGATGATGAGATTATATCTAATTATTAGAAATGGTTAATCTCCTAGATCCTAACAATGTCATCACTAGAATGTTTAATGCAGGAAAATACGAAGAAATGTATAACTATTGCAAGGGCCTGCTTGAAAAAATTCCAAATGATATGGTTGCACTTCAAAACATTTGCCTATCTTTGATTTATCTGGAAAAATACCAAGAAGCCATATCCTATTGTGACAAAGTTCTTGAAATAAAAGAGTCTGACACTTATGCATTAAAAAATAAAATTTATGCACTAGAAAGTTTGGGTGACTATCAACAAGTTCAAAAATTATGTGATGAAATTCTTTCTTCTAATCCTGATGATTCATGGGCGCTCAATACCAAGGGTTTATCACTAAATGAATTAGATCAACACAAAGAGGCACTTGAATACTATGAAAAAGTGCTTGCGCTAGATCCCACTGATGTTACAGCATTGATGAACAAGGCTATATCTCACAGTCATCTGGGAAATTATGAAACTGCCATAGAATTCTATGACGAGGCACAAGTAGTAGATTCTAGCCTCAAGGAAATACCTCGAGCAAAATCCAAATTATTTGAAAAACTAGGGGATGTCGATAATGCATTTTTGGCAGCTCAAGGAATTCTAAACAAAGACATGGAAAAAATAAAGATGGCAGCAAAAGAAAACAAATGTTCTCTATTTCATCAAGTTTGTGAAAATGAATTTGAAGAAATAGATTCAAAAAAATCTAAAATGAAAAGTAACTAAATCATTTTATACATGAATTAGTAGATGAGTTTGATGTTTACTGGAATTGTTGAAGGAGTAGGCAAAGTAGAAAAAATTTCTAAAAATACAAAAAATCGAAGTGCAGTCCAAATGACTGTAAATCTAGGGAAACATGCAAAGGGGCTAAAAATTGGGCAAAGCGTTGCACTAAATGGTGTTTGTCTTACTGCAACAAAACTATCAAAATCCAGTTGCATATTTGAAATGATTGAGGAGACAACAAAGAAAACCGATCTTGGAAATCTTGAGGTTGGTGGAATGGTAAACATTGAACGAAGTTTAAAGGCAGGAGATAGATTAGAGGGTCATTTTGTTTTAGGACATGTTGATGGTGTAGGAATGATCAAAAAAATCCAAAAAAAACCTAAGGAGGTTCAAGTTTGGTTTGAAGTACCAAAAAAATTGACAAAATATGTAGTCAAAAAAGGTTCTATTGCTGTTGATGGTATTAGTCTTACAGTGACTGACATCAAAAAAAATCTTGCATCAATTTCATTGATTCCCCATACAATTGAAGTTACAAATTTTCAATCAAAAAAAGTAGGCGATAAAGTTAATATTGAAACTGACATTCTTGGAAAATACATTCTGAAATAAACCTGTTAATCTACTACTTTATTGGTAATTACCAATTTTTAAGTAAACTTTATAATCAGTTTGAGGATTTTTTTGCTTATGTCCCTTGAAACTGCACTACAATCTCTAAAAAGAGGAGAATTTGTACTCTTGTTTGACTCTGCAGGACGAGAAAATGAGATTGACATGATGGTTGCAGCTGAATTTGTTACCCCTGAACATGTAGCACGAATGCGTCAACATGCAGGTGGATTACTTTGTATTGCAATACACAACCAATTTGCCACTTCACTTGAACTAAAATACATGCATGAAATTTTAGCTGATTCTTCAATCTCTAACAAAGAAATGATTATGGGACTTGCACCTTATGGTGATCATCCAACTTTTTCATTATCTGTAAATCATTATCAAACTTATACTGGAATTACTGATAATGACAGATCATTAACAATACGAGAGATGGCAAATATCTATAACGTTGAAAATAAACAAAAAAAGTTCGCATCATCTTTTAAAACTCCTGGACATGTTCCTCTACTTATTGCATCAAAAGGTTTGCTAGCAGCACGTCAAGGACATACAGAAATGTCTGTTTATCTTGCACAAATTGCAGGTTTAACTCCAGTAACTGCAATATGTGAAATGATGGATGCTGAAACATACACTGCATTATCTGTTGATAAAGCAGAAAAATTTGCAAAACAAAATGGAATTCCATTGATTGATGGAAAAGAACTACTAGAATACGCAAAGGTGCATTAATTTTGAATATTGCTATAGTAGTTTCGGAATTCAATGAAGAAGTGACCTCGAGAATGCTTTCAGTAGCTCAAGAAAAAGCTGATTTACTCAAATTGAAAATAACTCAAACTTGCTATGTTCCTGGTGCATATGATATGCCACTAATAGTTGATGCATTGTTGCAAAAAAATGATGTTGATGCTGTAGTTACTTTAGGAGCAATTATCAAGGGACAAACCAAACATGATGAAGTTATCTCTCATGCTGCTGCTCAAGCACTTACTGATTTATCCATAAAACACCAAAAACCCGTATCTTTGGGAATATCTGGCCCTGGCATGCAAGAAAGACATGCCCATGCTAGAATTAGACCTGTATCTGAACGGGCTGTAGAAGCAGTAGTAAAAATTTCATCAGAACTAAAAAGGATCCAAAAATGATTCAACTAAGTATTTTGAAAATAACTGGTTATGGTCCATGGACTTTGACCCTAGGCAGTGACAGAGAACATGAATTACAAATGCTTCAAGCATCTTTGTATAAACAACTACAACAATTATTTTCTGAAAAGAATTGTCTTGTTTTTCTAAACAGGGCTGATGAGTTTTTTGTTGTCTCAAATGGTGTGGGATTAGAAGAGCATATAGAAATTCAAAAAATACTTGAAAAATCTTTTGAAATACATCTTACAATTTCTATTGGATTTGCTGAATCTCCATTTGAAGCAAATATGAAAGCATATGAAGGAAAGAAAAACGAAGTTGTTCTAGACAAACAATACAATATTTTTGGTTTTGTTAATGATACATCTGATTCTAAAGTCACTATAATGCATTTGGATGTTGATGATCTAACCTCTCAAAGAACAACAAACTCTCCATATGAAATTTCATCAATAATTTTTGAATTATATTCAAAGATGTCAAAATATTTTCTGGAAAAAAACTCATTGACATTCTTTATGGGTGGTGATAACTTTATGGTGGTCGCAAGTCCGGAGGGAAAAAATTCTGTACAAGATTTCATTAATATGATAAAAAATGATGACAAAATTTTTCTGAATTGTGGTATTGGTAATGCATCTACATGTAGAGATGCTGTAAAATTAGCCACAAAATCACTTGATACAATTCGTGAAATTCGAGATTCAGGAAAAGAAAAACCTGAAGTTTATGAATTATCATGTTAATCAAAAATATCAGTCTTCTTTTAGGAAAAGAATTAGAATTTGTTTCAAAAACAAATGTACAAATCCAAAATGGTAGATTCAAACGAATTCAGCCCAACATTAATCCAAGCGGCAAGGAAGATTCTATTGATTGCGAAGGGCTCTTAATGATTCCCGGATTTATCAATGCACATACTCACATTGGTGATTCGATTGGAAAAGATGTCACTCTGGAGAGCTCTGTAGATAACAAAATACATCCTGTATTTGGTGCAAAATCAAAAATTCTAAAAAATACCCCTCCTGAAAATTTGTCTAATTTTATGAAAAATACTTGTCATTCCATGATTAGAAAAGGAATTACCACTTTTGTTGATTTTAGAGAAGGAGGGCTAGACGGTGTTGTCTTGTTGAAAAAAACATTATCTGAAGTTCCTATACGTTCAATTATTTTGGGTAGAGTTGATTTCTATCAAAATCCTACTGAAATTAAAAAAAACATGCCAATTCCTAAAGAAAAATCCCAGGAGTTGCCTTCAATTATTCAAAAATGTGATGGTATTGGAGTTAGTGGCGCAAATGAGAATAGCACTTCAGTTTTGAATCATTACTCAAAGACATCAAAGATTAGGGCAATTCATTCTGCTGAAACAAAACAAAGCGTTTCAAGATCTAAAAAAATGACTGGAAAATCTGAGGTGATTCGTGCGTTATCCATGAAACCTCATTTTCTTGTTCATATGACTCATGCATCAAAAAGTGATCTTCATGTGGCTGCAAAAAAAATCCGAGGAATAGTGGTTTGTCCAAGAGCAAATTCTTCATTAGCTGAAGGAATCCCTGATGTAGTTTCAATGCAAAAAGCCGGCTGTACGCTTGGATTGGGCACAGATAATGTTATGATAAATTCACCTGACATGTTTAGAGAAATGGATTATCTTTGGAAAGTCACAATGGGTCTTCATAAAAAAAGAATCAATCCTAAAGAAATTTTGAAAATGGCTACTGTTAATGGCGGTAAAATACTAAAAAAAGACATTGGAGTAATTGAAACCAAAAAAATTGCCGATTGTGTATTTCTTAACAAACATGCACTGGATTTAGAACCAATGCATGAACCTTATGCTTCTATTGTACATAGAGCATCAGAATCTGCAGTAGAAGCAGTAATGATTGGAGGTAAAATCATTCATGGAAAAATCTAGACCGCACGTTATTCTAAGTGGAGCTATATCTATTGACGGAAAAATTGCAACCAAAACAAACGACTCTAAACTCTCCTCAGAAAACGATTTTGAACGTCTTCATAAATTACGTTCAAGTGTAGATGCAATTCTTGTTGGAAAAAATACTGTATCTCGTGATAATCCACTTCTAACCGTGCGACATGTTAAAGGAAAAAATCCTATTAGAATTATTTTGGATTCTAAAGGAACCATTTCAAGAACATCAAAGATTCTTCAATCAAGCAATACAGTTCCAACCATAATTGCAATATCTAAAAAAACCACTAAAAAAAATCTTGCAAAATTAGAAAAATTCCCTATTGAGATAATCAGTACTGGGAATGATTCAGTCAATCTAAAATCACTATTGAAAAAACTCTCTCAAAAGAAAATTAAAACAATATTGGTTGAAGGAGGGGGTACAGTAAATTGGGAATTTGTTAAACAAGATCTTTTTGATGAAATGATACTAACTCTTTCTCCATTCTTGATTGGTGGTGAGGATTCTACTCCTTACTTACGTGGTACTGGATTTAACAAGATTTCTAATTCTCCTAATCTCCGACTCAAATCAGTTAAGAGGCTCAAAAATCATGTAGTTTTGCATTACGTAAAGCTCTAAGTTCTTATACTTTATTTCGAATACAACAAGAAATTGGCAGTAAAAAACAAAACAACCAAAAGAAAAACTAGTACAAAGAAAAAGGCTGCACCAAAGAAAAAGGCTGCACCAAAGAAAAAGGCTGCACCAAAGAAAAAGGCTGCACCAAAAAAGAAAGCAACTAAATCAAGAGCAAAAAAACCAGCATTTGGTGGATATGCCATTAGTTTTGCAGGTCGTAAAGAAACCGCTGAACAAATATTTGGTAAAAAACCAATTGCTCCAAGTGAAATGACCAAAAAGATTTGGGCATTTGTAAAATCAAAGAAACTTTCTAATCGTTAAACCCACTTGTTAACGATTATTCGTTAACACTTTCTATCTTTTAATTATTTTAAAAAAATAAGATATAGATACCCGAAATTATGTAAATTTATCATGTCTACTGCATCATTAAGACGTGATCATGAATTAATTGAAAAAGTTGTCAAAGCAATGGATGCAACTATTCAATTGTTAAATGAAAATAAAAAAATCCCTGAATCAATCTTACTTCCTGTTATTGATTTCTCAAAAAACTTTACAGATGTTTGTCATCATAGTAAAGAAGAAAAATCCCTATTTCCTGCATTAGAACAAGCTGGATTACCAAAAAACATGGGACCTATTGCAATGATGTTAATCGATCATGAACGCTCCAGAGAAATTGCAACAAACATGGAATCTTCTGCAAAAGAATATCTCTCTTCAGGAGAATCCGCAAAATTAATTTCTGATATGAAACAATATGTCGAACATATTACCGAACACCTCTGGAAAGAAAATAATAGATTGTTTATGATGGCAGAAGCTCGATTGCAATATGTCGCACAGAAGGTTGATGGTGAACTAAATGAGATTGAAACTGCAAAACTCAAAGATTTAGGAAAATCTAGACAACACTATGAAGATCTAGCTGAAAACCTCACACGAGATGTTGCTGAACAAGGAAAATAGGCTTGACTGAGAGCATATTTGGCCAAGTAGTTGCTGTAAGAAAATTTGCAAATGGGGATATTGAACTAGATTTCTATCATGATGATAAAGTCACTGAATATCGATATTCATCTGATCCAAGTAGACTGGGAAATTTTCCAAAAGAACTGGCTGAAACTTTGGTATCTACACTATCTACTGATATCTGCATTGAAATTTTCTTTGGAGATGATGGTATTCCAACACATGTAGAATTGGAAGAATGTGAGGATGAAGAAGATGATTATGAAGATGATGAATCTGACGAGGACTTTGTCGCAGAGGAATCATGAACTCTGAATGTATCTCAAAGCTCAAGGCGTTCCCAAGATCTCTTTGATCTTCACTCAACAATACGTCATCGAGTGTCCTCGCCATAATATAATATGCTAAAATTATACTTAAAGGATACTCCTAATTCCAATTATCAAAAATTATTCTACGTAATGATGATGTGTTAGATTGTCATAGAATCTAACTGATTTAAGATTTACAAATTCTAACATTCCGTATCTTGATAACTCTCTTCCAAATCCACTATGTTTTATTCCACCAAAAGGAATTCTTGGATCTGAAATTACCACGTTATTCACACTAACAATTCCTGATTCAATTCTTCTTGACATTTTATCTGCTTTTGCAAGATCTTTTGTCCAAATACTTGCACCCAATCCAAATTCACTATCATTTGCCATCTTGATTGCATCACTCTCATTTTCAACAATTGTTATTGGTGCAACTGGTCCAAACGTCTCTTCTTTTGCAATCCTCATGTCTGGTGTAATGTTTGTAAGAATTGTTGGTTTGTAGAAATATCCATTACTATCTACCTCTTCTCCACCAAGTAATACTTCGGCACCTTTTGCCTTTGCATCTTCAACAATTCCAGAAATTGTTTCTAATCCCTCTTTACTTGATAGTGGGCCAATATCTGTCTCAATTGACATTGGGTCTCCAACCTTGAGACCAGATGCCTTTTTGATAAATAATTCAATAAAATCTTCTGCAATATTTTTGCCTACAAAGAATCTTTTTGATGCTACACAACTCTGTCCACAATTGATGAATCTGCCCTTTGCTGCACCTTCAGCTGCCTTTTCAATAATGGCATCGTCTAAAACTATGAAAGGATCACTTCCACCCAATTCTAAAACACATTTCTTTAGATTCATTGCAGCTCTCTCACCTACTTTTGCCCCTGCATTGGTACTTCCAGTAAATGTTACAGCATTAACTTCTGAATCTATTAGATGATTTGCAGAATCCACACTTCCAACGACTGTAGAGAATACCCCTTCAGGAACTCCTGCTTCTGCAAATGCTTTTTCAATTTCAATCCCAGACTGCATAGTCACTCGAGATGGTTTCATAACAATCACATTTCCTGCCATTAAACAGGGAGCTGCAAATCTTAGAGCTTGCCAATACGGAAAGTTCCATGGCATGATAGAACCAATTACCCCTAGTGGTTCAAATGTTAGAAAACTCTTTCTTGCATCCGTGTTTAGAACTTCGTCAGAAAGAAAACTATCTCCGTGGTCTGCATAAAACTCTAAAGCCCAAGCACATTTTTCAACTTCACCAATTGATTCTTTTAGTGCTTTGCCCATTTCTTTAGTTGCAACTTTTGCCAACTCCGTTTTGTTTTTCTTTAGATGTTCAACTAAATTGTAAATGTAACTTCTACGTTTTTCATAATCTTTTTTCCATTCAGGAAATGCTCTCTTTGCTTTTCTAACTAATTCAAAAACTTGGTCTTTATCCATTGGTGTGAATGCACTGATATCTTCGCCTGTTGCAGGATTTACTGTAGTGATCTGACTCAGGATCTCTCCGAATTATCCCTCTTATTTATTCTAGTAACCTGAAATTCAGTATTGTTGTTTAATTAGAATACTTGCTGCATGTCTTTTTTGATTTCATCAATTTTCTTTTGATATGCTTTCTTTGATTTATCGTTCTTTTTTAGATTAAGGACATTTCCACACGAAGGACATTTGAACATACCTTCAAGAGCATCTTCAAATGTAACTCTTGGACAATCCTCATTTCCACAGTGGTAAAAATCAGATGCATTTTCATAGTCTAGTCTTTGTTGTAATCTCTCTTCGATTTTCTTTTTTTGATTTTCAATGAAATGTTCAACTTCTTCTCTACGTGTTCTCCATCTGTAGACAAACCATCCTTTTCTTTCGTCTTTTACTCTAATGCCTGTGATTAGTGATTTTCCAAAAAGATCATAGAGGACTTTTCTCACCATGTTGATTCTAAGTCCTGTAGAACTGGCAATCTCTTCATCTGTTGCATCTTCTGCCTTTAGCAATGAACGAGCTACTTTGAGATATTCGTCTCCTCCAATCATTGAAGCAATTCTAACAAAAGGATCTTCGTACTTGTCTACCAACTCTAATTTCTCCTGATTTTCTATTATTAATCCCTTGTTTCGTTTACCTGTACATTTTTGCCTGTTTTTGTGGGTATGATCTTCCTTTTTGCATTTGGAAATTCTTTCTCAAATTGTTGGCCTTCTTGGATACGATCTAAAAGAATGGCAAGAGCACTTATCTCTGAATGTGGCTGACTGCCTACTCCTACGTTGTAATCTGCCAACTCATAAATTTCTCTAGGAACTTTTTCGGCTCCTACTACAATTAACAAATTCTCTTCTTTTCTAATTTCTTCTTGAGCATCATTAATTTTTTCACCATACATTGAAAGATGGACTATTTTGAAACCTTCTTCTTTTTTCTTTTTGACAATTGGTTTCCAACTGTCGATGAAATCAATTTCAAAATTACCTCCCCATGTGTCATTAATTTTTCCTAATGTGTCTTTGATTTCTGGATTGATTTCTGTCATGAAAATTCTTTCTGCACCAAATGCTCTTGATACTAGTGCCACATGAGTCGTAACTCTGTCATCTCTGACTAGTCTCTGTCCAATACGTACAACTTCAATTACCAAACGCCTTTTCAACTCCAAACTTTTTTTCAGATTTATACGAATTATAACTCTCCAAAATATTTCCAATCAATTCTTTGAGTTGTTTTACATTTTTTCCAGTTTTAGCAGAAACTGGAATCCATTTTTTATTGTCTACTAGATTTAGTGTCTCAATTTTTTCTTCAATTTCACTATTTTCTAGCAAATCTGATTTATTTAATGCATATACCATTCTGTCTTTCTCAACTCCTAACTCACTTAGTGTTCTCATGCAGCTTGAAAATTTCTTTTTCAACTCAAATATTGAATCGCTAATGTCAATTACCACAATAATGATATCTGTATGGCCCAATTCTTCTAGAGTTGATTTGAATGCATCAATCATATATGCTGGTAATTTGCTGATGAAACCTACAGTATCTGATATCAAAAATGGTTCTTGATTAATTGAAACTCTGCGTGTTGTAGTTGAAAGTGTTGTAAACAATTCACTGCTTTGGTCTCTTGTCTCACCTGTCATCATGTTAAAGAGAGTTGTTTTTCCTGCAGAAGTATACCCTGCAAGTGAAATGGTTTTGAATCCCATTCTCTTCCTTCCCTGTCTATGCAGTTCTCTTTGCTTTCCAGCTTTTTCTAATTTTGATCTAACAGTATTCATTCTGTGTTTGATGTCATTATAGTAAACATCGACTTCAAATTTTCCTATTCCCATAAATCCTGGTTGCTCTCCCATGCTTGAAAGTCGAACTTTTTCTTTTGCTCTGGCCATCTCATATCTCAGCTGAGCTAACTTTACTTGCAACTTTGATTCTGCACTTGATGCTCTGCTTTCAAAAATTTCAAGAATGAGTGCCTCTCTATCTAAAATTTCTCTATGTAATACTGATGCTAAATTGTAATTCTGACTTGGTTTTAAAACCTCATCAAACACAATTACATCTGGCCTGATCTTCTCTGAAATCTCTTCTAGTCTTTCTAAAATTCCTCCACTTATCCCATACTTTGGCCTCTTCAAGAATTTCTGTTTGATTATGTGGACTACTTGAAAGCCAGCTGCATCACAAAGCCCTTTGGCCTCATTAATCACATCTTCCTTATCATATGTGATCAGAATTGCTGATTTCATTTCGATTCCATGTTTTTACTATGATTCGAGTTAAAGATTCTAACTGTTCAGCAATCTATGCGGCTTTTTTGATTGCTTTTTCTATGTTCATGTTAAGGACTATTTCTGCAATATCACTTGCATATTCCGAAATTCTTCTGATATTTTCTGTCATTCTTCTGACTCTGTAAATCTCTTCATCGTCTTTTAGCGATTTTGAGGCCTCTCTGACCTTTTTCTCAAATTTTCCAATATCACTAGTCTTTTCTATGGTTTTTTCAGCCTGTGCATAGTCCTCCTTGAACAGAGCAAGACATGCATCATCTAGTGAGGATAGACAGAACTCATTCATGTCTTGTAATTTCTGTAAAATTTCCTTTTTGACTGATTTTTTGAATTCCAAAAGGTCTTTTGCAATAAATGCTGCATGGTCTCCTGTTCTTTCTATATTTTTTACAACTAGTCTATACCCCAAACAATTTCTTGCATTTCTAAATCCCATCTCTTTTAACATGTGCTCATTTTGAATTGCTATCTTTAACTGGCGAATAATATAGAATCCAAATCTGTCTACCTCGTCATCAGTATTGATTACCTCTTGTGCCAAATCTAAATTGTTTTCTTTTACTGCCAGTAATGCATCACTTGACATTGATTTTGCCAAGTGAATCATTCTTTTGAATGCCCCATCAACTGATAGTTCTAATAGATTTACCAGAACTTGTACTGTTATTCCGCTACTAGAATCTGAAATTATTTCAGAGCCCATTAGCATTCGCTTAACTGCTTCTTTTACGGTGTTTCTTTGAATGGGACTTAGTCTCCCATCCTTTGGTTTTACATTAATTGTCTTAAATCCCAGAAAATAAAGTGAAATTAGTTTTCTTACAATAGAAGATGCTTTTTCTTCAGAATTAATTTCAATTATTGCTTCTTCTTTTTTCTGATTACGTGATTCAAACTTTGGAGGGAAAAGCTCCAAGGTTGATGAGCCCTTTCTGACCATTCTTATCTGATCACCTTGCTTTAATCCCAATTCCATAATCCATTGTTTTGGTAGTGAAACTATATACGATGATTTGCCTGTAAACTGTATTTTTCTTGTTTCTTCTCTTTCTTCCATGAACTACATAAAAAAATTCAGTCTATATAGTCTTTTGATCTTTTCCTATATAATCATTGGACTAATATTTAGAATGCAAATAGCTTGAATATGGACCATATCTTGAAACTACAGTCATCTATTGACTCTCTATTTGGAAATGGTGTTTCTAAGTATCTTCCAAAAGACATTGAAATGACTTTCTCAAGAAAAACTGGCAGAATTAGAACTGTTATGCATAAAGGAAAACTTTTGTGTACATTACGAATTGATGGAGGTTTGGCAATTAGCCCTTACTTTGCTCAAATGCTAATGAAGAGTAAAACATTCAAAGAAAATTGTGTGGTGATTAACGAAGATGCTGCACCATTTGTTCAAGAAGGTAGATCTGTATTTTGTAAACATGTTGTAAAATGTGGAAAAAATGTTAGAATCTCAGCTGACACTCCTGTTCTATTCAAAAACAAAGTGATTGCAGTAGGTAGGGCGGTTTTGTCATATGAGATGATTTCTGATTTTGATAAGGGTGTAGCAGTTAAGGTTAGAGATAGTTTAAAAAGTCGTAAAGAGGAAAAAGAACCATGATGCGCGGAGGAAATCGCGAAATGCGAAGAATGATGGACAAGATGGGTTTGGACATGAATGAACTGCCAAACGTTCAAGAAGTCACAATCAAGACCGACAAAAAAGAGATCATTATTTCAAAACCCTCCGTTACAGAAATGAAAGCCAAAGATAATTCTATTTTCACTGTTACTGCAGATAGTTATGAGGAAAGGGAATTGGAAGTTCCTATCTTCTCTGAAGAGGATATTCAACTTGTTAGCCAGCAAGCAGGTGTTGATGAAGAAAAGGCTAAAGCCGCATTAGAAGAAGCAAAAGGCGATCTTGCCAGAGCCATTTTGCTGCTAACTACTGGATAATCTCACATTTTATGCCTAAAAATGAATGATTTAAGTAATGGAATCATTAAAATCCATGTGTAATGAGCATGGCTGAATCTAAAGTCACTGGAATCATCAAATCTCTAAATGTCTTAGAAGATGATATTGACTCCTTAAACAGTAAAGTTGGAGACATGAAAAAACAACTCTCAGTAAAGGCTCAAAATGAGATAGATTCTCTTATGGAAAAAACTAGAGAAATGGCTACAAAAGAAGCCGAAGTTATGATTAATGCTTCTAAAGAAAAGGCAACTGCAGAATCTGCAAAAATTGCTCAAGAAGGAGAATCTAAACTATCTGAAATTCAAGCAAAAATTGATGCCAATTTTGATGAAGCAGTCAAACATGTTGTGTCAACTGTTTTGAAGGCATAAACCTAAATTCTATATTTCATCTTCTCAAACATCGATCCCTTACTTAATTCTCGTATTGGAGTTGCTACTTCCTATGGTAAGCCATACTATAGATTCTCAACATACCTGAAAACCCTCAAACTCTCATTTGATTCTATTTTGCCTGAGGACATTCAAAATTATCCTGGCCATCTTATCCTTACTACTCACAAAGAATCTCCAAAAACATGTGAAACCCCTATTCTTCATGAGGATATTTTTGAACATCCTCCAACTGTGATTCGAGGAATAATGATGCAAAAACTCAATCTTGATTTTGAAGAAGATAACCTGATTTTAGGAATTGATCCTGGGGAAAGAACCGGTTTATCTGTATTTTATTTTGGCAAGGAAATTGAGAGCTCATTTCATTCATCTGTTGAAGAATTAGTAGATCATATCATTCGAGTACTAGGAGGTCTTCGAGCAAAAAGAAAGATTGTAAAAATTGGAAATGGTAACATGGGAATTGCAAAACAGATTGTAACTATGTTGAATCTCAAATTCTGCTCATCTTTTGAATTGGAATTTGTTGATGAAAGAAAAACCAGTATGAAAATCAAGAATTTCAATCAGAGAGGAAAACGAGACATGTTATCTGCAAAATACATTTCTCAAAGAGATGGATATCGTTATTCCATTTTACCATTGTCGATTACTGGTTAATTTTTCCAATTTTGAAGCAGAAATTTTCTATTTATTGAGATCATATAGTATGAAATTCTTCTATTTTCTACATTTTTTTTAGGAAAAACTATAATTTTTTATCAAACAACTATATTGACACATATCATTTTTTCAAAAAAAACGAATTTCAAACAAGCTATACATATTTATTGAAGATTTCTTGTTTTTCTTTGAAACAATTAACTGTGATCATTAATTTTTCTATAATTTTTACAATATTAAGCGACTTTTTTTCTATTTTTCATCGATCCATCCTTATATACTTATGAATTCTATACAATACTACCAAGATGACTTGTAAAGGAATTTGTGTAAGATACAAGGCCCAAAAGCCTGTTGGAACCGGAAGATATGCTTCTGGACAACGTCGATGTCAAATTTGTGAAATATTCATCAAATGGGAAGGACTATGGTGCCCATGCTGTGGCTATAGATTAAGAACAAAACCACGTAATTTGAAATACAAAGCAAAACTACGTGCAAGAGTTGAGGCTGATTCTATTGAAGCTAAATCTGCTGCAGTTGAACCAGAAGTTGAAGAGATTGCAGTAAAAGCAAAATCTAAAGCAAAAACTGCAAAATCTAAAACAACAAAGTCTAAGGAAAAAACTCCATGCAAATATTGTGAGAAATTATTTGTCTATCCAGACAAACACGAGAAAAATTGCAAGAAGAATCCTTCGTTAGATACTTCCCAAGAAAGTGAATCAATAGCAATAAAAGCATAAGACTTGTTCATAGCTTATTGAACTCTCCAAATGGATTTTTCCAAAAATTGGTAAATTTGGAGGGCCGTAACTTTTCTTTATCTATTCAAAAATTTGATAACGGTTATTTTATTTCCGTAGCTGAAGGTTCTAACAAAATTGGCTCTATGGTTGCTTCGATGGCAACTGGACCTACTCCCATCACCACTACAATTATTCCTTCTAGAACTGAATCACTCTTTCTCAAACTTGTCTCTGAACGAATCAGTACCCGAATGAGAGGCATTGCTTTAGTTTCTGCCTTTATCCAAAAGGAATTAGAACCAACCACTGCAAAAGACTTAATGTCTGAGATTATGGAGATGATTGAGAATGAGTGATTTACGAAATTATATTTCAAAAATAAAGAAAAACAAAGAACTCAAAATTGTAAAAACCAAAGTTTCAACAAAATATGAAATTGCAGGAATTACTGCCAAAGTTGACGGTTCACATGCCGTATTATTTGAGAATATCAAAGAAAGTAATTTTCATCTAGTTGCTAATCTGGTTGGTACTCGAAAAAGATTTGCTCTTGCAGTTGGAGGCACTGAAAATAATATCCATGAAAAGGTTATTTCTGCAATCAAAAAAGCTAAATCTCCAAAAATTATCTCCTCAGGGAAATTTCAAGAAAATAGCTCAAAAAACCTCCTTTCCATGCCTATTGTAACTCATTTTGAAAAGGAATCTGGACCATTTATCACATCTTCAATTGCTTATGCTAAGAATCCTGAGACTGGAAAACAAAATTCATCTTTTCATAGAATGATGCCAATTGACAAAACTCATTTTTCAATACGAATGGTTGAGGGACGTCATTTGCATAGATGTTTTATTGATGCAAAAGAACATGGCGAGGATCTTAAGATTGCAATAACTGTTGGTGTTCATCCTGCAATTTCCATTGCCGGAGCTTATCAAGCAGAATGGGGAAAAGATGAGATAGATATTGCAAATTCCTTGTTGGGTGGAAAATTAACTTTAACAAAACTTCCATTTACTGGATTGAATGTTCCATCTGGTTCAGAAATTGTTATGGAAGGAAGAGTTCTTCAGGATAAAACACATGCAGAATGGATGGTCGAGATGCTTCAAACATATGATCATGAAAGATCTCAGCCAGTTTTTGAGCTTGAAAAAATGTATTTTAGAAATAATCCTATATTCCATGATGTCCTTTCTGGATATTCCGAACATAGATTGTTAATGGGTATGCCAATTGAATCAAAATTAAACGGAGATTTGAAAAAAGCATTCAAACAAACACAACAAGTGTCCATGACAAACGGTGGGTGTAATTGGTTGCATGCAGTTGTACAAATAAACAAGAAAAATGATTCTGATCCAAAAAAAATTATCAAAAAAACATTTGAATCTCATCGTTCACTAAAACAAGTAACAGTAGTTGATGAGGACATTGATCCTAATAATGCTGAAGCAGTAGAATATGCAATGGCTACAAGATTCCAGGCAGATAAAGATCTTGTAATTCTTAAAAATGTGCGTGGTTCTAGCCTTGATCCTTCAAGCAATCAAAAAAAGTTACAGACTGCAAAAATGGGTATTGATGCAACCAGATCACTTTCAAAACGTCCTGAGGGATTTGAATTGGCAAAAATCCCAAAAATCAACAAGATTAAACTCGAAAAATATTTCAAGTAACCAAAATCAACTGATTAAATTAAATTTGGATAAATTAGAATCATTTTAGATAAAATGTCATCTCAATCAAATTTGAAAGAAAAAAGCCCTGCTGAATCTCGTGCTGAGGTTATTGTTAGGATGTTTCCATCTGATGCAAATCCAGCTGGAAATGTGTTTGGTGGTGAAATTTTAAAACATATTGACATGGTTGCAGGAATTGTTGCTCAACGACATTCTCAATCAAATGCCGTTACTGTTTCTATGGATAGCGTAAATTTTCTAAAACCTGTTTTTGTAGGAAATGTACTTTCATTAAACGCTCGCATAAACTATGTCCATAACTCTTCTATGGAAATAGAAGTTAAGGCAGAAGCAGAAGATATTGTTACCGGAATTAGAACAACTACTGGAACTGCTTTTGTAACATTTGTTGCACTTGATAAAAATGGTAAACCCATGCATGTCCCAAAACTTTCCTTAAAAACAGATGAAGACCGAGTGAAGTTTGAAGAAGGAAAAAATCGAATGGAAAAAAGATTAGCAAATCGACAAAAATAATTTGTGATTTTCAGAGAACTCTTTAAGAACAACGAAATCTATCTTTAGTTAATGTCTGACCCAGAAAAAAATAATGAATGGGATTCATTATGGCAAGAGTATACCAAATCACTTGAAAACTGGAAATCTCTTTTTGAGCAAATTCAAGTTGCCAGCAATGAGATGCAATCTAAATTCAATGACGTTTGGGAAAAAGCTAGTATTGAATCAAGTAATGAAACCATGAAATTATTTGGAGAAAATTGGCAAAAAGCAATGACTGATGCTGGGATGAATTCTTTTAAAGAATTTAGTGAGACCTGGCAAAAAGCTCTTAATGATAATAACATGTCTACTTTCAAACAATTTGTTGAAAATTGGCAAAAGAGTCTTAGCGCATCTGGCTTGGAACAGATGAATGCATATGGTGAAATGATGAAAAAATTCACTGAAACATGGGGCTCAATGTGGCCAAAATCCCAATAACTTTTGAAAGAATAAAAACCTCTCCTATTCTAAATTTTTTATGTCAATCTCTCAAAATGAGTGCTTTGTCGAATTATCTAGTTTTAATGATCTAGCAAGATATGCTTGTGCATTTAGAGAATACCCTCAACGAGTTTATTCTCAGGAATTTAACGGAGATCGTGTTGTTTCTTGTAGCATGATGCTAGCTAATACCTTGCTGATTTTCTACACTCCTTTGAAAAAATCTGGACGATACATTTCCTATCAAGTAACTGGAGGAAAAGAAATTTGTGACATTGTTCAATCTACAAAAGACATTTCACATTATGCCCCAGTGGTTCATATGGAAAACGAAATTTCACCTTTACCCGAATCTAAAAAAGATTTTCCAGATCAATTTCATCCAATACCTGTAAAGGATTTAGGGAGTTTGGCCAGATTGACATATGATCCAGAATTTCCAGATGAACAGAATTTAACATTATTTGCTATGCCCAGAAAAAAATCTTGGGTAATTGGTTACATTACTTCTTTGGAGATGGATGATGTGTATTACAATTTCAATTATGTTGAATTAGATTCAGAACCAACAAAAAATTTCTTAAAGTATCAAGGAAACCATGATAAAAATCCAGAATTTTCTGATAATATTGATCATGGTTTCTCATATTTTCCAATAGTTAAAATCAGAAATGACCATCCTATGTTTGGATTTTCAGACTAGTTTAACTCCAAGATGTTAATTCCTTGATTTTCCCCCTAGACTCTTCCACTAATCTAATCAATACTGGAATGTAAATCTCTGTAGCATATGCAACTTCAACTTCGAAAATATCTTCAATATCAATAAACGCTGAAGCAGTTACCTGATTTTGATTTACGCTAGGTTCATTATTTTCTGTTCTTTTGTGATTGATTACTTCTAAAAATACTGCTGATTGTCTATTGATTTCAATTTGTAATTCTTCTTTTGAGCGTAATTTTTCATTGCTTAAAGCAACCATGATTTGTTGATTAATATCATTTTCATATCTATCTTGAGCTCTTATCATAATTTTTATTTCAGGTAATGTGTGCTGATTCTTTTTTAATTCACATATTTTTTTAATCGCTTTTGGAAATCTATTTTTGTGTTCTTGATTTATTTTGTCTGTAAGCCATTCTGAAAATTTTATTGCTTTAGTATCATTCTTTTCTTGTGCTTTTTTGAGAAATCTTTCTTGTGATATTTTTTCTGTAATGAATAATCCAAAATCTCTGTTTGCTTCATGAAAAATACTTTCCATAACATAATTTACAGAATCTATGAATTTAGAAAAAAAATGATTTACATAAAAGGGATCAGGATCATACTGTTTTATCTCTTTTTGATAAATTTTACAATCATCAATAATTTTTTCAATACTCATTGACTATTTCCAGATTCAGGATTTGTAAATTTTGATTGTGATTTCAAACTAATCGCTAATTCTTTGAAAATTTCATTGACACTAACATCTACTAGATTTATTGTAGCATTTTCTTTGACTATTTGTTTTTCAAATTTTTCTTTTATTGCAAATGATACTGATGACCAATGCAAAATCCCTTTCAATTGTTCTTCAACAGTTGCATTAGTTGTTGGAAAATTTGCTGGTGAAAAAACAATGCCATTTGTCCATTGCATTGTAGGAATTCCCCCTCCTGATGTTCTAGTACTAAATGCTATTTGCTTTACCCAATCTTCAAATTTGTACTCGATTACTTCGTGAATAACAAGTTTTTTCCATGGTTCTACAGAAATTTCCATTTGACTACCATTTTCTAAAAACCAATTTAATCTTATTTTTCAGGCACTATCCTTTGATTTAGACTCGCTTATTTACTAGAAACTAATCACTATTTTTTATAATGGATAAATGGGCTGACTATTTAATTTCTGAAGTCAGTTATGATTCCAAACATCTGATTTCTGTTGCTATTAGACATCAGGATACAGACAAGGGAATAACTAAAGGAACTCTTGTTGATCGATTAACCATTTCATCTGATATCAAAAATGGGCTTTCCTACATTACGATTTACACTGGAAAAAATTCCTGGAAAAAAGGACATAGAATTAACACTTTTTCAATTAATGGTGATCCATTCTTACGGATTGATGGAAACAAAGTAGAATTAGATTCACTGGGTGATTTGCCTGTTGTTACAAGTATTGAACTGGAAGAACTTGATTTAGCTCCCGAACCAGTTACCGAAGAACCAGAACCATCTCCACCAAGTCCTAGAGGCTCACTACCAAAAGAATCC
>REGK01000051.1 GCA_003702545.1 Candidatus Nitrosopumilus sp.
ACCTTGTCTGAGCGCTGAGACATTCATCTTGTATCGTAAAATTGCTTTTTAACGATTTCCAACCAATATGATTAGTAAAATTCGGTTTTGAGGCTATGGTCTTGCCTGGTCTGAGAGTCTAACCAATTCCAGTGACTCTGCTTTGAGCATCTCTATCTTTTGAGTAGTTTCTGTAATCTCTTGCTCTGATGCTTGATTTTCAATCAAATTTGCCAAAACTTTGGTCTCTCCAACATACAAATTGAATTTCTTCATTGCATCCATGTAGTTGATGTAACTTTCTTGCCATTGCTCTGGTGGCTTTGATGTTACAAATTCGCTTATCTGAGATGTCACTTGAGTTGATGTGATATCAGCTGATTCAATGTATTTTTCTGGTGTTGTTTCCCTCTCTAGTAATTTTTGATATTCAATTTCTGTTGACTGTGCTAAAACTTCATGGATGTTTTTTGCACCATCCAGATAACTTTCATAATCAGTAACAATGAATGTAGTTTCGTTTTGTTGTGGGACCATCCATGCCAAAAAACTGGCTCCAGTAATTGCACCTAAAATGATTATTGTAATTGCAATTCCTTTTTTTGATGCCATTTTTCTTCTCTAATCTCTGCTAGTTTATAATTGATAATCTTTGAAGAAATTTTGAAATATTGAACAAATATTAGAAAAATTGCTTTTTGGCATAATCTTGACCATAATTTTCTAAAATTTACTCACATTCGTTAAAATTTTTGAATTTAGGATTTTTTTGAGGTACAAAAAATTTACTCACGTCTAGGCGTGTAGTTAAATAATTTTCACAGGCTCTTCCTAAATACCAGCGTGCTTGACAATTTTTAGAATGGTTACAGCATATTGCGTAAAATGCCGAGAAAAAAGGGAAATCAAAGATCCCAAAGAAACTAAACTAAAGAACGGACGTCCTGCCGTAAAAGGTACATGTCCAGAATGTGGAACTAACGTTTTCCGTATCGGAAAAATGGATTAACTTAGAAACAAAATCCACACGACTTCTTCTTTTTCAAAACCCATATAGGGTCTACTCTACACTATTCTTTAGTGACCAAAGCAGAATACGAAAGTCTACTCAAAAGGATACAGGATAAGCTAGGCGATACTGAAAAAGCCACTACTGCTAGGTTTGAACTTCCTGTAGTCGATGTAATGTGGGAAGGACAAAAGACATTCCTGCGTAATTTCTCTGAATTCCCAAAGGTACTCAGACGAGACCCTGACAAAGTACTACAATACCTCTCAAAAGAGTTTGCAGTCCCTGCTGAAAAAATTGGTGACAAGGCCATGTTTATCGGAAAACGTGATCCTGATGATTTTACCCGACTGTTCCAAATTTATGTTAAAGATTATCTTGAATGCCCAACTTGTAAAAGCCCTGACACAAAGATAGAAAAAGAAAAGCGCATATCCTTTTTACTTTGTGAAGCATGTGGTGCAAAATCAACTCTAAAAGGTAAATACGCATAATGCCATTTGCAGTACGTCAAACTGATTATCAAAAAAATCCAATGCTAAACATTTGTGATGCAGAACTTTTAGGCAAAACAATTGTTGAAGGAGAACTAAACATGCACATCAGTGAAAGCTACTATGGAGAAAGATTCGTAGAAAAAGATGAAGCTGAAGTCTTATTAAAAAATTCTACAATAATTAATCTTGTAGGCGATGAGACCATTTCCATGTCAATTGAGTTGGGGATTGGTTCTGAAAGTGCAATTAAAAAAATTTCTGGCGTCCCATTTCTAATTATTTTTAAAATGTAAAATGCTTTCATTCAAAAAGAAATTCATTTTATCTAGTGGAGGCATTATTGAATAATGACTGATATTCTTAGCAAGAAATTAGAATCAAAGTTAGACAAAAAATTAATTTCAAAAGCCAAACGAAAGACTTTGGATGATGGTTTCAAAAAAGGCAAAGTCGTAAACGAAGTACTTGACAAACCAACTGTCATGACATTATACAAAATGATCACAGACCACATAATTGCATATGTCAATGGCGCAGTAAGTGCTGGAAAAGAATCTGTCTTGTTTTGGGGAGTTGATGAAAATGATTCAGATGTTGCACTGAAAATTTATCTTGTCAGTACATCAAACTTCAAAAAACGAGAACCCTACATCCTTGGTGACCCAAGATTCTCAAATGTCAAAAAGGGAACAAAAAACCTAGTCTATCTTTGGGCAAAAAAAGAATACAGAAACCTAACTCAGTGCTTTGAGGCTGGAATCCCAGTTCCAAAACCCCTTCATGTGACAAATAATGTGCTGGCCATGGAGTTTGTGGGTGAGAAGGGGGCTCCTGGAAAATTATTACTTGATTCACAAGTAGATGAGAATGACTATGAGCAGGCTATCCAAATTATCTCAGACATGTATCAAAAGGCAAAGTTGGTTCATGGAGATTATTCAGAGTATAATATTTTCAAGACTGAAAATGGATTGGTAGTTTTTGATTTGGGCTCTGCAGTTGATTTGAGACACCCTAACACTCAAGAATTTCTTAAGAGAGACATTAATAACATTACAAGGTTCTTTAAGAAAAGAGGAGTTTCTGTTGAGGATCCAGATCAATTATTTGAGGATATTGTAAAATGAGCTTTGAGAAATTAATTCGAATTCCAAATGACCGGATAGGAGTACTAATTGGTAAATCAGGTAATGTCAAATCTAAAATTGAAAAAACATGTCATGTCTCTTTGGATATTGACGGTGAAACTGGTGAAGTATTCATAAAATCTGATGGCGATGTCGAAAAGATACAACCATTCAAAGCGATGGAAATTGTTACAGCAATTGGTAGAGGTTTTTCTCCTGAAAGTGCTATGACCTTGTTGAAAGGAGAGAACACGTTGCACGTAATAGATCTTAGAGAATTTGCCGGAAAATCTAACGCAAATGTTGAAAGGATAAAAGGGAGAATTATTGGAGAAGGTGGTAGAGCGCGGAGAAATATGGAAAATCTTAGCAGTACACATATCTCAGTTTATGGAAAAACAGTTTCAATTATTGGTGATGCAAGTAAATTACGATTAGCAGTTGATGCAATCTCTTCTATTTCTAGTGGAAGTATGCATGGTGCAGTTTATGATAAATTAGAAGCAGCAAACAGAAAAGAAAAGCAAGAAAAAATGAAGTTGTGGGAAGATCAAGATGTCTTCTATTAAAGAAAAATTTAATCAGATTTCTCCTAGTGAGTTTTTCTACAGTAACCGTGACTTGGCTGGATTTAGCAATCCTACCCGTTCACTATACACTGCTGTAAGGGAATTTGTCGAAAATGCCCTTGATGCCTGTGATCAAAAGGGAATCCTACCTGATGTCCACCTAACAATCAAGGCTGTAGATCCTGACAAACCAGACCCAAAACCATACATTTTGACTGTAAAGGATAATGGACCTGGTGTTGATGCAAAACACATACCCCTGGCATTTGGAACTGTTCTTTATGGTTCTAAATTTGGACTAAAGCAAGCAAGGGGTATGTTTGGTCTTGGCGCAACAATGGCAATTCTGTACGGTCAAATTACTACGAACAAACCAGTAATTGTAAAAAGTTCTACTGATGCAAAAATTCAAAATCAATTTGAGATTCTGTTAGATATTCAAAAGAACAAACCCGTTATCCAAAAGCACACAACAAAAGAAATCTCAAAGAAAGGATTGTCAGTTAGCATTTGTTTGGAAGGTGATTACTCTAAGGCAGGAAACAAGATTCGTGATTATGTCTATGAAACATCTTTGATTACTCCATACGCAACAATTACTTTTGATGATCCTAAAGGACAAAAATTCCATCATCCTAGATTTGTAAAAGAGATTCCGCCACCACCAACAATTATCAGACCACATCCACATGGAATTGATGTTGAAAGAATCAGAAGAATGATAGTTGAATCTCAATTTGAAATTCCAACAATTGATGATCTGATGATTGAAAAGGTTAGAAAAGATTTGGGTTTATCAAAACAAAATCTTAGCTTTACTGCAATAATGACAAAAGCAAAAAAGAAATGGAAAAATCTTTCTCGTCAAGTTCGCGTAGTAATTGCGTTATTGTCTTTTTTGAAGATGGATTTTGAAAAATTAAGTAAAATTAGAATTGAAGATCTTGATGTTCCAAACAAAAAATTACATTATTGGGACTTTGGAGATTCACAATCAAAGACAGTTGATATGGATCCTGAAAGTCAATACTACAAACAACTTACTAACACTGTTCAAGGTGAACCGTTAACCACTTTTCTTACCAAAAGATTTCAGCGTGTAGGTCCAACAACTGCAGTCAAATTTGCAGAGTTTGCAAAATTCAAGCCTGAAAAACGCATGGGTACTCTGACAAACCAAGAACTAGTCAACCTTAGTGATTCACTTCAAAAATTCGATGACTTCATGGCTCCTGATTCAAGTTGCCTAGCCCCTCTAGGTGAGGAACCCTTGGAGAAAGGAATTAAGAAATTCTTTAATCCTGATTTTACTGCTGTAGTTCAACGACCTGCATCAGCCTACTCTGGATTCCCATTTATTGTTGAGATGGGAATTGCATATGGCGGTGACATCAAATCTGGTGGTCCTCATGTGTACCGATATGCAAACAGAATTCCATTACTCTATGATGAGGGCAGTGATGTAGTTCTCAAAGTTGTAAATGATACTGATTGGGGACGATACAAAGTAAAAGGTGATCCACCATTTATCATAGTCTCTCACATCTGTTCAACTAGAATTCCTTACAAGACTGCAGGAAAAGAAAATGTTGCAGACAGACAAGAGATAGAACGAGAACTCAGGCTAGCATTGCAGTTCTTATCACGAAAACTTGCTGCATTCATGTCAAAGAAAGGACAAGCAGAGATGGCCAAAAAACGTGCAAATCTCTATGCCAAATACATTCCAATGATCGCAGAATTTTGTACAGAACTAGCTGGAAAGAAAAAAGAACCAAATTACAAGAAAATTTTAGAGGGATTAGAACCTGTTGAAGTTAAAACTGAAAAAACAGTAAAGGAGGAAAAACCAATTGAAAGCAAGTGAGAAAAAAGCAAAAGAGATTAGCAAAAAAGCCAAAGAAAAGCAAAAGACAATCTTAGAATCTCTAAAAAGTCACGGTGCAAAAATCTATGAAGACCTAGAAAACGGACAATTCCCTAAATTCTCAATACCTAGTAGATCTGTTGGCAATATCGTTTATGACAAAAAATTACGACAGTACATTTTGGGAAATTCTACTGCATTACGAAGTGCAAAGAATTCAGCACAATTGCGTTCATTTACACAACTAATGTGGCTTGCATTCTTTGCAAACAGACTCACACAAGAGAAAAAATCCTCTACATTAAGAGATGTGTACTATTCATCTCAAGCATTCGCAATAGAGTTTGATGACCAATCTGAATCAGATAATATTATTGTGGATTTAGAAGCAGTAACTTCAAGACCTAGGGAAGACTTTCACATATTTCCTGAGGAGAGAAGCTCTATCTTTGGTGATTTGAATATCGAATATACCATTCCAGGATATGAGGGCAAGAAGATGAATCTCTCAAATCACCCTGATGGTTATTCAATTGGACCCAGTCTGACTACTGCTGAACTAGTTGATACTAGTGCTGAAATTGTAATTGCAATTGAGAAGGGTGGCCTCTTTACAAGATTTGTTGAAGAACAAGTAGATAAAAAATTCAAATCAATTATCATTAACACTGGAGGACAAGCTCCACGTTCAACTAGAACACTACTCAAACGTCTCCATGATGAAATGGGACTTCCTGTAATCATATTGACTGACGGAGATGTGTATGGAGAACACATTGCTATGGTAATCAAATCTGGTTCTGCAAATGCAGCACACCTCAGAGAACTAACAGTTCCTGATGCAAAGTGGGTTGGCGTTTGGGCAACAGACATTGAGAAATACAAACTACCAACAATTCCAATGACTGAATCAGACATTAAGAGATGCTACGATTTGCAAAAGGATCCTAGATATGAATCAGGAATCTGGAAAAAAGAACTTCAAGTGTTCTTGAGACTAAAGAGAAAAGCAGAACTTGAGGCATTTGCAAAGTATGGTCTTACAAACATCACTGACAAGTATCTGCCACAAAAGCTAGAACTGGCAAAAAGTCTGTAACTATTTTATTCGTAGTGTCAAGACACCGTTACGATATTTGAAATCAAATATCTGCATGTCGTTTGCGCCTTCTATGGGAACTTCTTTTGAAAATCCACCGGTTCCTCTGATGTACAACATTCCGTCAACCAATCTTACTGCAACTTTATCTTCGGGACCTGGAACTTCGGCAACAAAGACAAATTCGCCTTCGCCTTTAATCAAGTCATAAACCCAGTTCTTTTGTTCTTGTTCTCTTGATTGAGTGTAGAGTGGTTTTTGATCTTTTGCCATCTTTTTCAAGACTCTAACCCAGTAAAACATTGTAAGTGCAGCAGCTCCTATCAAAAAGAAACTAACAAAGCCTGAATCTGCTCTCTGAGTCATTATGTAGATTACTCCTAGGAATAATATCACGATAATTGGAATTACAAAATTTAGAGA
>REGK01000022.1:0-4227 GCA_003702545.1 Candidatus Nitrosopumilus sp.
ATCACTTTTTTTCAAAATCAACTCTGAAAATCAGTGGAGAAAATACGAATACTGATTATATTTGATAAAATTCAAAATTTGATGTGATGAATCATTATTTGATTTTAGGTTTGATATTGTTAGCCTCTGTAATTCTTCCCACAAATGTCTATGCAGAACACATTTTGGATGTAGAGGCATTTGCTCAAATTTCTGATTTGATAGAATCAACATCCCAAAAATTTACACTTGAAGTAGATGGGGAAACTTTTCTCATTCCGTATGGTTATGGCGGTTCCATGGATTCTTTTAACGAAGAATACCCCCAACCAAAAGTAGTCTCAATGAACATTAACAAAGAAAACAAATCCCTTGAAATCGTTTTGGAATCTGTTCCTGAAAGATATACTTTTTGGGTTATTCTTCCTGAAGAAATTATTTCTCATGAAACTGAGGATTATGGATTATTTGTTGATGGGGAGGAGCGAGGATACGAGTTGGCAAAATCATATCATGGCTTTACACTCGGATTTATAGTCCCTGAAGGTGCAACTCAAGTTGAAATCACAGGAACTCGAGTCATTCCAGAATTTGGAGCATATGCAACTCTAATTTTTGCAATTTCTGTTATAGGATTGGTACTCTTTGCTAGGAAATTCTCTTTTGCAAATGGCTTACCTAGAATTAATTAAGTGATGTTTTTTAGATACTTTGTTTGAAGCGAATAGCCCTTTTAGGATGTGGTTCGATGGGAACACAAATTGCATTAGCAATTGACTCTGAAAATTTCCCTGCAACTCTTACTCACGTATATGACGCATCAAAAGATGCTTCATCTTTGCTTGTTGAAAAACTAGACACCAAACCAGAAATTGTTGAAAACTCTCATCTGCTATCTTCTCAACCAATAGATATTGTTGTTGAAGCTGCATCTCAAGATGCAGTAAAGGATGTGGCACTAAGTGTTCTGCAAAACAAAAAAGACTTGATGATAATGAGTGTCGGTGCATTACTTGATGAATCAATCTATGATATTTTGTCTGATGCATGTAAGGACTTTAAAAAAACAATCTATCTTCCATCTGGTGCCATTGCAGGACTAGATGGCATAAAATCAATCAAAGATGAATTAGAATCTCTTTCCATCACTACAACAAAACATCCTCGTTCTCTAAAGGGTGCAAAGTTTTTTGAAACGTCTGACATTAACCTAGATGAAATTTCTTCTTCAACTGTTGTGTATACTGGAACTGCAAAAGAAGCAGTTACACTATTTCCTGCCAACATCAACGTTGCAGCACTCTTGTCATTAACTGGAATTGGCAGTGAAAAAACTAGTGTAAAAATTATTGCAGACCCTAACACTGACAAGAACACTCACCATATTGAAGCTGCAGGAAAGTTTGGCAAGATGACATTTACCATAGAAAATGTCCCTGATGCAAACAACCCAAAGACAAGTAGATTGGCAATCTTGTCTGCAATTGAAACTCTCAAAAAATACTGTTCAGATGACATTCAAATCGGCACATAACATGGCAATAATTGCCACCATTGCTCAGATATGTGAGAATTCTGGGCGCGATCCCATTCTTTAAATCCCCACTAGGCAAATTTTCTATGGTTTATGCTCGTACAACAAACCTCCAAACTCAAAGAAGAGATTCAACGTCTCAAAAAAGAAAAAGACGTAGTTATTCTTGCTCATAACTATCAAATTCCTGAGGTTCAGGATGTAGCAGATTTTACAGGTGACTCTTTGGGCTTGTCAAGACAGGCAGCCAAAGTTCCACAAAAGACAATTCTTTTCTGTGGTGTGAACTTTATGGCTGAAACTGCTGCAATAATTAGTCCTCAAAAAAAGGTAATCTTGCCTGACTTGGAAGCTGGATGCTCACTATCTGATTCAATTACTGTTGATGAATTAAGAAACTGGAAGAAACAACATCCAGGTGCAATTGCAGTTGGATATGTTAACACAACTGCTGAAATCAAAGCTGAACTTGATTATTGCTGTACATCATCTAATGCAGTAAATGTTGTAAAGGCAATTCCTGAAGACAAGGAAATTTTGTTTTTGCCTGATATGTTCTTGGGTTCTTATGTCGCAAAGATGACTGGAAGAAAAAATATGCACATTTGGGCAGGTGAATGCCATGTTCATGCAGGAATCACCCCTGAAGACGTAACTAAAAAACTAGATTCTATGAAAGATGCAGAATTTGTGATTCATCCTGAATGTAGTTGTACCACTCCTATGATGTATGATGTTGCTGATGGAAGTTTTAATGATCAAAAAGTTTCAATCCTTTCAACTGAAGGAATGCTTAATCATGTCAAAGAATCAAAAGCTAAAAACTTTGTTGTAGCAACTGAAACTGGAATCTTGTACAGAATGAGACAACAAAATCCTGACAAGAAATTCATTCCAGCTTCAGAAAAAGCTGAATGTCAATACATGAAGATGATCACACTTGAAAAAGTGCATGATGCACTTGTAAATGAGAAGAACATAATCACTGTTCCAAAAGAAATCGCAGACAAGGCACGTCTGGCAATTGACAGAATGCTTGCAATAAGCTAATTGCGTGACTGTTTTGGTTGGATTATTTAGTAGAACTCCAAAGGATCCTAACCAAAAAAGAAACCAAGAAAAATTCAAAGAATTCAAGAAACTTGCAAGGCAAAAAAAATATGATGAGGCTCTAAAATCAGGTACAGAATATCTTAGAATGGTTCCAAACAATCATGATGCTCTGTTTACCGTGGGTGGAATCTATTATATGAAAAAAAAGTACAAAACTGCAATTTCTCATTTTGACAGAGCCCTTGAGATTGGCTCGTATGATGTTGATGTATTGCTTCTCAAGGCATATTCTCATCAAAAATTAGATGAAAATAAGAGAGCAATTGACTGCTGCAAGAAAATCTTGGAGGTCGATGAAAAAAACAAGAATGCTCACAGTATGCTTGCAGAAATGCAAGAATAATTAAATAAGCAATCCCAAATTTGGGATTTTTCTGATCTCTGATATTTACAAATTACCTGCATGATCTTGGGGACCATCAATTGCAGGGGATGTCATCATTAGAGTATAGGCCAATTTTTCTTATTGTTTTTACTGTTGCAGTATTTTTCTTTTCATCCACATTTGTCTTGGCACACGCAGAATGGTATGATGACTCTTGGGAGTATAGAAAGAAAATCACTCTATCTCTAAACACTGTAATCTCAAATGATCTTACTGACTTTCCAGTTCTGATTAGTGTAACTGATCCTGACCTTGTTCAAACCAATGAGGCACTAGGTCGAGATATTGTTTTTACAACATCTGATGGAACAACAAAACTCTTTCATGAAGTGGAGCGATTTGATAATACTACTGGTGAGATTGTTGCCTGGGTTAACTTTCCAACTTTGTCAGCAACATCTACTACAGACATTTACATGTACTACAAAGGAAATACTGTAGGATACAATTCTGCTGATGTGTGGAATGATGATTACGTTGTAGTGTGGCACCTAAATCAAACATCAACTGGAACATCCTTCGAATTCAAAGATGCAACTGATAATGGAAATGATGGTAGAGGTGGTGGAGGTGCTGATGTAGGTCATAGTATGGCTAGAATTCCTCATCTTACTAATGGACAGATTGGCTATGGTCAGCAATTAAAGGGCCCAACAACCACTTCTAGTAACGAAGGCAGTGGTGATTTTATTTACAGGAATTCACTAAATGGAATGCCTTCTAGAGATTTCACAATTGAGCTTTGGGTTGGAGACATAGTCAATGTACCTTCTGGAGGAAATGTTGCACTCTATAATGACATGGTAAGTGTTTGTTATGATGCTGGTAGTACCAACAACCAGTATTCCAACCACATCAGCTTGTGGAGAGCAGAAAATGTAAAGATGAAAATCAGAACAAGTTTCTTTGTCAGTACTGCATCACCTGGTCACCCAGTACAAGATAACAATCCTGCAGCATTTACAAACTGGAATCACATAGTTGCAGTATACAACCAAAAAGATGCTGATGGAACAGCAGGAAATAGTCAATTATACATTAATGGAGTTTTGGTAAAAGATGAAAATCGTTCAGGAAATCTCAATCGAGCCATTCAGACAGACAAATTGAGATTAGTACTTGGAGGTGACATTGATGCTGAGGGAGCAAATAATTGTGGCAGAGTCAACAATGAACTCAAAGGAAAGGTTGACGAGTTTAGAATTTCAAGTGGACT
>REGK01000022.1:4327-23389 GCA_003702545.1 Candidatus Nitrosopumilus sp.
ACAGGTACTTTCTATGTAGATGACGGCTCCCTTAATGACACATCAACTATTACAACATTTGTAACTCCTGAAGAGGATCCTCCTAATGGAAGTGGCTGCTACAACTGTACACCACCAACCATGGGGTATCGTGATGATGACTCTTTTGTAAGAGTGGTGGAGAATGGATTTGTTCTAAACAAAGTTCCATTTGAGGTTGAACACTATGCACAGTCAGGAACTCTTGTGTATACAAAGACTGGAGCTGAAAACCATATCCAGTTAAAAATTTACGAAGACCACGGAATTGAAAATATTTCAACTGCAATCGTATTTTTGGCACTTGATGAACCTGATGTGTATCGTAATCTAGTTTGTCTGATTTGGGAAAACACATGGGATCAAAAAAAGTCACTTACCGTACTTGACAAGTACGGCCTTGTCTCTGATGCTCATGGTGATTTTGAAATTGATGATGACCAACTGATTTTGAATTATTATTTCAAAAAGACTTTTCCCATTCCTGAATCAACAATTGGAGTAGAACTTAGAGACCATCACAAAAACATGAAAAGATATTACTTTGAAAACGTCTTTGAAGTTCTAGGTAAACCACTAATCCCAACTGATGGATTAATAATTCAAGACAATACTGTTGAGAATTTTGTCAGAGACACATTTGATAGTCCAATTAATTCAAACAATGATGACACCAACTCACATTTGGCAGAACTCTACAAAAATTATTCTCACGAATTAAACATAATTCAAATAATTGACACATCCAAATTGGGATTTAGTGAAAAGTTGACTCAAAAATATCTTGATAGAATTGATAATACAATAGAACAAAATAATCTCCAACTACTTCAATCAAAAGAACCTTTCATAGATGATTCTGAATCTGAAATTTTACAAACTGAACCTCCTAGAGTTGAAGCCTCTCTCCTGGAATCTGAGGAATTAAGAGCACTTCAGGTAATTGATGAGATTACTGGACGTGGGGTTTTGATGAATTCTAATGGTGGGATTCACAATTGGGATGACAACCAAACAATCTTTGTACCTGACTGGGTGAAAAACAATGCAAAACAGTGGTCTGATGGTCTGATTTCAGATGAACAATTCTCAAAAGGATTAGAGTTTCTTTCAAATGAAAATATTTTGAACAAAAATCCAAACTCAAAATCTGACGAATATGGTTTTCCCATATGGGTCAAGCAGTATGCAGGATTTTATGGTGATGGCAAACTTAGCGACACAGAATTTCTTGATACCTTTAACTATCTAATTGAAAATGATATAATCTCGATTCGCTCAGACTAGATTGCGTTTTAAATCTCTAAACTCATGTCAATTCCTTTTACAGAATTTGTGATGCTTCCAACTGAGATAATGTCTACACCAGTTTGACCATACTTTGAAATGTTCTTTGAGTTAATTCCACCTGATGCTTCAAGCAAAACTTTGTTACGTAATTTCTGATTCTTGAGAACTGTGATTGTTTTTTTAATCTGATTCGGAGTAAAATTATCTAGCATGATTATTGTTGCGCCTTCTTTTGCAGCAAGAACTGCATCTGGAGTATTTTCAACTTCGACTTCAAATTTTCTGTGTTTTTTCTTTGCTTTTTTGATCAATCCTTCAAGTGAATTGCCTACTGCAATGTGATTGTCTTTGATCATGACCATCTCATCTAGTCGCAATCTGTGTTTTTTACCTCCACCAATCTCTACTGCTTCTTTGTCAAAGTATCGTAGTCCTGGTGCAGTCTTTCTTGTAGCATAGAGTTTAGTTTTCTTTGGAATTTTCTTTACAAGTTCGTTTGTCTGTGTTGCAATTCCACTCATTCTCGTTAAAAGATTCAGTGCAGTTCTCTCACATGTCAAAATCCTTCCTGCATCACCTGTTATGGTCATTATAGTTTCATTTGGACGCACCTTTGAGCCGTCTTTCTTCAAAATTTTGGCATTACATCCTTTGATTCTGAAAATCTGTTTTGCATATGAAACTCCGCCAACTATTGCTGGTTCTCTTGAAATTATTTTGACTGTAATTCTTTTCTTTGGTAATAATGCACTTGTAATGTCTCCTTTCCCAATATCTTCAGCTAGGAATTGTGATAATTGCTTTTTAGAATTAAATGACAACATTATGATAAAATGCGAGTTTGATTTTAAATATTTAGAAATTTTATGTTACTTTGATTGCATACTTGCCTTTCTGAGTGATTCCAAGTGTTTTTGAAATCTCAGAGTTTGTTGGATCCACAACTAGTACGACTCCACTCCAATCTGGTGTTAAATCTGATGATTTGCATACTGGACAAACTTTTCCAACAGTTACATACTTGCATTTTCTGCATGCCATTTCTCGTGCCATCTTAGCTTGCCTCTACTTTAGCTTCTTTTGCTGGTTCTTCTGCATCACCAGAAGATTTCTTTATCTCTTCTTCAATCCATTCATCTGCACCAAGGAATGGTTGTCTGCATGTGATTCCAATCTTTCCCATTGCAGCTGCTTTACCTAATGAAACTGCAGTAATTCTTGCACGAAGTGTTGAACCAACTTTTAGTGTTCTTCCACTTTGATTAGCTAAAATCATTCCAGATTTTACATCACTCTTTAGATAGTCATCCATAACTTGTGACAAGTGAAGTAATGCATCGGTAGGACCAATTCTTACAAATGCACCAAAGTCTGTAATGTCTACGATTTCTCCTTGTACAATCTCTTGTAATTTTGGATAAAATGTCAATGCTTCAAATTGAACTCTGTGGAATGTTCCGCCATCTCCGGCAATCATTTTTCCCATTTCATCAACTTTGGCATCTAAAATCATAATGATGTAACCCAAATCTGCATTAATCATACTCTCGTACTTTTCTTTGAGAATGTTTACTGCTGCCTTTTTGAGCGTGGTTCCAAACAAGCTTGGAGGAATTCTCACAACATCAACTAGGGTAGATATAGAAAACAACTGTGCTGTTTTTCTTGAATTTCAATTTATGAATCTTTGGGTAATTTAGGCACATTTTTCCAAAGATTTTGCTGATTTTAGAAAATAATGGCGATTTCTTTTGGTCTTCAACTTATGTTTAAATAATGTAGAGGGGCTTTTTGACGCAATGGTTGGCATAGATCAAGTCCTTGAAAAACTCAGTACAGTAATTGATCCTGACTTGAAAAAAGACATTGTATCAATGGGAATGATCAAAGACTTGGAACTTAATGATGGCAACTTGAAATTTACATTAGAATTAACTACACCTGCATGTCCTTTCAATGTCGAAATTGAAGATGATGTAAGAAAAGCAATTGGTGAACTTTCTGAATTGAAAAACTTTGACATGAATGTTACTGCAAAGGTAATGGAAGGACGTTCACTTGATGCAGACACTGGAATGGCTACTGTCAAAAATATTATCGGTGTTGCAAGTGGAAAAGGTGGTGTAGGTAAATCAACAGTATCTCTCAATTTAGCTTTGGCACTACAACAAACAGGTGCAAAAGTCGGATTACTTGATGCTGATATCTATGGTCCAAGTATTCCATTAATGCTTGGAATGAAAGATGGCTTTATGGAAGTTGAAGACAATAAACTTCAACCAGCAGAATCAAACGGTCTCAAAGTTGTTTCATTTGGTTTCTTTGCTGAACAAGCACACCAAGCAGCAATTTATCGTGGTCCAATTATCTCAGGTATTCTAAAACAATTCCTAGTTGACACAAACTGGTCTGACTTGGATTATCTTATTGTAGATCTTCCTCCAGGAACTGGTGACATTCCATTAACTCTTGCACAAACAATTCCTATTACTGGAATTTTAGTAGTTACAACTCCTCAAGATGTTGCAAGTAATGTTGCAGTAAAAGCAATTGGAATGTTTGAGAAACTAAATGTCCCAATCATTGGTGTTGTTGAAAACATGAGTCACTTTATCTGTCCAAACTGTGATGAAAGACACTACATCTTTGGTGATGGTGGCGCAAAGAAAATTAGTGAACAGTTTAACATGCCTTTCTTAGGTGAAATTCCATTAAACTCTGGAATCATGTCTGGTTCTGATGTAGGAAAACCAATCATGATTACAAGTCCTGATACTCCAAGTGCTGATGCATTTAGAATTGCTGCAAAAAACATTGCAGCACAATGTAGTATTCTTGCAGCAAAACTTCAAGAAGAGATGGAGTCTGAAGGCTCTAATGAAGAATCTGCTCCAGAGGCAAGCACAAACTAGAATCGATTTTTGTGAAGTTACCTGATTCTCTTAGAGATCAAATGAAAGTCCCTTTGGGTATTCTATTACCTGAAAGTAAAGCAGACAAAGAAAATATTCTAAAACATCTCCAAGAAAACCCATACATCATTACAGTTGGCGATAGAACTACTGAAAAAATGATTGATTTTGATTTGATTCCTTCTCTGCAAATTGTAGATGGTATTGAAAAACGAGAAAAGAGAGAACCCCCTAAACTTGTAAACGCAACTAAGATTACAGTTGAGAATCCTCCTGCAGAAATTACTTCTCAAAGCATTGATGTTATCAAAAAGGCATTCTCAATGGAATCTCCAATACGAATTCTTGTAACTGGTGAGGAAGATCTATTGGTGTTGCCTGTCTGCATACATGCTCCTGAAAATTCTGTTGTAATGTATGGTCAACCTAATGAAGGATTGGTGATAGTCAAAATCAACTCAGAAATTAGAAATAAAGCACAAAGTCTACTTGATTTAATGGAATAAGGGGTATGATGAGACGGTGGCTGTATGACTAATGATTACACTACTAAAACCTCTGACCCTATTAATTCCTAATTTAGAAGAATGAAAATCAACCAAATTTCTTACAAGAATTGACATTCCAAGATAAAGACAGATTACAAGATTGGATTGTGTGAAGCTTGACCCTGAACTGAAATTACAAATTCTAGAAAAAGTTGGAATTTACTCTAATCGATTTTCAATACCTGAACCTACGATTCTCTTAACAACAAAAGAAGTTCTTGATGCTCCAAAAGAGATGACTGAAGGAAGACGTACTTCTGCTTACAAGTACTATGGAGTATCTTATCTTCAACACAACCTAGTTTTCATTAATGTCAGAAAGATCCCTGATGAGAAGACTCTTGAAAATACAATTGTTCATGAGTTGATCCATATGCGATTCCCCTATCTTGCACATGGCAAGAGATTCAACAAACTAGTAAGACAGGGCTTGCGTGGCAAATCATTTTTGCCATATAGAAAAAGAAGCAAAGCACACGCTATTTGATTTATAATTACAATATTTGGGGTTGCAAGTATAACATCGAAATCTCTGAGATTCTGACATTTCTCGCAGGAATTGTTCGAAGTATTAATGCATTTGTTGTAATTATTGCATTTTAATTTTCTTCGACAACCAAAGTCATATCTAACTCATCAACCTGAGCTTGAATTGCTTTTTTCAAAGTCTCATTATGGGTATCGCAGAATTTGAAATAATTATCCGCAGTTTGAAAACATCCACAAATCCATCGTGTTTTTTTATCTCCCTCTACGGTCCACTTTGAATATTTTTGTTCATCCATACAACCGTGTATGTTGTTAATCTAAAAAATATGTCTTGTAGAAAAAGGAAAAAATGTTTAAGGACAGCCTTCCATTTTTTGGATAAAGTAGCCGTTTTCCTTAATTGCCTGTTCTACAGGCTCTGGTGCTCCTTGAGAGTGGCAAAATTGACATTCGTTTGTAGTCATTGTTGCATTTTCCTCTCCAATGGATTTTAACCACTCTTTACCATATGTGATGGCTTTGTCGTGATCTTTTTCACCAGTAATTACATCAAAGTGCATGGTATGACCGTCTGCTGCTTTGACATAAGTGTCGTATACGTGAATTTCCATGAATTTAATTAAAAAAAGGCATATTTAATTCAAAATGAATATCTGGATTCCTAACTTATCTTTATGGAACGTCCAGTTGATTTTTTTGGAATTTTAATTTCGAGTCTGCCTTTTTGAAATTTTGCACTAGTCTTTTTTACATCTACCATGGTTGGCAGCGACATTGACTTTTTGAAATACTCAAACTTTGAAACTTTTCCAAGTTTTTCTTCAGAGTATTTTTCTTTGAGTTTTGCTTCTACATTTATCATGTTTCCATCAAAAGTTACTTTGATGTCTTTTTTGTTCACCATTGGTAAATCTAATTCCAATAACCAATGATTATCAAATTCTTTGATGTATGATAGAGGAGATAATATTCTATGTTCAATGTCGTCAATCAATGAACCAATAACTGGAAAAACTGTTCTTATTTCAAAATCTTCTTTCATTTTATCACCTGTATATTTGGGGCGTCTTTCCCTGTTTCTCCTGTTGGTGTTGTAGTGTACGTATTGTGTCTTCCATTAACTTTCTATGTTGAATTCTTAGTTTGTCTATCTTATTTTTTATATCTTGAATATCCACTTTGACATTTAAAATACCTGCAACTGTTTCTATTGCAACTATTGATGCTTCAGGGTCTGGAAAAAACGGATGACATTCAGCATATAACACAAGTGCTGGGATCCTTGTTTTCCTAAACACTGAGATTATCGCAGCGTCTGTTCCAAAAATTGAACCATCTAAGAATTTTGGAATTTGATTTTTGTATAATATTTTTTCTAATGTGGCGTGAGTAGCTAATCCAAAAATACTTGGTGGTCTTTTTTCTTGATTGGTGGTTTCCATTCCACTCACAATAATTAGTTTCTTTATGGAATTTTTCTTACAAAATTGATGTACTGTATGTGCAAAACTGTCTGCCAAGTATTGATTGAATGGAACATCTGAAATAATTATGAAAATATTTTTTTTGTTGTATATTCTGATTGGAGCAAGAATTTCTCCATTTTCTACAAACAATGTAGATGGCAAATCTGGTACTTCAATTTCACCAATTTGCTTCATCTCTAGAGAATTTATCAAATATGAAATTGCAAATGTTCCTACAAGCCCATTACTTGGAAATCCTACAAGTAATGTGTTTTCTTGAGTATTTGTTTTGACCATTTTCAAATCCTCGTCAATCAAAAATTCAATTATTTTGCAATTAGTACTGGCTTTTTTGATTTGTGGAGCACATAATTTGATGTGCTTCCCAGGAACATCTCTTTTGCAGCCCCCATGCCTCTAGACCCAATAACTATCATGTCAAAATTGTTCTTTTCACCAATCTCTACTATTCTTTTACCTTCATCCCCGTATGACACTCTGTCAAAAAACAAAATCCCTTCCTTTGCTGCCTTTAACTTTGCTTTTTTCATAATTTTTTGAGCATGTTCTAATAGAATTTTTTCTACAGGTGTTATTGGATCATTGGTTCTAGGTTTTGTGATTCCAAGTATGTATACTCCTGTAATGGTAGCATGATTTTCTCTTGCCATGTGAATTGCCATATCCAATCCTCTAAAGGAGTTTGAAGACCCATCAAGCGGAACAAGTATTTTTGAAATTTTACCTGCCATGATTCCATACTGTGAATTTTTAATTTAAAAACAATTATGATTATCTTTTATGATTTTCACCCTTGATATTCTGGAAGGGTCTAAAATAACGAATTGTTCTAATTATTTTGTAAAATGTCTGATGGAAAAACTATGACTATTGCTGATGTTATGACAAAATCTGTTGTCTCTGTGGATTCGTCCATGAATGTAAATGAAGCTGCAAAAATGATGGAGGATGCAAAGGTAGGTGCAATTATTGTCATGGAAAACAATACTCCTATTGGAATTATTACTGATAGAGATTTTTCAGCTAAAATTGTTGCCCATGCATATCCTATAACTACACCTGTAAAGCAAATAATGTCTTCTCCGATGTTTTCAGTTGGCTCTGATGATTCTGTTAGAACTGCTGCAGATTTAATGCATGAAAGAGGAATTAGAAAATTACCTGTTATTGATAATGATAATCTAGTTGGAATTGTAACTGCATCTGATATTGTCAATCTACTTGCAGTTTCAACTGAGGATGATATGCGTGATATCTACTTTCATTCTGTTGTGAAGATTTTTACTAATTACAGTCCATATAATTAATAGAAATGGTTCTCCCAATTGTAGTTCTAGTTGTCATTCCCATATTTCTTGGAATTTCATATGTGGCACCATTTGACCCTCCTGCAGAAATTGAAGAACCTCCAATTCCTGAAAACTCTGGAGCCTCTTTTTTCTATGTGTTGCTGATGGGAATATGGGTACTCTTTTTGCTACGAATCCTAATCTTGATGAAGAAAGGTTCTTTCAAGATCACTCAGAGGTATTGATATGAACACTGCCCCTTATTGGAACAAAAATGTGTGTTCTGATTGCAAACGAATGAAATGCCAAAAGGGTTGCATTTGTGATTGTCATCAATTACGAGATAGAGTTAACTGAGTACTCTTATGTATGTAAAATCTATAACAAAATTATGAAACATACAATTCATGTTGATATTGATTCTTCAAAGATAATTTTAGAATTAGATGACGTTGATTCCCCTAATACTGTAAATGAATTTGTTGAAAAATTACCCTTTACAGTGGATCTAAATGTTTGGGGAGATGAAATCTATTCTTCAAAATCTCCAATCACTCAACCAGAAGAAAATGCAAAGTCTCCTGTTGAACTAAATGATGTTGCTTATTGGCCAACAGGAAAAGCTATATGCTTGTTTTATGGTCCAACACCAATTGGAGAACCTGGAGAGATTACTCCTGCATCTCCTGTGAATATTGTTGGCAAAATAATATCTCCCGACAAATCTATTCTTGAAATGGTTGATGGTGCAAAGGCTACTTTTAGAAAGGCCTAGTTTTCCTCAATTGGAATTTCTCTGATTTCTGATTCTAAGATATATGCTCTAAAATCCTTGTTTGCCCCAGAATAAATCACCCATGCGACAGGATTGCTTTGCATGAATTTTTTATCAGTATTTGATGGATATGCCTCAGAATTTGGGTGTGAGTGAAAGATTCCTATCACCTCTACTTTTTTTTCTTCAGCAATCTTGTATCCTTCAATTAATTGCTCATTTGAGATGGTAAAGTTTACTGGTGATTCCTCAATATTTTTTGTCAAAAATACTTCTGACACTGTATTTTCTTTCCCAAATAGTATGGCACATGATTCATTTGGTTTTTCATTTTCAGCGTGTTGTGTTAGAATTTTTTTATCTGCAATTGATAAGATAATTTTCTGCAACTCTATTCTGCGATAACAGTTCCTACCATCCATGGATGGAATGTACAGTAATAATCAAAGGTTCCTGCCTCTGTAAATGTAAATTCAAAACTATCTCCTGCCATCATCATTTCAGAATCAAATACTCCTGTTGTATCTGTAGGTGGCATACCTGATGTTACCGTGTGTACTGTGTTGTCTGCATTATCCCATAGAACAGTATCTCCAACAGAAACTGTGATTACTTCTGGATCATAATATATTTGACCTTCTCCTGGAACTGCTGCTCCTTCTGGCATTACTACTTTGATTGGTTCTTTTGCACCTTCAATGGTTAATGTTGCAACCATCCAAGGATGTACTATACAAAAGTATTCGTACTCGCCAACTTCTAAATTACTTGTATCAAGTCTAAATGATTCTCCTGGACCTAACAATCCTGTATCAAATGTTTCTCCAAAGTCTGCAGAACTTGTTGCAGTGTGTGCTGCAGCATCTACGTTAATCCATTCAACAATATGCCCTTGTTGAACAACTGCTGCATCTGGTCCATAGTCTGGGTTTCCTTCTTCAGCTGAACCTTCAAGCATTTCAATTGTAAATACTGGTCCTGCTGGTGCAACTTCTTCAGCACTTGGTTCTTCAACTTCAACTTCTTGTGGAATCATGTATTGATCTGGACCAACAAATCCAAATGCAACCCATGCAATAATTCCTGCAGCTGATGCCATTCCAACTATCGACCCTACTGGTTTCAAGTATGGTGGATGCTTCATTGCAAGGTATGCTATGATAATTGCTGGGAATGCGATTGCCATCAAAATTCCAGCAATTGTAACAGTATAAGCTGAAGTATTCATTGTAAATCCATACATTCCAAATCCTAGTGAAATAGATGCAATTACCAAAACTGTTGCCTTTGCCCTATTGCTAGTTGAGACTCCTCCGTCTAAGATGCCTGCTGCCAAGAAGATCAGTCCTATGAACATGGTAAGGCCAGTCATAGCATGCATTCCATCAATGAATGTGTGTGCTATGTGGGAATATGATATGACGACTCCAGCCAATCCTATGGATGTAAGTCCCATTCCCGGCATCATGAGGTCCCAATTACTCATTTAACGTAGCTGGTAGGGCTGAGATACTTATTCCTTTTGAAATGGTACGGATCAATAGACGAAGAAATTAAATGGCTTTGGACTAGGATAGAGTGAGATTGGGATTTAATGAAATAATGGAGATATCCAAACCAAGGATAGTCGTTCTTCTGGTAATTACTGCAGTTACTTCGATGTATGCTGCAAGTAAGCTTGTTCCAGGTACTCCTGAACTTGATTATTGGTCTTATTTACACATCATTATAGCTGGAGCCTTAGCATCAGCTGGCTCTAGTGCTTTGAATCACTACTATGACCGAGATATTGATCCAAAAATGGAACGAACAAGCAAAAGACCTATTCCTTCTGGAAGGATGGCGGCATCTCATGTTTTGATTTATGGTTTGGCTGTAAGTTGCATTTCTGTCGTTTACGGATTCTTTGCATTAAATCCAGTTTCTGCATTCTTTATCGCAGTTGGAATATTCTCTTATGTAATAATCTACACTGCTTGGCTTAAGAGGCTAAACACTTCAAACATTGTAATTGGAGGTATTGCCGGTAGTGCAGCTGCATGGGCTGGTTGGGCTGCTGCAACTGGAAGTATGGATCTTTTAGGATTCTTAGTTGGATTCTTAGTTTTTGTTTGGACTCCGTCTCACTTTTGGTGTCTTGCAATGAAAATTAAAGATGAATATGCCCAAGCCGAAGTTCCAATGTTGCCTGTTGTAATTGGAATGCAAAAAACTTCCAAATACATTTTAGGAAACACAATAATTCTGCTTCCTTATTCTTTGGCACTTTCTTTCATTCCAGATGGAATGGGAGTTGTGTATACAATAATTGCAGCTGTATCTGGTGGATTGATGTTAGCATATCATTACAAACTCACAAAGACACCTACATCTGAATTTGCTTGGAAGGCGTACAAAGTCACTGCACCTTATCTTACAATAATCTTCTTTGCAGTTGCATTAGATGCAGCGTTTCATATTCCGTTATTCTAGGAATTATTTTTCAAAACCTGGGAAACTTGCTTCGTAGTCTTTTTCCATCATTTCCTTGTTTTGCTCATCTACTTCATCGACTTCAACTTTTTCTACGAAAACCTCAATTCTACGCTCATCTTTTGTAATCCATGATACTTTGATGAGTCCAAGAATTTCCAAATCCAAAAGTATTTTGTTAAATTTGGCTTCTGCCATGGTAAATCCATCCTTTGTTAGCATTTTGTAAAGCTCAACATCTGTTAGTGAACCTGCATCTCTAATTTTGTCAAATACTGTGTTTCTGATTGGAATTGTCATTTTTATCCGTAGAATGTTTTATCTCCTGTCTTTGGTACCACGTTAGATATACTTTCCTTAACTGATTTGTACCACTGATCGACTTCTTTTGTAATTGAAGGTCTGACATGTTTCAAACTGTTTGCAAAGTCTTGACTAGATATCTTTGTGGAATTATTTTGCATGGCTTGAACTGCTGCTTCTCTACATAATGCTGCCAAATCAGCACCTGTGTAGTTTTGAGTTGCCACTGCAATTTCTTGTAACTTTACATCACTTGATAGTGGCATTTTCTTTGTTAGTATTTTGATGATTTCTAATCGTCCTTTCTCATCCGGTGCTTCGACATACAAGACCAAGTCTAGTCTTCCTGTTCTTAATAATGAATTATCTACAACATCTGGTCTGTTTGTAATTCCTATTACTACGACCCGTGAGGAACTTCCTTCTTCGATTTCTGTGAGCAATTGACTGAGAATGTTTTCTCCCACTCCCCCTTCGCCTGATTTGCTACGTGCAAGAGAATCTAACTCGTCAAAGATAACTACACATGGTGATGATGCTTTTGCTTTTCTGAAAATTTCTCTAACAGCTTTTTCAGATTCTCCAACCCACTTTGAAAGAATTTCAGGACCTCTAACTAAAATCATGTTTGCACCTGTCTCTGTTGCAAGTGCCCTTCCAAGCAAAGTCTTTCCACACCCAGGTGGTCCGTAAATCAGTGCGCCCTTTGGAGGTTTGATTCCCATTTTTGTAAATTTACCTGGTTCTTTCATTGCGAGAATCAAGTTATCTGTTAATGATTTTTTGATTTCATCTAGTCCGCCTACATCTTGCCACCAAACTTTTGGTCGCTCAACATAGACTTCTCTCATTGCAGTAGGTACAACTTCGTGCATTGCATCGTAAAAGTCAATTAACTTAATCTTCATTGATTGCAATACATCAGAAGGAATTTTTTCTGTTTCAAGATCTATCTCTGGTAGATATCTTCGAATTGATTTCATTGCAGCCTCTCTACAAAGTGATTTAATGTCTGCACCAGTGTATCCGTGCAATTCTGATGCAAGATCTTTTAGATCAATATCTTCATCTATTGGCATTCCTCTTGTATGAATTTGAAGAATTTCGATTCTTCCTTCCTCATTTGGAACTGAAATCTCAAATTCTCTGTCAAATCTTCCAGGTCTTCTGAGTGCAGGATCAACACTGTCTGGTCTATTTGTTGCTCCAAGAACAATTACGTTACCTCTGTCATTTAGACCGTCCATCAAAGCCAAAAGTTGTGCAACCACTCTTTTTTCAACATCTCCGTATGCCTCTTCTCTCTTTGGAGCGATTGCATCAATCTCATCGACAAAAATTATGCTTGGAGAGTTGTCTTTTGCTTCTTTGAAGATGTCTCTTAGTTTTGCTTCTGTTTCACCATAATACTTGTTCATAATCTCTGGACCGTTAATTGGGAACATGTTAGCTTCTGATTCACTTGCCATAACTTTTGCAAGCAAAGTCTTTCCACACCCAGGTGGTCCATACAGCAAAATTCCACTATGTGGTTCAATTCCTAATCTTGCAAATAGTTCTGGGTGTCTTAATGGAAGCTCAACAATCTCTCTCATTGCTTTTACTTTTTCACCCAAACCTCCGACTTCTTCGTATGTTACTCTAACTTTTCTGTCCACTGCAGTTTCAGTTGAAATGTTTAATGTGGTGGAACGGTCAATCTTTACGACTCCTTTTGGTGTTGTCTTTGTAATCTTAAAGTCCATTGAATTTCCTAAAATCATCACTGAAATTTCATCGCCATGTGTAATTGGCAATCCTTTTAATCGATTCTTTACAAAATCTGTAAATTCTTTATCTACTGTAACTGAATCATTAACTGGAGTCAAAGAAACAGACTTTGCAATCTTTGATGTTACTTTTCTAATCTTTACAATATCATTTAGTGATGCACCGACATTTTTTCTTGTTTGACCGTCGACTCTTATGATGTCTGGGAATTTTTCATCCTCATCTACTGGCCAAATTACTGCACAACTAGTTCTTGAACCCATAACTTCAACAATGTCTCCTGGAGTCACTTTGAGAAAGTCCATTGCTTCAGGACCAATTCGAGCTCGTTTCTTTCCTACGTCTCTTTGTTTTGCTTCTCCAATTCTCATTTGCAAAGGTTCTTCTTTGCGTACCAAAAAATCACCTATTTCATGTCAACTGACATTCGGCTCATGTTGAGGACCTCAAATTCACTTACGCCCTCTATGTTTTTAACGGCATCTTCTAATGCATCACTTTGACCTTCTTTGTCTTCTAAAACAAATTCTGCTTTCAAAAATTCTAACCCAAATGCTAATGGTTCTTTTGCATGTCTCTTCATTTGAATTCCTTCAGGTAGTGAATTCTTTAGAGTCTCTGCTAGTTTGTCAAGATCTACATCGGTTCCTTCTGGAAGAATTTTTGTGATAAATAGTAATTGTGCCATTTTCTTAAGGTCCCTGTGTGTTACATGAAGAACAAGTGTAATTTCTTGCTGCCTCTCTGCAACTTTGACATCTCCAAATTAAATCTGCACCACAATCTGGGCAATTGAATTTTACACATTTATCATTAGGCATAATATGTCTGTGACAACAACTACATGTTGGTAGTGATATTGTTGATGATGACATACCACGATTTTCTGCAAACATCATTTATACCTTCCTTGGAAATTAGGCGTGTTTTATCGAAGTAGTTTTTTGAATTCTCCACCAATTAATGTTTGAGCTGTTTTAATTGATCCCTTTAATCCTAACAGTTTCACAATAGAACCAGTATGAAAATCAAAATCATCTTTTTCTGAGATATCTTTTAGAATCTCTGGTGTGATTGATTCGAATAATTTGTTGATAGTGTTATTGTCCAATCGCTCTAAAATTTTTCTTGCAAAAACTTGTTTTTCAAACTCTTTTCCAAATCTATCTGTCCATCTAGTTTGATATTCTTCTAGTTTTGATTTGTCATCTGTCTTGAGAAATTCTGCTATCGCTTGTCCTGCATAAACTCCTCCCATACCACTAGTAAAAATGCCTCCTGCTGTAGTTGGTTTTGCTTGCCCTGCAGCATCGCCGACAATCACAGTATTTCCTTCTACAAATTTTTCAATTGGACCCTTTACCCAAATTGGCGCAAAAATCTTTCTTATTGTAGAGTGCTTGCCTTTTTCTTCAAGAATTTTCTCTATTGTTTCGGCAACATTGATTCCTTTTCCTGCAACACCCACCTTACCTTTTCCTTCATTAGATGGAATTATCCATGCAAAGAAACCTGGGTATTTCTCTTGATCAAAAATCACTTCAACCTTCCCTTTCTTTATCCAGTCTGCATAGATTTCATACTGTGCAGATGATAAAATCCCTGTTCTGTCTTTATGAATCAGAGATGATACTCCTCTTGCATCAACAAAAATTTTACAATCAATATTTTCTTCATTTGTCCTAATTCCCGTATCTGTCATCTCTTGGAAACTTGTTCTAACTTTGATTACTGCTCCATTTTTTTGGGCTTGAAATGCAATTTGCTTGTCTAACTCTCTTCTACTAATTTCTGCAACCTTTTGATTTTTTGAGTTTATCGAAAAACTTTTTCCATCAGGAGCAGTAATTTCTGCTGATACTATCATGTGGTCAAATGTTTTTTTAAATGGAATTACTCCCAACTCTTCTAACCCTGAAATGCTAACTAAACCACCACAATGCTCTGGTGTACCTATCTCATAATCTTCTTCTATAACTAATACTGAAAAACCCTTAGCAGCAATCTCTCTTGCACAAAGTAATCCTGCAACACTGCCTCCTGCAATTACTGCATCAAAGTACACAGTTTTTGTTTCTTTGTCAATTATTTAATTCAAAAGTTTTTCATTATGCCTATTTTTGATAATGGTATGGGAGATATCAAACAAGTCATTGTTGTCAGAACTGATCTTCAAATGGGAAAAGGGAAAATTGCTGCACAAGTAGGACATGCTTGCGTACTTGGTGCAGAACATGTCAGAAAATCCCACCCTGAATGGTATGAACAATGGTGGGGAGGACAAGAAAAAGTGGTAGTCAAAGTTTCTGGAATAAAGGATTTGCAAGAAGTAAAGAGACATGCAATTGATTTGAATTTACCTTGGTCTGAAGTAACTGATGCAGGTCACACCCAGATTGCTCCTGGGACAACAACATGTATTTCAATTGGCCCTGCACCTGAAAATCTAATCGATAAGGTAACTGGCGACTTGAAATTACTTTAACTTGGAATGAGATATATCACTCGGCATTTGATATTTTCTTTGTGAAAATAAAAAAACAGTACAAAGGATTATTTTTTCTTGTAGTGTTTGGTGGGGGATTGCTATTTTGGGCAACTGCCGCAAGCATGCCTGGTATGGGACCTCCTGCTGAAGAGACCTCTACAATGACAATCACTGGAACTCCTGCAGATAATTTTCCTGATGAGGATCGTCCTAGATTTTGTGGTTCTGGAGATGCAAAGTCTACTGATTTTGTGACAGAATATTCAATTCCGACTCAATGCACTAATCCTTTGGCAATTGTTACTGATTATGATGGCAATGTCTGGTTTGCACAAACAAATACTGGAAAAATATCAAAATTTGATCCTAACACTGAAACATTTACTGAATTTGATAACCCTACCTGGCCAAAAAACGGTCGTTCTATGATCTGGGGAATTGATTATGCACCTGATGGAACTGTGTGGTTTACTGATGAGACATTTGATTCTATTTGGAAATTTGATACTGTAGATGAAAAATATGATAGACTTGGATATCCGTCTATGGATGATTCCTTACCTCAGAGATTACACATTGATGGCTCTAGAATAATTATTAACGATTTTACTGGAAACAAACTCACATTCTTTGATATAGGTCAATCTGCAGATGTGGAATACACCAGTTTCCCTTCTCCTGTTGATAATTCTGTAACTGCTGACTTTGCCTTAGATGAAGATGGAAATGTTTGGTATACTAATTGGTTGTTCCAACAAGGTGGCGTTTTAGTCAAACTTGATTATGACGGATATGAAAACACAAAACAAGAAACTGGACAAGAATTTTTTGCCGGTGACATGTTTACAGAAATTTATCAATTACCTGTAGCACTCCTTACGCCAAATGGCGCTGCTATTTCTGATGATGGAAAAATCTGGCTAGCTGATACTACATCATCTTCTTTCTTTAGCTTTGATCCAGTAACTGAAGAATTTACACAGTATGTCACAGCAGATCCCCTACTCAGTACTTATGGAAACCAAACCGGTGTAGTCAAAACTCCTATTTCAAGACCCTATTGGATTGATTCTGATGACCAAGGGAGAATCATCTTCAATGAACAAAATGCAAATAACATATCTGTGTTTGATCCAAAATCAAATTCACTAGTGGAATATCATGTTCCTTCAAAGAATCCTTACTGGGGAGATTGTGATCCTGGAACTGGTTTGATGGTTGCAGATTGCGGTTTGGCTCAAATCTTTGACTTTGCTGTATATGGAGAAAAAATTTGGTTTACACAATGGGTTGAAAATAACATCGGTGTAGTTGACACGTCAGTTCCATTGCCTGTTGAAATCAACTTGGAATCTGAAACAATCTCTCTAAATGCAGGTGATTCAGAACATTTCAATTTCGTAGTTTCTCCAAAATCTGATGATGCGTTAGGTGGTTCTTTGATTTTAGCCAGCTCTCATGACTTTTTGAGTGTGAAACTGTCTCATGATAGTCCTGACTCTTTCCAATTGGTTTCTGGAGCATCTCAACCAATTCACACAAACATTTCTGCTTCTGATGATGCAATTCCTGGAACATATAATGTTCTAATTGGAATGCAATCTTCTGATATTGCAATTAGCAAATATGTTACAGTAATAATAGAATGATACCTGATTTAGATTCTCAAATAGGAATTTCTGTTTACAGTACAAAATTTGATGGTATTGGAGGCAAAATCCGTATCACCCCTGAAGACTTTGAAGTCTCTGAAAAAATTTCAGAAAAAACACTGAATGCAATTAATCAAGAAGAAGGTTATGCTGTTTACAAGCTACAAAAGAAACGAATCGATACAAATCATGCATTGTCTGATATTTTTAGAAAGAAAGGAATCCGACTAAAGTCTCTTGGATTAAAAGATGCTTCTGCAATCACTGAGCAATTTGTTTGTTCAGGAAATAAAGGAAAACCCATTGAAGACTATACTACTGAAAAATATTCTTTGAGAAAAATTGGATTTGTAAAAAAACCCCTTTCAAAAAAAGATATGATTGGGAATCATTTTAAAATAAAAATCTCTGAGTGCTCTGATGGGTTATCTTCCTTTGAAGAGTTTGATCACGTTTTGAATTTTTATGGATATCAGAGATTTGGATCAAAAAGACCTGTTACCCATTTGATAGGTAAATCAATTCTTCAAAGAGATTTTGACAAGGCAGTTGACCTTGTTTTGTCTTTTACATCTGAATATGATTCAAAAGAAAATAATGAAATTCGAGAAAAACTTGCTGATAAGCAAAATTACAAACAATATTTTGAGAAAATCCCAAAACAAATGGACATTGAAAGAATCGTCATCAAGGAAATGATTGAGCATGGTGATGCGTTTCGTGCAATACGTGCAATTCCCTTGTCTTTAAGAAGATTTTACATTCAGGCATATCAGTCGTTTCTCTTCAACAAATCCCTCAGTGCCGTATTTTCTGATGGCGAAAATATGTTTGAAGCTGAATCTGGTGACATTTGTTTTGATTTGAAGGGAATCATTGGGAAATTTGTCAAAGGACTAGATCAAAAATTGGCACTACCTTTTGTTGGATATTCATATTACAAAAAGACAAGATTTGATTATCAGATATCACAAATAATGCAACAAGAAGAAGTAACTCCAAAGGACTTTTTCATCAAAGAGATGCAAGAAGTAAGTAGTGAAGGGGGATTTAGGCAGGCTGCAATTGACTGTTCAAATTATTCATCCCATGATGATGTTGTAGAATTTACTTTGTCAAGGGGTTCTTTTGCGACAATTCTTTTGCGAGAGATAATGAAACCTTCTGAACCTATCTATGCTGGTTTTTGAGTTGTATTTTGGAAAATATTTTCTTAGATTTGTTTAAGTTAGTGTATGATTGAAATATTTTACAAATGGAAAAATCCTATATGCTAATTAGTTGCGAAATAGGAGAAGAACAATTTCTTTATTCTCAACTAAAGGAGATTCCTGAAGTGAAAAATTGTTTGGTAACTTTTGGCAGTTATGATGTAGTTGCTGAATTTGAAACTGAAACTCAATCACAAATGAATGAAGTCATTACAACAAAAATCAGAAAACTCAAGAAAATTCGAAGTACTATAACACTTCGTGCAATGAACTAACTTCTTCTAATTATTTGGATTATTATTCCTGATACTATGATGCCTATACCAACAAACATGATTTGTAATCCGTATGTTATCCA
>REGK01000023.1 GCA_003702545.1 Candidatus Nitrosopumilus sp.
AAAAATGACAAAAATTTCAAAAAAGAACTAGATTATTATCTCAAAGTTTACGCAGGACGCCCAACTCCATTATACTATGCAAAAAATCTATCAGAGAAACTTGGGGGTGCCAAAATTTATCTCAAAAGAGAAGACTTGTTGCATGGAGGAGCTCATAAAATCAACAACACACTTGGACAAGCACTCCTTGCAAAAAAAATGAACAAGAAGAGAATCATTGCCGAAACAGGAGCAGGTCAACACGGAGTTGCCACGGCTATGGCATGCGCAGCATTAGGAATGAAAGCCGAAGTATACATGGGTTACAAAGATACTATCAGACAAAAACTAAACGTATTTCGAATGAACATGTTAGGTTCCAAAGTTCACCCAGTAAAATCAGGTTCTAAAACACTCAAAGATGCAATCAATGAGGCAATCAGAGATTGGATTACAAATGTAGAGACTACTTACTATTTGCTTGGCTCTGCTGTAGGTCCTCACCCATATCCTGTAATGGTTAGAGATTTTCAAAGTGTGATTGGAAATGAAATAAAATCACAAATGAAAAAAATAAACAAAACTCCAGATAGTGTGATTGCATGTGTGGGAGGAGGTTCAAACGCAATTGGAACATTCTATCCACTAGTAGATTCTAATGCAGAGATAATTGGAGTTGAAGCTGCAGGACATGGATTAAAATCAAAGAGACACTCTGCAACATTATCAGCTGGAAGTAAAGGTGTTCTTCATGGAATGATGACATATTTGCTTCAAGACAAAGAGGGACAAATTACAGAAACACATAGTATTTCAGCAGGATTAGATTATCCAGGAGTTGGACCAGAGCATTCTTACTTTAAAGATACTAAACGAGTAAAATATCATGCAGCAACAGATACAGAAGTAATTGATGCGTTTCTAATGTTAACTAGGACAGAAGGAATTATTCCAGCTCTAGAATCAGCACATGCAATTGCCGAAGCAATCAAAGTTGCACGAAAAGGAAAGAAATCTGAATCAATTGTAGTAACACTTTCTGGAAGAGGAGACAAAGACGTAGAAGAGGTTCAAAAGTATCTGAGTAAAAATGTCAAAGATTAAAGAAAAATTTGCAGAGCTGCAACTAAGAAAAGAAAAGGCCTTGATTTCATACATCATGGCAGGTTTTCCAAATGAGAAATCCACCCTATCTGTTGTCAGAGGATTAGTAAAAGGAGGCGTAGACATTATTGAATTAGGATTTCCATTCTCAGATCCACTTGCAGATGGACCAGTTATACAAAATGCAAGCATGATATCCCTTGAAAAAGGCACAGAAATTGAGAAGTTCTTTGCACTGGTTAAAAAAATCAGAAAAGAGACAGATACACCACTGGTGCTCATGACATATACTAACATTCTATACCACAAAGGATATTCAAAATTCATTACTCAAGCAAAAAAAGCAGGAATTGATGGATTTATTCTACCAGACATGTCTGTAGAAGAATCTAAAGATTATCTCCAAGCTGCAAAAAATAAAGCTGATACAATATTTCTAATATCACCTAACACTAGTAAAACTAGAATCAAAAAGATTGCAAAAGCATCATCAGGATTCTTGTATCTTGTTGCAGTTTATGGAACAACAGGAGTAAAGACAGGAATCAAAAACTATACCATTGATGCTATCAAAAATGTCAAAAAACAAACCAATGGTGAGATTCCAGTTGGTGTAGGGTTTGGGGTTTCAACACCTGAGGACGTAAAGAAATACATCAAAGCAGGAGCAGACGGAGTAATTGTTGGCAGTGCTTTTCTTAAATTAATTGAGAAAACTCCTCAAAACAAATTAGAGTCAAAAATAGCATCATTTACAAAATCACTAAAAAATCAAACATTGCAGAAAAAATAAGAACCGTCTAAGTTAGGTGGCCAAGTTTACAAACTGGCATAGAGGGGAAACTCAATTTCAGTTATGACCACCAAACTAGATGTTCTCAAAAGATTATAGTCAAAGAAAAATAAAAAATCCACGTTCTAAAAAATTAAAAATTGTTCAAAAATTAAGAAATTTTTTTACAATTGTATAGTTTGGAATATAGAGTTATTTCTAGTCAGATTCATCTGGTTCATTTGCCTTGTCTCTTACTTTTTTCATTACACAGAATTTTGCAAGAGTTTTCTTAAATCCCATAAACAAGTTAGAAAACCAAGTAACTTAAGGATATTGATAGAATCTGATCAAAAAACGAATCAAAACTAGTCTAGCACAAATTAGGCACAATCTTAGCCTCAATTACTCATGAAATTCTGTCCAATTTTCTATCAAGTGAACTAACCTGGTTTATCAAGCCTTTTACAAGATCATCGATTGTCTCGGGATTGTTTTTGGGAGAATCATCAGCAGTATTTGCCCAATCAAGCATTGCATCAAAGATAGCACGAACTTGTAGAGAATCATCATACAGTTCATCTATACTGATTTGTTTTATCTTTTCAGCATCATTAGGATAAATTACAAGATGACCATCCTTTGTGATCAAATATTGATGGTACTCTAACGCATCTGCAAAATCAGCTAAAAACAAACCGTGTATTGCTTTCTTTAGTTTAGGATTGTATTGTATTTTGTTACAAGTTTTTTTGAGAATTTGACTTAGAGTAGTGTTTTGATCAAATCCTCCTTTGATTTTTGTAGGGTCGATTATTACCTTGAGAAACTTTTCAAATACTTTGAGATGAGAGTTGATAAAAGACATCATGGAGTAAACTGCATAAAGTATTACATCCTCATGTTTTGCATCAAACTCATCTAATTTTCTAATCAATTGTGAAAAAGAATTAGAGAATCCTTTTTGGAATTCAATGAAATTCAAAAAGAATTTTTCATCATGGTATTCAGCATTAAAATGATATAGTCCTTTTTTTTCAATGTCATTTAGGATAACTATAGTGGCCTTGTAATTTGGATCAAGATTTTCCACATGGTGTCTAATTTTGTATGAACTTAAGTTTTGATTCACATTAATCGTTCGTTTCGTAATTTCTTTTTATTTCGATAAACGATCAGATGATAATTGATAATTTGTTTTAGTTTCTCTTCCACAGTTAATTGATCTGTAGTTGCAATGCTTAGAAATCCCAAATAGTCATTGTCATTTAGTTTAAGGCGAATCTCTCTCAACCATACAGGTTGGTAGAATTGAGCCTAAAAGAGAGGGTTATTGTAAAAATAGGCTTTCATCTTAGCGCAATCAAACTAGTCTTTCTTGAAAATATTATGATTGAGATTATGGAAATTGTAAGAATTAACAAGGCAATTCCTCCAAATTCAGGAATGACACTTGAACCCATAATCTTGACATCTCTAACAGTACTATCAATTGGAATAACTAGTTGAGTTGCAGTATTGCCACTTATGGTAGAATCTGACTCAAAATCAACCATATTTCCATCAAGCCATACATTTGTAGGATTGTCAATTAGCTCCTTTGGCAGAGTAATTATAAGATGTTCATTATTACTTTCGCCCGTTAGTGTAAATGTCAAAGTCTTTTCTTCAGGATTTACATGTACTGTATTAGATAGATAGGCATCTAGGAAATATTTTACTTCAAGTCCCAATCCATCATCAGAATAACCCGATGCGATTCCATCAATTGATTTTACGCTACCAGGATCAAGCACCACATGAACTACACCAACCATCCAAGGATGTAGTGTACAATAATAGTGAAAATCACCAAGATCATCAAATTGGCGAGTATAGGATTTTCCAGCAGTAAAGAATCCACTATCAAACAATCCATCTTCATCATCAGGTCCAGGATATCTATCTCCGGTAGGATTAACTGAAGTAACAGAATGGAATGCAGTGTCTGCATTAGACCATTTTACAGTGTCTCCAGGATGTATAGTTATGATACCAGTAGTGTCACCTGTATCTTTTTGAGACCAAAAGTAAGGAAAGTTTTCATCAGATGCACCTGAAGGGATTTTGATTTCATATTTTTCAGCAAAAGCAAAACCCGTACCTACCATCAACATAGCAATCAATGGTAAGACACCAAGTGCGTACTTCATAACCATACAAGACACTCAGTAGTATTTCAATCAAGCCATGATCGACAAAACATACAAAAACCAGATACTCGTTTCATAAATGTGCAGACGAAGTTTATTTTTGTCACAGGTGGTGTGATGTCTGGCCTTGGAAAAGGCGTAACAACTTCCTCGATTGCAAAATTATTACAGTTAGCAGATCAAAAAGTCTCTTGTATCAAGATTGATCCATATCTGAACTATGATGCAGGAACCATGAATCCCGTAGCCCATGGAGAGGTATTCGTAACAGATGATGGTGGGGAATGTGATATGGATATTGGAAACTATGAGAGATTCCTAAACCAAGACATTCCAAAAAGCCATAACATTACAACTGCTCAAGTATACTCTTCAGTAATAGAGGCAGAAAGAAAGGGAGAGTATCTAGGAGCATGTGTTCAAATCATTCCTCATGTTACTGATGAAATCAAGAACAGAATCAGGAAGATAGCTAAAGACGAGCAACTTGATTTTCTAATTGTTGAATGTGGTGGAACTGTAGGAGATATTGAATCGTTGCCATTCTTAGAAGCACTAAGACAGATGAGAGTAGAAGAAGGACCACAAGGAGTGATTTTTGTTCATGTAACACTTGCACCATCACTTGATGTAGTTGGAGAACAAAAAACAAAACCAACTCAGCACAGCGCACAAGAATTAAGAAGAATTGGTATTCAGCCAGACTTTTTGGCAGTAAGGTGTACTTTACCATTAGAAGAAAAGACAAAGAAAAAGATTGCAATGTTTACAAATGTAACTGCAAAAGATGTCTTGTCTTGCCATGATGCAAAATCAATCTTTGAAGTTCCACAGATGTTGTATGACCAAGGAATTATGGATGCAATATTTACAAAATTTGGAATAGTTGGAATGGTTAATGCATCAGCAAACTGGGACAAGTGGAACACCATTGCACAAAACATGGTAAATCATGAGGATCAAAAGGTAAAGATTGCAATGGTTGGAAAATACGTTACATTAGCAGATAGTTATGTAAGCGTAAATCACGCATTAAAACATGCAGGAGCTCAAATTGGAAAGTCAGTAGACATTGATTGGATTGATTCAGAATCAATTACAGATTATTCTGTTTTATCAAATTATGATGGAGTACTAGTTCCAGGAGGATTTGGTACCAGAGGTTCAGAAGGAATAATCCAAACTGCAAACTATGCACGTGAGAATAACATACCATATCTTGGAATATGTTTTGGATTCCAATTAGCTGCAATTGCATTTGGAAGAAGTGTTTTACAATTAGAGGATGCAAATTCTACTGAGATTAAACCTGATACAAACAATCCAATTGTAGATTTACTTCCAGAACAAAAAGATGTTTCAGATATGGGAGGTTCATTGAGATTAGGAGCAAACGATGTACTAATCAAAGAAAACACAAATGCGCAGAAAATCTATGGTGCCACAAAAATTAGTAAACGACACAGACATAGATATGAAATCAACAAAAAATACATTCCAAAATTTGAAGAAAACGGATTGATATTTTCAGCAGACAGTGATGAGGGGAAAAGAATGGAGATGCTAGAGATCCCAAGTCACAAATTCTATCTAGGAGTACAATTCCACCCAGAATTTAACAGTAGACCAGGATTTCCTGAAGAAGCATTTGCAGCTTTTGTCAAAGCAGCATCTGAAAAATAGATTTATTCAATTTTAGAGATTTCGTAAATTTTCTGTCTAGCGTCACGAATGGAAACCTTCTTTTTTACATATCCCTTCTTCAATAAATGACTCAGAGCCAATCTGACGGTTCTGTCTGGAAGTAAGGTTTTGTTTGCCAAGTCTTTTTGAGTCAATGCACCCTCATATTCCAAGGTCTTCAGTAGCAGTTTGGAGCTTGGAGGCATACTGAGTAGTTCTTCTGCCAAATGCACTTTTTTTGCCAGAGCAGAGATGGCAGTAGAGTCCTTTTTTAGACGAATTATTTTAGCAGGAGGGAAGAACTGTGTACATTCAACAGTTTTGTTTACCTTGTATCTGTCAAGACCATCAAGTACTACTTCACAGTGTAGTCTTGCAGAGATGTCATCAATCTCAATTGAACTATCATTAGATACAATGATTGGTCTTCTTGTAACATCAAGAGAGTTTACAGATATGATTTCAAAGACTGCAGAATCTTGAAACAATACAGGTCCACCAGCAGACATGGAATAAGCTGAAGAACCTATAGGAGTTGAGACAATGATACCATCACTATTGTCGTGCCATACTTCTTCACCATTGACACGTAAAGTATGCTCCATCAACATTGCACTTCGAGAAGAAAAGACAGCTACATCGTTAAGTACAGGATAAACATTTTTTCCATCTATCTTTACACCGAGTCTAGGAACTTCTTCAATTGTAAATTTTTGTTTTTTTAGAATGTCGACATATGATGCAAATTCTTTAAGATCAATTTGTGCCAAAAATCCACTTGTCTCACCTTCACTGATGCCCAAAATAGGCAAAGTAGAGTCAAAGGTTCTATGAAAGTAGTTACGCACCCCCTTATCACCACCTAAAACTATAACACAATCAGCAGGTTTGCTCTTTGATTTTGTGATGGGAAATGATTTGATTCCAGCATCATCAAGTATTTTTTTTACAGTTTTGGCAGCATTACTTGTAGTTCCAGAACCATAGATGCCTATTTGCATAGAGTAAACATTTGAAATGGTTCAATAAAACATTATTTGGCAAGTTTAACAGAACCCAAATTCAATCCACATTTTTTAGGCTCAAATTCATCAATTTTCTTACGTTTATCAGTTCTCTTAAGTGGATGTATTCTTTGTGGAAAAATCTCAGTTGCATAAATAGTAGTGTAATTTGTTTTTACAAAACTATGATACGGGAGTTTAAATCAAAAAATCAACTAAATGACTTTGTGATCAGCGAGAAAAGATTAAGAGAAGATCATAGGCAAAGGGCAGTATTCTTAATTGGTGTGCTGTCTATAATTGGAATTGGAGTAATGCTAATTCCATAATTCATTTTTATTATCTACAAATCTCTGAACTTTACCAGATTATAAAAATAAGATGCATTGTTTTGTATAGATCCTTTACGAGGAATTTTTTGTAATCCGACATCTTTTGAATCAAGTGCAGCCTGAGCAGCACCTCCAGCAAAACACAGGGCCCAAAGATAGTCTTTCTCTTTTAGCATAGTACAACAAAATGCAGCACAAAAAATATCCCCAATCCCTGTTGTGTCATGAATCTCTTTGTTTGGGAGAGTGATAGAATACACTTTGTCTTTTACCAATAAGGAAACTTCTGTTTTGTTTGTAAGTAGTACATATTCGACCCCTTTTTTCTGCAGTGCAACCATCATCTCATCATGAGTTCCACTAACAAGTTGTTGTGCTTCTTCGGGATTTACTTTGATTGCATCAACACCAGACAAGTCAATATCATTTTTTTGCAAAAAGACATTATTATCAGAATCTTTTTCTCTGAGAAATCCCTGGGGATCAACAAACAAAAAGTTTGAATCATTTTTGATTTGTTTTAGCGTATCATTTGTAATTTCATGGTAAATTGGACTAATAAGGTGACCATCTGCTTTAGTATTGGAGTATTCAATTGGGTCGCATTGGTTTTCAAGTTTTAGAGTTCTATCAGCACCAGTAATAGATATTGCAAATTTTGTAGTGTTTTTAGAAGATTCGGCATTTATGAGATTTATTTTGTTATCTGAAAGATACTGTTTTGGAAAATCATTTCCAAACTTGGTATACAAGTCAACATCGAATTTGAATTCTCTTGCAGTTAATCCACAATAACACGCAGAGCCACCAATCTGCTCATAGTGGTTATCGCCAATAGATATCGTGTCAATTGCGCAGTGAGCAAAAATGGCTAATTTCATTTCTCTTGGTTTTACATAGTATAGATTTAGTTTTTTGCATTGTTTTTATCAAGACAAGTTTTACAGAGAATCTTACCCTTTAGCATGAATAATTCTACTCCAGAGCTATAGCAACTATGACAAAGACCACGCATATTCTCTAAATTGAATTACACGATCTAGAATTAAAACATGAAGTATTTTTGGTTCATTTTTAGCCACAAACCCAATAAAATTTCAAAAATGGCCACAAGAATATAAGTAGGTAAATCAGTTTACAGACATGCCACTTAAGCGTGCAAGTAGAGGTCGTACAAAAGGAGGAAAAGGATCTTCAGGTGTTGTACAATGTACAAACTGCGGACAAACCGTTCCAAAAGACAAGGCAAAAAAAGTTACATCCAGATTAAACCTAGTCGAACACACATTAGCAAAAGAACTACGTGCACAAGGTGCATACATTGCATCACCTACAGTTCTAAAATGGTACTGTATTTCATGTGCAATTCACTTTAAGATTCTAAAAATTAGATCTGCAGACAATAGAAGAAAACGTGGAAAACTACGATAGTCTTATTCTTTGATGTTTTTTGCAGTAACAATCATTCTTTGAACTAGAGTTATTGCAGCAATTATTACTACAATTATTACTGCAATATCCATAAATCCAATCATACCAATAATTGCAATTACAAGTAATCTTTCTGCACGCTCACCAATTCCTACACCTTGTAGTTTTACATTGATTGCATCAGATTTTGCTCTAGCATAACTTACCAATAGCGACAAAGTAATTGCAAGTAATACTAAATATGGTTCAGCATATCCTCCAACCAAAATTCCCAAAAATATTGCAGTCTCTGCAATTTTATCAAACATTGAATCAAGATACGAGCCCTTTTGAGATGTCTTACCAGTAACTCGTGCTACTTGACCATCCACCATATCAAAGAATCCTGAAACAAGTAACAAGATACCGCCGATAATTAATCCAAATTCAATTCCCAATCCATACACTATTGCAGAGAGAAATGCAATACCTAATCCAACTGCAGTCCAAAAATTAGGAGACAGTCCAGTAGTTGCAAATCCTTTACCAATCTTTTCAAGAGTAGGTTTGAGTGAATCTCGGAGATTGTTTAGCACGTGATAACCCCAGCAGTACTAGCTAATAAAGTGAGCAGGAGTAAAAATTAGGTAAATCATGGTCAATTTTTTTGAAATTTATTGATTTTGAGATAGATTGATTGCAATAAGGGTAGACATTATCTTTGCTGCAAGAGACGCAGTTGCACCATTATCATGATAGGGGTTTAATTCAACAATATCAGCACCGATTACTTTGGTTTCTTGAAATGCGTAAATCATGTCAAATAATTCTCTAGATGTAATGCCAACTGCTTCAGGATTTCCAACTCCAGGAGCATATGCAGGATCAAGCACATCAAGATCAAAGCTAGAATAAATTGTATCAAATGTTGAGACATGATCTTTTAGTAATTGCGGACCTTTTCCATCACGAATCTCTTTTTCTGAAATTGTTTTGATTTTGTGTTCAGTTAAAAATTCCAGTTCTTCTTGAACAAACGCACGAGCGCCAACATGGAGAATATTTTCAGCACCTCTCTCTTCAACAACACGTCTAAGATATGATGCATGGCTTAGTTTAATGTCAGCAAACTCATCTCTTAGATCATAATGTGCATCAAATACAACATAACCAGTATCTTTGGGAAAACTAGTGTATGTGCCATATGTGATAGAGTGCTCTCCACCTAAAATGAACAATTGCCTTTTCTTTGCAACAAGTTCAGTTGTAATTTTTTTTACCATGTCAATCATTTCAGATGCAACTACTGTATGACGTGTATTTCCCAAATCCTCAATGTTTACAGTCTCCAAGTCTACAGAAAGTTGAGGGTGAAATACCTCAATGTTGTTAAACGAATCCCTAATTGCATCAGGACCAAATCTGCAACCTGGTTTGTAAGAGTGAGTAGCATCAAAAGGAATTCCAAACACAGTTGCGACAGGTTCAGAATCATCATCAGATGCAGTAATCATGGGATTTTTGTTCATGTACAAATCAAGAAAACTCATAGTCTACACCATTAGTTGGGGTCTCTTTGAGAGGTGTTGGGATTGGTTTAGTCCAGTAAATGGTTTGTCTAAAGTTTGTTCATGAATTTCATCCATAAAAGCATCAAAGGGCACTTCTCGTACATCTCCAGTTTGTCTATCACGAATACTAAGATTCTCAGAGCCTGCTTCTTTTTCACCAATTACCAAAATGTATTGAATCCATTCTTTTTCTGCTTCACGAATTCTTTTACCAATGCTTTCATTTCTGTCATCAACATCAACACGAACATTTTGGGCAGATATTTTATCACACAAATCATTGCAGTACTCATAAAATTCTTCTTTTAGAGGAATTATTCGAATTTGTGTTGGTGCAAGCCATAATGGAAGCTGTGGTTTTATTCCTTTTTTAGAATCAGCTGCTGCTTTTTCTAATAATGCATAGATTATTCTCTCAATTGCACCACTAGGAGAGTTGTGTAAGATAATTGGATGTTGTGCAGTGTTGTTCTCATCTACAAACTCAATTCCATAACGATTACCATTTTCAACATCAATTTGATCAGTAGATAATGCAGATGCCTTTCCTAAATTATCAATAAAGTTAAATTCCCACTTTAGAACAAAGTAAAAGAATTTTTCTTTCCACATCTCAACTAAGACAGGTCTACCATGTTTCTTGACTAGTTCTTCAATAGAAGATTTGTTTTCATTGTAAAAGTCCTCAGTAAATCTAATTGCCATATCATAATCAGATTGATCAATTCCCAGTTCTTTTAGAACACTTTGAGATAAATCAAATCTAACCTTAATTTCATCTACGGCTTGCGGAATATCTTTACAAAATGCATGACAATCAGGCATTGTAAAGGCACGAAGTCTTCTCAGGCCAACAAGCTCTCCTGATTGCTCACGTCTAAAGCTGTATCTAGTCAGTTCATAGAGTTTGTAAGGTAAATTCTTGTAAGACATTTGAAATTGATTTGCCATAAGGAATTGGCCAAAGCATGCTGCAAATCTCAAAAAGAGTTTCTTGCCTTCTGAATCAATATTGTATTGTCTAGCAGGGAATCGATTAAAGTAACTAACCATACTTGGGTGTTCAGAATCATACATGATTGGAGTTTCAACCTCATAACCTCCATACTCTTTTACTCTATCAGTAACATATCTCTCAATTAGAGATTTCATCAAACGTCCATTTGGAAAGAATCTCATGTTTCCAGAATCAGATGCAGGTTCATAGTCTGCAATTGCAAGTTTTTTCATTAGTGCTACATGGGGTGGAGGTTCATCTACTTGACGTTGTTTTGCAGATTCGTATTTTGCTAAAACTTCTAATTTTTTATGATTAGAGAAATCAAAATCCCCAATGTTAGTCATTGTTCCATCAGGAGACATGATTTTCCAGTAAGAACGAATAGTGGATTCTCCTTTTAATGCATCAGATGTGTCTTCGTCATCATCTTTTGCAGCGGCAGAGTCTTTTGTGACTACTTTGGAGCTCTCAGCTAAAGGATGTCCCTTTACTTGGACTTTGTAAGACTTTGTCCAACCAAAGGGAGAATGTGATACTTCGAGATCTGATGCTTCAGATTCCATTTCATTTAGCAAAGACATTGCAGTAGAAGGTTTTGCAAGATTTGAGCTAAGATGAGCATAAGGATATAACAATAATTTTTTGCATCCAATTTTTTCCATTGAGTTTTTTATCTGAGATATTGCATTTTTTGCAACAGATGAATCATCGCCATCTTCAATTGCGACAAATGCAACTACGATCTCCTCTAGTTTCTGGGTTTGAGGATTTTCAATTTCTTCTGCGGATTTGATCTCTTTTTTTGTAGGAGTGTATTCTATGCTATCACAGTGTAGTTGCAGTATTCGCATAATTTCAAACAGAAAAGATAATTGAAATAAGTGTTTGGTGGAGCGATTCTATTTTTTTAGGATGTTTTACCACGAAGTGAAATTACTGAGCGTAAAATCAAGCCAGATATCCCCAAATTAGATGTAAGAAATTCGGATGCTCTCTTCAAAGAGTCCTGGCCACGATACCCTTCATCATAAACCATCTCAACTGTTCCCTTGTCAGTTTCAACAAATGATGTGATTAGAGAGTAATCCCCTAACTTTTCATCAGTATTTTCAAGATAGAGACGTAGTTCAACAGTAGATATTTTGAATTCATCTTGAATGAAATTTCCTGAAGAGAGTAAAGTCATAGTTTCGTCAGGAGTTCTATTTACTCTCTGAGGATCATGCAAGTCAACGATATCCATTTGATTTTATTTTGATAACATTCCTAATTAAGTAATATTTTCACCAAGTTTACGCAAGTATTATTTACAGCAGAAATAGTTTTTCGAGTGTGGACCCACACAAATTCCATGGTAAAGATATTCCGCACATCAAACTAGATCCAAAAATGACCATTGAAGATTTAGTCAATGTCTTTGCAAGTTCAGGATTCAACGGTAGACAACTAGGCGAAGCTGCAAAACTTTACGCAAAAATGATCAAAGAGAATGCAACAATCTGTCTTACAGTTTCAGGTGCAATGACACCAGTGGGTTTTGGCGGAATAATCAAGACATTAATTGAAAGAGGGTTTGTAGATTGGATAATCACTACAGGCGCAAATGTATATCATGAAGATCACTTTGCATGGGGACTACCAGTAAAACAAGGAAGTTTTAATGTAGACGACATGAAATTGTACGAAAATGAGATTGTCAGAATTAGAGATGTCTATATCAAATTCTATGAAACACTAGAAGCTGAGGACCAAGTAATACAAAAAATGTTTGAAGATGAGTTTACAGACAAACCGTTTACCACTGCAGAATTTTGTAATTTGATGGGCAAGATTAGTAAAGAAAAGGCAAAACATCCAGAGAAAAGTTTCATTACAACAGCATACGAGTATGATGTTCCAGTATACATTTCAACTATGAAAGATTCCTCACTAGCTTTGAATCTTGCAGTTCACAGATTACAAGACAAGACATACAGTTTAGACTTTGTAAGAGAAATAATTGAACAAGCAGCAATTCTTTATGATTCTAAAAAATCAGGTATTTTGGAACTAGGAGGAGGTGTTCCAAAGAATACGGCTCAGCAAACAGGTCCATTGTTAGACCAGATTTTAAGAAGAAATGATGGAGGACAAGATTACATCATACAAATTACTGATGCAAGACCAGATACAGGAGGACTATCAGGCGCCACACTCCAAGAAGGAAAAAGTTGGGGTAAGGTACAAGATGCACATAACGGAATGGTTACAGTATATGCAGATGCCACAATCGCATTTCCAATACTTGCATTGTATGTTCTAAGCAATCAAAAGACACGCAAGCCAAAGAGAATATACAAGAAATTAGACAAAATGTACGATAAACTGAGCAAGGATTATTTCAAAAAACCATCAAACAAAAGAAAGGCTAAGAAGGAAAACTAAAACCTATCAAATCTAGCGCGCTCTAGTTCGCGGTCATCTTTAGATTCCTTTTTGTATTCTTTGTAATGTTCTTTGCAGAGTACAGTTTTTTTGCCTGCTGAATTAACTCGCAAGCCAGCGTTTTCAACTTTGGTTGTATTTAGTGAACGGGCGCCATCATTGTCACATCCATCAACATTACATTTTGCACCTTTTGATACTACACCCATATCATATCTAATCCAAGATGTTATTTATAGTTGAGAACTAACAATCAATGAAATTCTAGGTTCATCGTTTATAAGAGGAATATTTTTTTCTCAGAATATGGGTGGAGCAAAAAAACCAACTACTGCAAAAAAAGACACATCATCTAGTTCAAAAGACTCCAAGAAAGGTAAGAAAGACAAAGGTGAAGGCGGTCCAAAGAAAGCAGAGATCACAGTAATGGTTAACGAACAACAAGCAATGAAGATCATCCAGAACGCCAAAGTAATTACAGTTCAAGAAATGGCAAGACAAACAGGTGTAAAAATTTCTGCTGCAAACAAATTCCTAAGAGAATCTGCAGAGAAAGGAATTGTCAAAAAAGTTGGCGGTTATTCAGGACATCATTTGTATCAAGCAGTTTCTTCATAGATACATAACACATCTCCAGATTTAACATCCTTTAATGCATCAATGTTATCAGATAGCTTTCCAATAGGAGTCATTGTTTTTGCAGACTCTACATCATTTGTAAAAAAACAAAAACTACCAGATGAAGGTAAGAATGCAACATCTCCTTTTTTGAATTCGGATCTTGCCCTTTCTATACCAGAGTCAACAGAGGTTTCAAAGTAAACAATACTTTTTCCTAAAAGGTGTGCATGGCCTTCTAATGGCAATGATCTCATAATTGTCCCAACAGTTCTGGGGGACAAATGTCGTTTAAGATCACAGGAGATTTTTGCTTTTCCCCTAATTTCCAAAATTAGTTGTTTTTTAGATACAGATGAAGTGCTCAATTCGTAGTTTAAAATGATTAGATTATATAACGTTTTAAGAAAATCTCGGTACTTGTCTGATGCTAATAATACTGAAGTTGTAGAAGTCGCCAAAGATGAAATTCACGCAACTGAAGAGGTTGCTGAACCAGAAGTTGAGACCAACGCAGGACTAAACAAAGCACTTGAGACTTATCGAAAACTAATTGAGAAAAAAGTTGATGCAGAACCATTAACTGAAAAAGAACAAGATGATCTTGAAAAGAAGATCAAAGAGATTGAAAGCAGAGAGATTGTTGAAAATATAGAAGAACACGATCCAGTAGAGATCCCTTGTGAGAAAAACAAGATTACAATTGGCCCACCAACACTAACTAGATTTGAAAAGGCAAGAATTATGGGTGCAAGAGCATTGCAGTTGTCTCTAGGAGCACCACCATTTATCCCAATTCCAAAAACTGCAAGAATATCTTTGGATATTTCAATGGAAGAATTAGAACAAAGAGTGATCCCAATCACAATTAGAAGAGTTCTTCCAAACGGAGATTATCAGAATATTCCTATCGACTATTTTGAAAAATGAATCATTGGTCGATAAAACTTAAAAGAAGACAAAATTGCTGATTGTTGAATAATGCTCAGAGACGAGACACGTGAACCGCATGGTCAAGAGCAGACCGAAAAGTCTGATGGAACTATAGTGTATATTGGAAATGATCCTGTAATGCAATCTGCGTTGGATGTCCTATCAACACTAGGAAATACTAAAAAAGTCATAATCAAATCAAAGGGAAACTCTATACCAAATGCAGTGGCGGTTGCAAATATCATTACAGAGAAGATGCTAAATGGAAATTCTAAAGTTGAAAAAATTACTCTTGACACGGATGCAGCAGCAGGTATTGGAAGAATGACATCAACTATAGAAATTATTCTGGTTAAAATTTAGTAGACACTACCTGGGCCTTTTAGGAGCATGTTTTCACATTCCTTGCAAACTTGCTCATCAATGTCAGACTCCAAGTTATGATGTATCTCACAAATCAACAAACTTGATTTGATATAGTTACATAATCCAATGAATTTTGATAGGCTTGACGGAGTATATGCCATGTCAGATGAAAGATTTTCGCTGAGCTCATCAATCATATCTGAAACTTGTTTTTCAGCTAAGAGTTTTGCAATCAAAGATGGATCCCCTCTGGTGCCTCTAATGTAATTGCTAACTGCTGCTTGTGTAACGCCAAGCATTTTAGAAATTTCATCTTCTCTAATGTTGTGATCTTCTGCTAATTTTTTTGCAAGAATTGCACGTAATGCAGGAATTAGAGTTTTAGATTCAATTTCAGCAGGAAGTAGCATTAACTCAGGGGTATTGCATAATGGATTTAAAGTTTGCAGAAATTAGTCCAGCCAAATAACATAACATCAGGCATATCTATTTTAATTTCAAAATGAACTGTTTTACATTGGATGATGTCTCCAAGGAACTTTATCATGAACTAAAAGAATCATGTAATTCCTGCAAATCAAATTTAATTTCCCTATCAGGAGGACTAGATAGTTCTATTATTGCATATTTTCTTAAAGACAAAAAACCAAATACCTTAGCAATAATCGCAGAAGACTTTGTTTCAACAGATCTAACATATTGCCAATTAGTTTCAAAAGAAATGAAACTACCGCTAACGATCTACAATGTAAAAACTGCAGAGATTCTTGAAGCAGTTGAACAGACAATAAAAATTCTAAAAAATTTCAATGACATTGAAATCAGAAATAATGTTGTCATGTATCTTGCCATAAAATGGGCAAAAGATAACGGACAAAAATCAATCATAACAGGGGATGGTGCAGATGAACTATTTGCAGGATATAATTTCCTAGTACACAAATCAGAAAAAGAGTTAGAATCTGAGATCAATAGGGTGTGCTCAATTATGCACTTTCCAACGCAGGAAATTGGGAAAGCATTAGGAATCAAGATAGAATCACCATTTCTAAGTAAGAAAATAATCAGTCTGGCAAAAAAAATTCCTGCAAATTTGAAGGTAAAAGAAGAAAATGGGAAGCGGTACGGAAAATGGATATTGCGTAAAACATTCAAAGATCACATTCCAGAACAAATTGTTTGGAGAGAAAAATCCCCCATGCAAGAGGGTTCAGGAACCTCAGGATTAACAAATCTGTTTGAATCAATTATCGAAGAAGAAAAGTATGTGGAAAAGAAATTAACAGTTGAAAAAGAAGATGACGTGATTATTAGAACCAGAGAGTCAATGCATTACTATGAAATTTTTAAGAAATTATATGGCTCACCAGCAGATAAGGACGCAAAAACTGTTTGTCCATATTGTAAACACACAGTTGAAAATTCAAAATTTTGTAGAATGTGTGGAGCCTTTCCTATCTGATACTATTTGTATTTACGAGGTTTTTTGATGAATATTCTTCTGCATCCATTACAACAAAAGTAAAATTTTTTGCCATCATGTTCATGTAATAGTGCTAATTCTTCATCAAGTTCAATTCCGCAAACAGGATCTACTGGCACAATTTTTTCTTCTGTAAATTCTATTTATACATTCACTAAAAGGTAATACTAGGCGTTAACAATTTCAAGGATTTTTTTTGGAAGAGTTGCATAGTCAGAATCAGGTTCTGCTGCAACATACAAAATATCTTCATTGATTGGAACACTAATTGCCAATGCTCTTTGACGAGAAGCCAATGCAAAGTTTACAGTTCCTAGTTGTTTGTCAAACTCTCTTCTCATTTTAACACGCAAAGCAAGTTCCATGAAAATCATCTCATCATCTTTTTCACTTTCCAAAGGTTCAACGTTTGGTTTCATTCCACCTGCAACCAATCGGCCTCTTTCATTAATTACTCCAGCAAATCTAATTTTAGGGTCAGCAGATATAATGGAATCACAAATTTTGGAGTAATCATAAATCTTACCAGACATGCGTTCTCCCTCAGAGATCGCCCACTTATTAGCTTTTTATAAAATTTTGAATTTGATATGATGAACACTCAGGATGTGAGCTTCTTTACAAGGCCAAGAAATTCTTCATCAGAATAAGGAGGAATTTTCATTACTTCTAAATTTTCAGTGACGTGTTCTGTAGATTTTTGACCGACAAGTGGGGCAATTACTCCAGGAGATGAGCGAATAAACTGCAATGCTCTCAGAGATGGTTTCAAATCACTAAATTCAGGCATTACTCCAGGTTGCAGTAGACGACCTTGCATTAATGGAACGCTTGTAAAAACACCAATTCCCAATCTTGTTGCAGATTCTAAAACAGAAACAGGATTGTTTTGAATGGTTTGAGTTTTGCCAAGCAATGCCTGATCATAATACAGATTGAATGGTAATTGAATAAACTTGAATCCGTGATTTTCACCACCTGTTTTTTTTGCCATGTTTACAATGTCTTCTAATGAAAGATATTGTGGATTATCAGTTGGAACTCTGAAGCATTCCCAAGTAGCCATTCCGTAAAATTTGATTTTCCCTTCATCACGTTTTTGTTCATATAGTTCAAAAACAGATTCTAAATTTTTTAGAAATTGCTCTTTTGAAACATCTTTGATTTGACCTTCAATTCCATTATGAAGATACATTAAATCAACACATTCTAAATCAAGATTTTTTAAACTTCGATCTAATTGATCTGAAAGATACGTAGAAGTCATGCAGTGATATCCAGAAGTGATATCCCCTTCTTTGACAACTCCTTTGTCAGTATACTCTTGTTTTACATATTCCCAAAAGCCTAACTGAACATCACCATCATTTGTCACATACCCATTTTTAGTTGAGACAAAGATTTGATCACGGGTAATGTTATTTTCTTGAATTAATTCAGAAATTGCCTGTCCTACAGAACGCTCTGCTTTTTGGGCCCGATAATTGATGGCAGTATCAACTACATTCACACCAGACAATATGGATTGTTTTACTGCTTCAGAAACTAGTTGATCAGTTCTGGCATCAGGATCACCAAGATAGGTTCCAATTCCAACATTTGATAAAGTCAGATTCTCAAATTCTTTGAAATTATCTTGATTTACGTCTGAATTTTGAGCAAATTTTTTAGTTCCTTCAGGAGTTGCAAATCCAGAAATCATGTTTTAAGACAATTTTTACTAAATTTATGTTTAGACCGTGATTCCGATTATAAAACTTAGAACGAATAATGCACCAGTAATACGACTAAACATCAACGTAGAAGACATGTAAGGGACCAGTTTTTCAACAGAATCAAAAGTTTTCTTTAAACCAAATCCAGATTTGAACATAAGTGGAATACTGAGAAATGTAATCAAAGTGATTATGGGAAACAAATTCAAAGACACGCCAAGAATTATAGCACCATAAGAGACAAGCGGAAATATCCAAAATAGTTTTGTTGCCTTTTGTTTTCCAACTGCAATGACCAGTGTCTTTCTTCCTTTTGACTTGTCTGCATCATGATCTGGAAATGATGCAATGAACAAAACCAAAGAGGACAGGGAACCCACAACAATTCCTGCAAGAATGGATTCTAGAGTTATTTGTCCAGATTGAATAAAAAATGTACCAAGGACAATCATAGATCCTTTTACTGCAACAAAAAATTCCCCCAATCCAGAATCAACAATTTTTGTAGAGTAAAAGTAGATGGAAAGTATTGCAAATCCCAGGATAACTGCAATAATTATTCCATCAGTAATTACAAAGTATGCACCTATTGCAGAACCAATTACCAAAAATGCAATTCCTGCACGATAGACACTAGATGGTTTGAGTAATCCCTCAGGAAGTACACCAGTACCTCCACTCATCTTTGTTTTAGGAGTCTTTGTATCAATACCACGTTTAAAATCCCAAAAATCATTTAGTAAATCAACACTAGCATGAAGTGCCATAACCCCTCCAAAAGTCAAAAGTGCATCAAAGGGTTCAATGGTTGAATTTTGCCACCAATTAAGAGCAAGACCAACAGAGACAGCAATTACAGATGCCAAAAGAAATCGAATTCTAATTACTCTGAACCATACTGAGAGCATCATGAATGATATGATTTTTCAATATAATATTCATGAGATTAGGCTTTAGGTCATAATTTATTAAAAAAATCAACCATCTCCAATTGTGATTATTGGAAGAGTTCTAGAAAATGAAAAGAAGGTAAAATTTGAAGAAGAAATTACATGTAATAATTGCGGTAAAAAGGTGCCAGGAGGTCTTCAAACAGGGGCATCATACTATCAAACACAAGAATTTCAGAAGGAATTGGAGAATTTTAAGAGAAATTATCTTTGTGGAATTTGTAGAGATAAGAAAAGAAGAGACTAGAGTTGTAAAATTAAGAAAATCACACTAGAGATTCATCACTTACTTCAATAGGTTTTCTGCCCATAAATCCAGAGTCTTTTTCATGCCAGAATTTTATTTCAGTTTCACCATACTTCCAACATAACCAAACTTCATCATCAAATCTTTTGGAAGGAAAGTCAAGTAATCCCTGATCTATACTTTTCACAACAACTCCAGTATTTTCAAGAATTTCAACTGATTCATAGAATTTGGTAATTGCAGAGTTTAGTTTTTGTTTTAGAGTTACATATTCTTCAAATGAATTAGTTGTAGACATGCTCATTTGCAATTGTTGTTCAAGTTTTTTTACTTCATTTTGTTTTGCCAAAGCATATTCATATTTTTTAATCACATCAGGAAGTGCTTCATTTGCTTCATTTGTAGTAAAAAATGAGAACATGTAAACTGTCAATAGTTCTGAATTAAAAATCTTAGGTGCAGATTTATTAGGAAAATCGAATGACAAAAAACATGAGTGAAGAACAATTAGAGGCACTAATAGTTCAAACAATCAACGGGGCTGTAGCAACAATTCCAGCATATCTAGATGAAATAAAAGAAAACAAAGAAGTTCTGAAAGTAGAAGACCCAAAAGAGTTTGTTTATGGAATTGTCATGGGCATGGCATTAGGAATGAGTGGAGCAATACTTAGTGCACAAAAAGAAATGCCAACACCAGAAGATCAAATCAAAGTGAGAGATATAGTGTACAAGCACATTCCAGAGATTAGAGAACGGATTTTTAATTGATAGAATTTAGTGAAAAAGAAACAGAGTTTCTCAATTCATTAGAGGAAGCCAGAATAGCAACATCCCATGAAGACATTCCACACGTAAAACCTGTATCTTTTGTATTATTTGAAAACGCAATTATTATTGCAACAGATTATGAGACACGAACTTTCAAGAATCTAAAAACAAATCCAAACACAAGTGTCGTAATTGATATTTACAAATCAGGAGAACACAAGGCCATAGTAATTCAAGGAAGAGCAGAGATTATAGAAAACGGAGAAGAATTTCAAAAATTTTACAAAATATTCCATGAAAAGTTTGAATGGGTTAGACGAGATCCTTGGTGTGAAAATGAAGCACCATTTCTAAAAATCATTCCAAATAACAAAAGTAGTTGGGGCATGAATACAAACTGATATTGTGCGACAGTTAAATGGGAATTTTATTTTCTTTTACTCTTTAGTTTTTTTGCTCTGGGTTTTGTTCTTAGTAAACGTCCACAGCAAGGACACCATAATCCTTCCCAGTTAATGAAGAATTCACATTCAGGGCATCTCTTTTGTCCCAGTTCATACCTACCACCATCAACACTGGTACTTGTTGCCTTGTATTTCTTACAAGAACCATTACAGTGCACAAAGAATTATGAAATGAGATATAGAAAAACAGTTTCATTATTTTCAAATGTTTGAACAATATGATTTGTCATGAATGCTGGTAATACCATTGTTTTTGAAAAATTGTAAATCAAGAATCACTGTATTTTGAAAAATTAATTATAATTTCAGTGATCACTTACATGAAATGTAATGGATCCAAGCTCTGCTCCCCTGTATGATGTAGAGATACTATAATCACCACCCTTCCATTTTGTATCTAGTTGTACTGGAGTAGAATAGTATCCTCGTTCATTTGTGTATGTACTTAGATTGCTAGTTGTTCCATCAGGTCTAGTTATTGTAATCTCTACGGATTTGCTTTTTGTTACATCTTGGATATGTCCTGACACTATTACTCTCAAATCACGATTAGCAAAAACTACATTTTGTTCATTTTCAATCATTAGAGAGCCGTTTTGGGTAGTTGTAGCAACTAAGATTGGAGGTTTGGATGGATCAGTTGGAGTTGGTTTGGCGCCATCTTCATCATATACAGTAACTTGACCCATAGCCCAAGGATGAATCACACAATAGTATGTGAATATTCCAGAAGTTGTGAATTTTTGTTGGAATGTTAGTCCAGGGGAGACATATCCTGCAAATCTATTATCATGACCTGTTAGAGGAGTTCCACTAGTTATAGAGTGTAGGTAAGAGTTATCGTTTGTCCATGTAACAATTCCACCTACCAAGATTTCAGCATTAGATGGATAGAAACAAGAATCAGTCGTCTTGCATGTTGGTGAGGAAGAATTGTGAGAGATTTCTACTTCTGCAGTCATACCTATTGGATCAGGGGTACCCACTATCTTTGATTCAGATATTTGCCATGCGTTTTTAATTATTGAATAATTTGGAACTCTATTTTCATGCCATGTCTGCAACATTATATCCGAAGTTAGAGGTTTTGCAAAAACAACATCAAAGATTACCCACATCCATCCATCTTCTAGGGAATAATTAGCCTCAACTGATTCAAAGAAGTTATTGGGGTCTACAACA
>REGK01000052.1 GCA_003702545.1 Candidatus Nitrosopumilus sp.
TATCGTAATCCCCATCTAGACATTACTTTGTCTTCAAGTTTCTTAAATACAACTCCATCAACTGCAAGACCAATTCCCATGATAACAAGCATTATGGCAATTACTTGAGAGACATCGTTTAGTGAACGACCGGCATTAAGCAAAAATCCCAATCCCAGGAACGAAAACAGGATTTCAGCACCAATAACTCCTCTCCAGGCAAATGCCCAGCCTTGCTTAAAGCCTGAAATCATGTATGGGAATGCTGCTGGAATCAGTACGGCAGTAACTAGTTGACTGCCTTTTGCACCCATGTTTCTTGCAGCTTCGATAAAGTGAGGATTGATGTTCTTGACGCCAGTGTAGGTGTTTATTGTTACGGCAAAGATTGCACCAATTGCAGTGACAAAGACGATTCCTGCATCAGTCAAACCAAACCAAAGAATTGCAAGTGGTACCCAGGCAATTGAAGGAATTGATTGCAATCCCAACACCAAAGAACCTACAGTTTGATTGACAACTTCGACTCTTGCCATAAAGATTCCTAAAACAATACCGCCACCAATTGCAATTGCAAGTCCAACTGCCAATCTCCACATGCTAGTTGCTATTCCATAAAACAGACTTCCATCAGCTGCACCATAAGCCAAGTCTTCAGCTACTTCAAAGGGAGATGGAAAAACGTTGTCTGGCCAAAGTCCAGTCATTGCAGTTATTTGCCAAATGGCAATAATGGCAATGTAAAATGCAATTCTGTGAGGAGTATAGTTTTTTGCCATATCAATCACTCTTTGTTTTTCTTTACCTCAGGTCTTAGTTCAGATAACAAGTCTTGTTGGAATTTCAATAATGATTCATCTTCAGAAACTCTAGGTCTTGGGAAATCATTTTCAACTTCTTTTTTGATTGTTGATGGACGGTTACTAAACACTGCAACTTTGGTTCCAAGTACTGCAGCTTCTGCAACACTGTGAGTTACAAATAGAATTGTCTTTTTTGTCTTCTCCCAGATTAGTTGCATCTCAACTAGTAACAAGTCACGAGTTTGTGCATCAAGTGCGGCAAATGGTTCATCCATTAGCAATACATCAGGATCCATTACAAGTGCTCTAGCTATTGCCACACGTTGCTTCATTCCAGTTGAAAGTTGGTAAGTGTAAGAGTCAGTAAATTTTGTTAATTGCATCATGTCAAGATATCTGTGAGATATCTTTACGCGTTCTTCTTTTGGAATTCCTGCCATCTTTAGTCCAAACTCTACATTGTCTTGCACTGTTAGCCAAGGGAATAATGCACCTTCTTGAAATACCATAATTCTTTCAGGTCCAGTCTCACTTACTGGATGGCCATCAAAGAGTATCTGACCCTCATCAGGCTTTTCCAAGCCTGCAACTATGCGCAAAAATGTCGATTTTCCACAGCCAGAAGGTCCAATCAGGCATACAAAGTCACCAGATTCGACTTTGAGATCCACTCCACCCAGAGCCTTGAGTTTGTGAGAATCGTGGCTAAAGTACTTTACAATGTTTTTGGCCTCTAGTTTGGTCATTATGTGCTGGCCTCCTCTAGAGAATTTGTATCAAAGCTGTAAAAAATTCCAGACAAATCATATCCATTTCTTCCAAGATAACCCAAAGCGTCTGCCTTTTCAGCAAAGGAGACGACAGAGTTTGGTTTAGGATCTGCAGTTATCATAATGTTTGATAATGCAATGTCTACGACATCATCAGAAAGTGATTGGCCCAAGTATGAGTCAAGAAAATTATTGAAAACGTTTCTAGTTTCTATTGGATTTGCTTCAATCCAAATTTGTGTTTCATGGTGTGCACGGATGTAATCATCCCACACTGCACTGTTTTTGTCAATGTAATCTACGTTTCCAATTAGTAAAACAGATGCAAACTCTTTGTCAGGCCAAAGGTCTTCTTCATGGAATAATCTATTCCCGTTTAGTTCAGTCTCTAAAATTGTTGCCCATGGTTCAGCAACCCATGCACCATCAATGTCACCTTTTACAAACAAAGTATAGATGTCCGGATTTGGGATGTTATACACAACAACACTTCCACCTTTCTCAGCTGGTTTTAGTTGATTTTCAGCCAAAAAATGCCTTAGTGAAACATCTTGAGTGTTTCCAATCTGAGGTGCTGCAATCTTTTTTCCTGCAAAGTCAGCTGCAGAGTTTATTTCAGAATTAGGATGTACAATGAAACTAGCACCACCGCTTGCAGCACCAGCAAGAATCTTTACATTTTGATTATTAGAATTTAAAAATCCGTTAATTGCAGGTCCGGGACCAACATATGCAATGTCAATAGAGTTTGCAAATAGAGATTCTATTGCTTGAGGTCCACTATCAAACACTTTGGTTTCAATTTTTACATCTTCACCAAGATGTTCTGCAAAGAATCCTTTTTCCATCCCTACAATTGGAATGGCGTGTCCAATGTTTGGAAAGTAAGCAATTCGAATTTTATTTTCATATGCATTATCACTAGAGCTAAGAGCAACCCCAAGTGCAGAAAACACGATAATTGCTGCAATTCCTGCGGCAATTACCGAACGAATTTTCATAAAACAGCGTTATATTTGGCGGTTAAATAATCATCGAATTTTAGCTCAAGCTAGCCAGAAATTTTTCAACCAGAAAAATTGTAACCAAGCCCATCACAAAAGATAAATTCCAAAATGCAACGGAAAAGATGTTTTATGACTCAAAAAGGAATTCTTGCATTCTCTGGAGGACTAGACACTTCAGTTGTTGTAAAGTATCTACAAGACGAACATGACATGGATGTTGTAACAGTTACAGTAGATGTCGGACAGGGCGAAGATAATAAAAAAATTGCAGCAAAGGCAAAAAAGCTTGGAGTAAAAAGACACTACAACATAGATGCAAGAAAAGAATTTGTCAAAGATTACATTTTCCCATCAATTAAAGCAAATGCACTTTATCAAAAAAAATATTGTCTGGCAACAGCACTTGCAAGACCACTAATTGCTGAAAAAGTTTTAGAGATTGCAAAAAAAGAAAAAGTAACATCACTAGCTCATGGATGTTCAGGAAAAGGAAACGACCAAGTACGTTTTGATATTACACTACGTTCTGGTTCCAATCTGCCAATCATTGCACCAATTCGGGACAAGAACTTGGACAGAGTAACAGAACTAAAGTTTGCAAAGAAACACGGAATCAAGATTGATTCTGTAGCAAAAAAGTTCAGCATTGATCAAAACTTGTGGGGCCGTGCAATTGAAGGCGGAGTTTTAGAAGACCCATACAATGAGCCACCTGATGATGCATTCATTTGGGTAAAGACAAAGAACTTGCCAGACAAGCCAACATACTTGGAAATTAAATTCAACAAAGGAATCCCTGTTGCAGTTGACGGTAAAACAATGGATGGTCAAAAACTAATTGAATACATCAACAAAAAAGCAGGAGCCGCAGGAGTTGGAATCGTTGATCATATTGAAGACAGGGTTGTTGGAATAAAGTCCCGTGAAGTCTATGAGACGCCAGCCGCTACTTGCCTAATTGAGGCACATTCAGATTTAGAAAAGATGGTCCACACAAAACATGAAAACAAGTTCAAATCAATAATTGATGATGAGTGGGCATACTTGGCATATTCAGGATTATGGCAAGACCCACTAAAGTCAGATTTAGATGGATTTATCGAGGCATCCCAAAAACCAGTTACAGGAACAGTCAAGCTAAAACTCTACAAAGGAAGCCTAAGAGTAGTTGGAAGAAAGTCCAAGAATTCACTTTACAGTCACGAGATTGCCACATATGGCACAGAATCCACATTTGACCAAAGATTGGCCAAAGGATTTGTAGAATTATGGGGAATGCAGTCAACAGAAGCTAATAAATTACAAAAGAAAAGGTGAAAAAAAATATGAACTGCCCAGAATGTGACGCACCACTAAAAATCCCAGACGATGCCGCTGTAGGAGAAATTGTTTCCTGTCCTGATTGTGGAGCTGACTATGAAATCGCTAAAAAAGATGGATCAAATGTTGAGCTCAAAGAAGCAGAAAGCGTAGGCGAAGACTGGGGAGAGTAATGTCAAAAGTCTGTATTGTGTTTGACCGTCTAAGAACGGAAGAAAAGATGCTTCAAAAGGAAGCAGCTGAACTTGGACATGATACGGTAATGCTAGATGCAAAAATTACTCAAGTCAATACAGATAGCAAGAAAGAAGATTTTGATTTGGGAGATGTCGTTTTAGAAAGATGTGTAAGTTACTTTAGAGGATTACATTTTACTGCAAGTCTTGAATTTATGGACATTCCGGTTCTAAACAAATTTGATGTTGCAAGTGTTTGCGGAAACAAAATGTTCATGACATTACTTTTGAAAAAGGCAGGAGTTCCATCACCAAAGACATACTTTTCATTTACAAGTGAAAGTGCAGCTGAGAATTTAGAAAAAGTTGGATATCCACTAGTAATCAAACCAGTGATTGGTAGTTGGGGTAGAGGAGTTATGCCAATCAAAGACAAAGACACCTTTGATGCAATTTCAGAAATCAGAGATATTACTGATAGTCCACATGATAGAATTTACTATTTGCAAGAGTTGGTAGAAAGACCACCTAGAGATATACGAGTAATTACTGTTGGAGACGAGCCTGTTGCAGCAATGTACAGAAAGTCTTCAGGAGGATTCAAGACAAACATTGCACTTGGGGCAGATCCAGAGCTTTGTGAGATCACAAAAGAGATGGAAGACATGGCAGTAAAAGCATCAAAGGCAATGGGTGGAGGAATTTTAGGAATCGATATGATGGAAGATGAGAAGAATGGACTAGTTGTTCACGAAGTAAACAATACAGTAGAATTCAAGGGGTTAGCAAGAGTTGCACAACGAAATATACCAAAAGAAATGGTAGAATTTGCCCTAAACTACGTTAGGAAATAAATTATACTCCATTACGAGGAGATTTATCATGAAAGTAGGTGTTGTAGGAGCATCAGGATATGTAGGTGGAGAGACACTACGTCTTTTGGTTAACCACCCAGATGTCGAGATTACTATGGTCACATCAAGACAACACGTTGGAGAGTATCTCCACAGAGTTCAACCAAGTTTGAAGGGTTTTACCGATCTGACTTTCTCAGAATTAGATTATGATAAATTAACTGACAAATGTGATTTAGTTTTCACAGCAGTGCCACATGGAACTGCAACTGAAATTGTAAAAGCATTGTATGATAGAGGTGTCAAAATTATTGATTTGAGTGCAGATTACAGATTGCATGATCAAGAAGCATATGACAAATGGTATGGTTGGGAACATCCACATCCAGATTATTTGAACAAATCAGTTTTTGGTGTACCAGAATTACACAGAGAAGAAATCAAAAAAGCACAACTTGTTTCATGTCCTGGATGTATGGCTGTAACATCAATGTTAGCACTTGCACCACTAATTCGAAATAACATTATTGATACAGACCACATTGTAGTTGATTCTAAGATTGGTTCATCAGGTGCAGGTTCTGGTTCAGGAACTGCACATGCAATGAGAGCAGGAGTCATCAGACCATACAAACCAGCAAAGCACAGACACACCGGTGAGATTGAACAAGAGTTAAGTGAAATTGCAGGAAAAAAGATTCATGTTTCAATGAGTCCACACGCAGTAGATGTTGTCCGTGGAATTCTTTGTACAAACCACACATTCATGCAAAAAGATGTAGCAGAAAAAGAATTGTGGAAATTATATCGTCAAACTTATGGTGAAGAGAAATTTGTAAGATTGATTCGAGACAAGAAGGGATTATACAAATTCCCAGATCCAAAATTCTTGGTTGGTTCAAACTTTTGTGATATAGGATTTGATTTAGACGAAGACAACCATAGATTAATTGCATTATCTGCATCAGATAACTTGATGAAAGGTG
>REGK01000001.1 GCA_003702545.1 Candidatus Nitrosopumilus sp.
TGCAACATTATATCCGAAGTTAGAGGTTTTGCAAAAACAACATCAAAGATTACCCACATCCATCCATCTTCTAGGGAATAATTAGCCTCAACTGATTCAAAGAAGTTATTGGGGTCTACAACAGTTGTTCTTCCTTTCTCAAATGTGATGTATGTATCACTAATAGAATGGCCCACTGTACCAATACCATTAAAGTTAGTACGCAGTGTCAGATGTTCAATTTTTGTGCTGTCAATCTCATCATACAGCCTCACTTGAATTTGGATTGGCTGATTAATTACTGCAGGGAAGGTTTGAATTGTTTGTGTGTTTTCAGATAACTCGTAGAACTGACCTCGTTTTTCATAGTTGCCATAATTTTCTAAATCAAGTGTATCGCTGTAAGTACTGTATGGGAAATAGTCTGCAAATGGAATTAATGCAGATACTGCTTCTTCAGAAACATCTATTGTGTAAAATCCGATTCCTTTAATTTTTGGAGATGGATGTACAGAATCAATTTCAACACTTTTGATAGTCTGGGTAGATTTTATTGGAATTGCATAAGATACATTAGATGGAGAGCTAACACCCATTGAAGTTACTTCTAGCACTCTAAAGGAATAGAGCTTATCATTTGTTAGATTAGTTACAATTGCAGTAGTTAGAATACTTGTACCATCACTAAAAGTAAGCCAAGTTGAATCACCATCTAATTTGTATTGTATTATATAGTCATGTACTGGTGACTCGATGTCAGGATTAGGATTCCAACTTAGGATAATTTTTTTATCACCAGGAATTGATTGAAGGTTTATTGGAGCATCTGTGTTTGTCGTAGCTAGTGTATTTTGGTTTAGGACAAGTATGGAAATTAAAAATAATGCAAGAAATGCAAAGAGAATCTTCTGTAAACTCATGCTAAGTCCACCACTATGTCGCAAGACATCATTTTTAAGACATATGTCAAGAATCAGATTAGAAAGTCAAATGAGTGTAAAGATCAAATGTTCACATATTCTTGTCTCAAAGCAGAGTGAAGCACTTGCAATTATGGAGAAGTTAAAGAGTGGAGAAAAATTTGGAAAGTTGGCAAAAGAACTCTCTATTGATTCAGGCAGCGCCAAAAAAGATGGAAATCTAGGCTATTTTACAAAAGGCATGATGGTAAAGCCCTTTGAAGATGCAGCATTCAAGTTACAAGTTGGAGAGACATCAGAGCCAGTAAAATCAGAATTCGGATATCACATTATCAAAAGATTTGGATAATTGAGTTACAGACATGACAGTACTTTCAGAAAAAGCGATTGATGAAATTTTAGATTATTTAGAAAAATCCATTAGAAATCTTGCAAAAGACGTATTTGAGAATATGGAGATGGAAGGAGGGTTTGAAGGAACAATAAACTTTCTAGAAAACCAATTTGAAATCCGACTAGAAAATTTGCTTGTGGCAAAAAGTTCCAGTACACATCATTTAGAATCAGGGATGAAAAATAAAATTATTCAGAAAAAACAAGCAATAATTCAAGATATTACAAAACAGTATAAAAATTAGATAAATGCGTCAAGGCCGGTTTTTTTAGTAGTAACTTCCTGATTTTTTTCCAATACTTTGGTCATTTTATCACCCATTGCTTTTGATGCAGACATTTTTCGTTTTCCAATCCAATAGTATGTTTCATCAATAGTATTTTTTGCAATTAGCACAACTAGTTTTCCAGTGTCTTTTCTTCCAGTTCTACCCCTTCTTTGAATGAATCTAACAGAACTAGGGACATTGTCATAAAAGATAACTTGGTTTACCTCAGCAATATCTAGGCCCTCTTCACCAACACGAGTTGCAATTAGAACATCAAATAGACCATCGCGGAATTTTTGAACCGTTTCAATCTGCTTTTTTTGTTTTAGACCTGTTTCACCAGCTTTTCCAATCAAGATTCCTGCAGAAACTCCAAGTTCAGTTAACTTACTGTGAATCAAATCAACAGAGTCACGATAGCTAGTAAAAATCAAAGCTTTGCCTGGAACAGATTCTATGATATCTTTTAGTTTAGGAATCTTAGAGTGTTCAATTCCTTTGGATTGTGCCTCTTTTGCAAGTTGCACTGCACGAGTAAAGTTTGGGTCAATTTCAAAGAGTTCCTTTACTCCTGCACCTTTTTTGGCCTTTGCACGCTCACAAAATTTCAAAAAGGGAGTGATGCCATGTGCCTCCAATATGTTCAAAGCATAATGAATCCGAATTGCAGTAAATAGTGGTTTTGCAGAACGTCTATTCTGGTTTAAGACAAATTGTCTAATTCGTAATAAGGCAGAAAGTGATTGTTGTTGAGCTAGTTTAATACCGTTATCACGTAATGTATCATATCTTTGATCAAGTGCTATTTTCAACAATGTCTGAATCGATTTTAGTTCAGGTGGAAGTTCGACATTTATCCATTCAGTATTAGTTTCTTGGGTGTAGGGTTTGACATCGGGGCTATTTTCGGTTCTCTCTGCAACACTGGCAATTTTTAATTTAGTTAGAATTTCAGTTGCCTTGTCTTTTTCACTTGGCAATGTTGCAGTCATTCCAACAATTCTTGCATCAGAGTTTAGAAAACGCTCTGCGATTCCAGAGTATGCATAATCTCCAACAGTTCTGTGTACTTCATCAAAAATTACTAAGTTAAATTGATTAGAAGAGACAATTCCTCTATCCAAATCATTTTTTGCAATTTCAGGAGTGGCGCAAATTACACTGGTGTTCCAAAGTTTTGTTCTTTTTTGAATAGTATCTTCTCCAGTAATTAAAGAGATATCATCCAGTGTCAAGTTTTCTTTTAGAAATTCATAATGCTGATTTACAAGAACCCTTGTTGGTGCCAAAAACAACACGCCACCAGTACCTTTAGAAAGATATTCAGCAATGACTTGTAATGCAATTGCAGTTTTTCCAAGACCAGTTGGCAAAACAACAATGCAATTTTCAGATATAGCTTGATTTGCAAGATTTACCTGATAATCTCGTTTTTCAATAGAGTCTTTTTTGACATATTTTCTTTCAATAAATTCAGTCAAGTACAAGGGAAATTTACAATTTATCGATTTTATGCTTTCGTGTAGTTGTGCATTGACAAAGATATACCATTTGATATCAAATTAACAGCAATTTGTGCCTGGAAAAAATTATTTTTCATCAAAAATTCAAAAAACAAGTCCATTTTTATCCCATTATCGCACAATCTATTCATGAGCGAGAAGAATCCTAACGAAGAATATTTTCAATCATTACTTGAATCTTTGAATAAAGATCCCAATTGGAGAGTAGTTGAAGAGCAATTAGAAAAATATGAACTAATTAAAAAAGATCTCACACCAGACCAGCAAGCAATAATTTCAGAAATGGGTAGGGCAATGTTGGCATTAGCAGATTCTCAACCAAAAATCATAATTGATAAATTTCTAGAGTTGGCTCAAAATCTAAATAAAAAATGAGAAAAGAAAATTAATCTAGTCTTTTCTTTGCTTTGTTTATCATAGCAATCTCTTCACGAAGATGCTTTTTGAGTAATCGCTCATGTGCTTTTTTATGAACACTGTAAGCTTTGTTCAAAGATTTCTTTGTCTTTGCTCGTTTTACAGCATTGTTGAATTTTTTGTGTATGGCGCTTACTTCAGCAGTATAACTTGCCATTAAAGAAACAGTTCAAAAGATGCTAAAGAAGTTTGTGTGAATTCAGAGGTAAATTGATCGCAAAGATTTAGATTTTAACGTGATCCATATATTGAACAGAAAAACAGAATTGTTGTTGAGTACTTTTGATAGACCAAATTGGGATGAGTATTTTATGTTGCAAGCAGAACTTGCAAAATTACGATCAAACTGTATCACAAGACAGGTAGGAGCAGTCATTGTTAGAAATCACAGGCAATTAGCAACAGGGTATAATGGTACACCGCCGGGAATCAAAAATTGTTTTGATGGAGGGTGCAAGAGATGTCAATTAAGGATGGAGGGAAAGATAGAAGCGGGAGCATCACTTGACAGATGTCTTTGTAATCACGCAGAAGCCAATGCAATAATGCACTGTGCAATTCTAGGAATCGAAGCAGGAGTCGAAGGTGCTGTACTATACACAACATTTGTCCCATGCCTAGAATGCACAAAAATGGCAATTACCATAGGGATTAGAAAATTTGTCTGTCTTGACTCTTATCCAGAAACTGATTTTGAGTTGTTAAAAGAAGCAGGAGTCGAGGTTGTGCAATTAGATAAATCCAAAATTGCAAAATGGGCTCAAGAGTTAGTTAACAAATACAATTCTGGATGATAAAATGCAAGTTAATTTAGAAGAAACTGAAAAAATTGAATCAATGCCACCGTCTTTGTTGGTGTCTGCAACATATGACAATAATTCTAAATCAGCAGTTTTAAAATTCTACGAACCCGAATCTCAAAAATTATTTTTGTGGAAAGATGAGATAGGTCACAAACCATATTGTTATTCACGATTAGCTCCAGAAGAATTAGAATTTCTTCAAGAAAGAGATGATGTCTTAGAAATCAAAACAACTCAAAGATACGATTTGATCAAAGACAAGGAAATTGACATGTCAAAAATTACAGTTGCAGATCCTCTGGCAATTGGGGGAACAACAGGAGACAAAAGCATCAGGAATGTGATTGAAACATGGGAATCAGACATCAAATATTATGAAAATTATCTATATGACAGAAAACTAGTAGTTGGAAAATATTACGAAATCATAGATGGAAAAATACAACCACATAATTTAGAAATTTCAGATGAAGTAAAAATTGCTCTAAAGAGTTTGTTGTGGGACAAAGTAGATAGCGAAAGCATGGTAGATGCTGAAGGGTTTAAAGAATTTGTTTCAGAGTGGGCAGATTTACTGAACCAACCAATTCCAAAGATAAAGCGACTCAGTGTAGATATCGAAGTAGAGGCTGAAATTGGTAGAATTCCAGACCCGAAAATTGCTGAAAAGAAGATTACTGCCATTGGAATGAAAGGTTCTGACCAATTTGATCAAATTTTTGTGCTCAAAACAGAGGGAACCGAGCAAGGTACAAACGAGTTAGACCAAAACATCAAAGTGACATTTTATGATTTAGACAAAGAAAAAGAGATGATTCATGATGCATTTAAAATAATCAAAGAATTTCCATTTGTTGTAACATACAACGGGGATGAATTTGATTTACCATATCTCTATAACAGAGCAGAGAGACTTGGAATCAAAAATTCTGAAAACCCATTTTACATGATGAGAGATTCTGCAACACTCAAGCAAGGCGTACATCTTGACTTGTATAGAACATTTTCAAACAGATCATTTCAAATCTATGCCTTTAGTCAAAAATATACAAATTTTTCATTAAATGCAGTTTCAAAGGCATTACTTGGAAAAGAGAAAATAGATTACGGATTAGAATTTGACCAGCTAACACTCTATCAGACTGCAAACTATTGTTACAATGATGCCCTACTAACATACGAACTTACAAGCTTTAACAGCGAATTGTTGATGCAATTACTAGTAATTATTTCAAGAATTGGAAGAATGCCAATTGACGATATTGCAAGAATGGGTGTATCTCAATGGATTCGTAGTCTTTTGTATTATGAACATAGAAAAAGAAATTGTCTGATTCCAAAAAGACAAGAGCTTGAAAGAAGATCAGAGGGGGTAATGTCAGATGCAGTTATCAAAGATAAAAAATACAGAGGAGGTCTAGTTGTTGAGCCAAAAGAAGGAATTCACTTTGATGTAGTTGTAATGGACTTTGCAAGTCTATATCCAAGCATCATCAAAGTCAAAAATCTATCATATGAAACCGTTAGATGTCCACATGAAGATTGCAAGAAAAATGCAGTTCCAGGAACAAACCACTGGACTTGTTCAAAGAAAAATGGCCTAACATCTATGATTATTGGTTCGTTAAGAGATTTGAGAGTAAATTACTACAAGAGTTTATCAAAAAAAGAGACTCTGACTGATGAACAAAGACAACAATATACAGTTGTCAGTCAAGCACTTAAGGTAATTTTAAACGCCAGTTACGGTGTAATGGGTGCCGAAATATTCCCATTGTATTTCTTACCTGCAGCAGAAGCTACAACTGCAATTGGAAGGCACACAATTTTAGAGACAATCAAAAAATGTGAAGCGACAGGAATTGAGGTTCTTTACGGGGATACTGATTCATTATTTATCAAAAACCCAACTAAAGAACAAATTCAAATGGTAATTGAGCAAGCAAAGAAAGATCATGGTGTTGATTTAGAGATTGATAAAACATACAGATACTGCGTACTAAGTAACAGAAAGAAAAACTATCTTGGAGTCACCAAAGAAGGTAAAGTAGATGTCAAAGGCCTAACAGGAAAAAAATCACACACACCACCATTTATCAAAAAACTATTTTACGAATTACTTGAGGTGTTATCCAAAGTTCAAACAATAGAAGATTTCGAGAAAGCAAAGAAGGAGATTTCTGAAAAAATTGCAACATGCGGTAAAAAAGTAGAAGCAAAAGAGATACCACTTGAAGACCTGACATTCAATGTAATGCTCAGCAAAGCACCATCAGAATATACAAAAACAATTCCTCAACACATACGTGCAGCAAAACAACTTGAAACTATACGTGAAATAAAGAAAGGCGATAGGATTTCTTACATAAAAATTCTAAACAAACCAGGAGTCAAACCTGTGGAAATGGCAAAGAAAGAAGAGATTGACTCAAAGAAATACATGGAGTTTATGGAATCAACACTTGAGCAAATCACATCCTCAATGGATTTGGACTTTGATACAATCTTAGGAAAGCCAAAACAAACAGGGCTAGACGAATTTTTCTGGAATTAGTGTTCGCAATGGAAGTTGATGGAACATTTCTAACAATTCTAGGAATATCTGCAGGAATTTTGATTCTAACTGGATGGGTGGAGCAAATCTACAAAGGCTACAAAACAAAGAGGCTAAAAGATGTTTCAAAATTCTTAATGATATTCATTTCTATAGGTTCGATTTTGTGGTTAATCTATGGAGTGATAGTAGAAGATGTTTTCATCATTGGAACAAATGCGGCAGGAATTACATTGATGATGACGGTTCTAGCTATGAAGAAAATATACGATAAGAGATTAAGAAGTTAAATTAAAGATTAAATACAATACAAAAAGGTTCAAAGAAAGATGTTTGTAATTAACTGTAAAAATTATGAAGAAATCTCCGGAGAAAAAATTATCAAATTTGTAAAAACAGCAGAAAAAATATCTAAAAAATTCAAAGTGAAAATTGCAATATGTCCACCTCAACATCTAATTGGGCTCACAGCAAACAGTTCAATTCCAATTTTTGCACAACATGTTGATGATGCCAAAGTAGGGAGTACAACAGGTTTTGTAATTCCAGAATTGTTAAAAAAATCTAAAGTTAATGGATCGCTAATCAATCACAGTGAACATAGAATTTCATCAAAAGAGATCACAAAACTTGTATCAAAACTAAAAGAATTGAAAATGATTTCAATTGTTTGTGTAAAAGATGTGGCAGAAGCAAGAAAGTACGCAAAACTAAATCCAAATTATATTGCAATAGAGCCTCCAGAACTAATTGGTTCAGGCAAGGCAGTATCAACTGAGAGGCCAGAATTAATCACAAAGGCTGCAAATGCAGTAAAAAGTGCAAATAACAGCACAAAACTTCTTTGTGGAGCAGGAATTGTCTCAGGAGAAGATGTTTCAAAGGCTATAGAATTGGGATCAAAAGGGATCCTTGTGGCAAGTGGCATAATCAAAGCAAAGAATTGGGACAAAATAATTTCTGAATTTACCAAGGCATTGGTTTAAAAAGCCAAAAAATTTACGCAATTTTGCATGGCAAAAACAAAACCAGTTTATGCGTTTGAAGAAGCAGACAGTAAACAAAGAATGCTTCTAGGTGGAAAAGGTGCAGGATTAAGCGAGATGACTCGACTAAAACTCCCAGTACCTCCAGGATTTACCATTACAACTGAGGTTTGTAACAAGTATTATGAAAACAGCAGAAAACTTCCAAAAGATGTCATGCCATCAGTGATGAAAAATATTGAAAAAATTGAAAAAAAGACAGGAAAAAAATGGAACTCTACAAAGAACCCATTACTCGTATCAGTAAGATCTGGTGCAGCAATATCAATGCCAGGAATGATGGATACAATTTTGAATTTAGGATTAAATGAAAAAACAGTAGAAGGATTAGCAACACAAACAAAGAATCCACGTTTTGCATGGGATTCTTATCGAAGATTTATCCAATTATTTGGCAAAGTCGTGTTTGGAGTAAATGATGAAAAATTTGATCATGTGTTAGAATCTGCAAAATCTAAACAAGAAGTAAAAGATGATAGTCAACTAAATGTAGAATCATTAAAGAAGATTGTATCAGAGTACAAGAAAATATGTGAAAAACATACGAAAAGAAAATTCCCAGATTCCCCTAACGAACAATTAGGATTGGCAATTGAGGCAGTCTTCAAAAGTTGGATGGGGGAAAGAGCAATTGTTTATCGTGAAAAAAATAACATTACAAAAGATATCGCAAATGGAACTGCAGTAAACGTTGTAACCATGGTATTTGGTAATATGGGAGATGATAGTGCTACAGGTGTAGTATTTACAAGAAATGGGCACAATGGTAAAAAAGAGATTGAAGGAGAATACCTAATCAACGCACAAGGCGAAGACGTTGTTGCAGGTGTCAGAACAGGAAAGAATGTAGCACTACTCAAAAAAGAGATGCCAAAATCTCACAAAGAATTATCTGATGCATGTTCAAAATTAGAGAAACATTTCAGAGAACCACAAGACATTGAATTTACAATTGAACAAGGAAAGTTCTACTTGTTACAAACAAGAACTGCAAAGATGAGTGCAGGTGCACTGGTAAAAACATCAGTAGACATGGTAAAAGAAAAATTAATTGATAAGAACAAAGCACTTACAAGAATTCCAGCACAACAACTAGAAGCATTACTTCACAGAACAATGGATGAATCAAAACTAAAGAACTTTAAACAATTAGCAAAAGGAATTGCAGCATCACCAGGTGCAGCAAGTGGAATTGCAGTATTTGATGTAAAAAAAGCAATTGAGTTAGGAGAAGCAGGAAAGAAAGTCATCCTAATTAGAAAAGAGACAAAACCTGAAGATGTTCCAGCATTCTTTTCATCAGAGGGAGTTTTGACAAGTTTAGGAGGAAAATCATCTCATGCAGCTATTGTGTCAAGAGGTATGGGTAAGCCATGTATTGTCGGATGTGCAGAATTAAAGATTGATTATGATAACAACACATGTACTGCAAACGGGATAACCCTAAAAGAAGGAGAAGTTATTTCAATTAATGGAAGTGTTGGAACTGTTTTCATTGGTGAAGTTCCAACTGTTGAACCAAAAGTAACAAAAGACTTTGAGCAGATTCTAGATTGGGCACAAAAAACCAAAACTCTAGGAATCAGAGCAAATGCAGACACTCCAGAAGCAGCAAAACTTGCAAGAAAGTTTGGAGGTCAAGGTATCGGATTGTGTAGAACAGAGAGAATGTTCAATGCAAATGACAGAATTGGCTTGTTTGTAGATATGATTATGGCTGAAAATGCCGAAAAAAGACAAAAAGTTCTAAAGAAATTGGGACAACTACAAAAAAGTGACTTTAAACAGATTCTAAAAGCTATGGAAGGCTATGAAGTTACAATTAGATTATTAGATCCACCTTTACATGAATTCTTACCAAATCCAGAAGAGTTAGCAGAAAAAATTCAGAAATTAAAAGAAAAGAATGCAACTGAAGAAATCAAAAAAGCAGAAGTGGTTCTAAAAAGAGCAAGAGAATTAGCAGAAGTAAACCCAATGATGGGCCATAGAGGGGTTAGAGTCGGAGTAACATATCCAGAAATCTATGAAATGCAAATTCGGGCAGTGTTTGAAGCATTGGTTGATTTAACAAAACAAAAAGTAAAGGCACATCCACAAATTATGATTCCGCAAATTAGCAGTATTGCTGAATTAAATCATATTAAGAAAATTTATGATAAAATAAAGAAAGAAGTTGAAACTAAAAACAAGATGAAATTAACTATTAACTTTGGTACCATGATCGAAGTTGTAAGAGCTGCATTAACTGCAAATGAACTTGCAACCACTGCAGAATTCTTCAGTTTTGGTACAAATGACCTTACTCAAGGTACGTTTAGTTTCAGCAGAGAGGATGTTGAAGGAAAATTCCTTCCAGAATACATGGAAAAAGAACTACTTGAGAGAAGCCCATTCCAGTCAATTGATGTCAACGGTGTTGGAAGTCTAATAAAAATTGGAATTGAACATGGTCGTGGAATAAGAAAGAATATGGAAGTAGGAATTTGCGGAGAACATGGAGGAGATCCTGATTCAATCAAATTCTGTCACGGTGCAAAACTAAGCTACGTTAGTGCATCACCACATAGAATTCCAATTGCAATTGTTGCAGCAGCTCAGGCAGCAATTGAACAATCAAAGAAAAAATAATCCAGTATCGTTTAATAGAGATTAAGTTTTACTAAATCTCAAATGCTTCCAAATGTTGAATCAATAAAGCAAATGAGGCAAAAATTAGGAATCACTCAGAAAAAACTTGCCAGTATGGCAGGAGTCAGTACATCCATGATTAACCAAATAGAATCAGGAAGAAGTCAACCAAGCTATGAAACCGCAAAAAAAATTTTTGAGAATCTATCAAACTTGGAAAGTAGATCGTCATCTCACAAAGCAGGGGACTTTTGTAGTCAAGATATTGTAAAGATGAAACCTTCCAACACACTACATGATGCAATTAAAAAAATGCATGAATTATCAATCAGTCAAATTCCAGTGTTTGATGGAAAAGAGATAGTAGGAGTTGTATCAGAAGATGGAATCGTCAAGCATCTTGCAGATGTGGGGGAGGCAGAATTAAAAAATGCAAAGCTTGCAGATACCATGGATCCAGTTCCACCAATAGTAGACTTTGAAACACCTGCAAATGTACTTGTGCCGTTAATCAGATATTCAAAATGTATACTTGTAACAAAAAAATCAAAGGTAATAGGGATTATTACTGCATCAGACACATTAAAGATGATGGAATGATTTTTTGATAGGTATCACTTTGGATGTGCACATAGTTCAGCCAAAACACCATGAAGTGATTTTGGATGAATAAAAGTAACTTTGGTTCCAGCAGAGCCAGGTCTAATTTTTCCTAGAAATTGAACACCACATCCCTCCATTCTTTCAACTTCACCTTCAATATTGTTAGTTTCAAGTGCCATATGATGTAGTCCTTGACCTTTTTTCTCTAAGAATTTTTTAATTGGACTGTTATCATTTGTTGGTTGCATTAATTCAACACGACCATTCTCCAAATGAATAATTGCAACTTTAACGCCTTCAGATTCTACGGTCTCAAATTCTACAGAATCAACACCTAATGCTTCTTTGTAGATTTTAGCAGACTCTTCAACATCATTTACTGCAATTGCAATATGGTCAATCTTCATCTAAAATACCTCCTTTGGACGATACTCACCAAATACTTCACGGAATGCATTACTAATTTCACCTGTAGTTGCAAAAGATTTTGCTGCAGAAATAATGTATGGCATCAAGTTCTCATCAGTATCAGCTGCACTTTGCATTGCAGATAATGCCTTTTCCCATTTGTTTTTGTCTCTTGATGAACGTAATTGTTTTAGTGCTTTTTTCTGTTGAATCTCGACCTTACCACCGATTCTAAGTAGTTCTGGTTGTTCTTCTTCTTCAGCATACTTGTTTACACCAACCAGAATTCTTTCTCCATCATCAGTTTCTTTCTTTAAGCGATAGGCATTTTGTCTAATCTCAGATTGGAAGAATCCTTTCTCAATTGCTTTAACAGATCCTCCCATCTTCTGAATTTTCTTAAGATATTTCCATACACCGTCTTCGATTTGGTCAGTTAGTTCTTCAAGATAATATGAGCCACCAAGTGGATCGGCAGTCTTTGTTACTCCACTCTCATGGGCAACAATTTGCTGTGTTCTCAAGGCTATTTTTGCAGATTCCTGAGTTGGGAGTGCCAATGCCTCATCTCTAGAGTTTGTGTGTAATGATTGTGTACCGCCAGCAACTGCAGCCATTGTTTGGATAGCAACACGAATAATGTTGTTATCAGGTTGCTGGGCAGTCAATGACTCACCACTAGTTTGAGTATGGAATTTTAGCTGTAATGATTTTGGGTTTTTTGCATGGAACATTTCTTTGAGAATCTTGGCATAAACTTTTCTTGCAGCTCTGAACTTTGCGACTTCTTCAAAGAATTCTATTGTACAACAGAAGAAAAATGATAAACGAGGTGCAAAGTCATCAATCTTTAGTCCTTTATCCAAACAAGTTTGAATGTATGCAATAGCATTTGCCAAAGTAAATGCAACTTCTTGTGTTGCAGTACATCCTGCTTCTCTCATGTGATATCCAGAAATGGATACAGGATACCATGAAGGAACATTTTCGGCACAATATCCAATCATATCACCAATTAATCTCATTGAAGGTTGTGGAGGATAGATGTAGGTATTTCTTGCAATGTATTCTTTGAGAATGTCATTTTGAGTTGTTCCACGTAGATCATGGCTTTTGAATCCTTGAGATTCTCCAACTGCAATATAGTATGCAAGTAATGTTGATGCAGTTGAGTTGATTGTCATTGAAGAGCTGACCTTTCCAAGAGGAATTCCATCAAATGCAGTCATCATATCTTTAATTGAGGTAATAGAAACTCCAACTTTGCCAACTTCACCTTCTGCTTGCGGTGCATCAGAGTCATATCCAATTTGTGTAGGAAGATCAAATGCCATAGAAAGACCAGTCTGACCTTTTTCAAGCATGAATTTGAAACGCTCGTTTGTAAGTTTGGCATCACCAAATCCAGAGTATTGTCTCATAGTCCAGAATCGATCACGGAACATTCCAGGATGAATTCCACGTGTAAATGGGTATTTACCAGAATCTTCTTTTACTCTCTTCTTTGCAGATTTTTGATAAATTCGTTTTACTGGGAAATTAGAATCAGTAAAGACTTTTTTTTCAGGTTGTTTTGGTTTTGATTTTTTTGCTGCCATAATTTTCTCACTTTAACATTGATTTTGTAATTTTATCTCCTGCATCAAATGGGTCTATATCTTTTGATTGTAATTTTTTGAGATATTTTGAAAAGGTTTTATCAGAATCCAACATATCATCAATCTTTTCTCGTACGTTATTTAAAACGATATCTTTTAGCTCTGCCTCTAATCGTTCTTGATCTTTTTGTTTCTTGGATTTCTTTTTTAATGCCATCATATTTTTGAGAGTTTTGGCAAATTCTGTTATTCCAGTGTTCTTTTTTACCGAAGTCTTGAGAATTGCGGGATTTCTGTCAGAATCCCCAATAAAATCACGAACTGCATCAAATAGTTGGTTTGTTCCACTAAGATCACTTTTGTTTACAAGATAGACATCACCAATTTCGGTAAGACCAGCTTTAATTGTTTGAATGCTATCTCCAGTGTTTGGATTAAAGACCACTACAGTAATATCGGCAATGTTTGAGATTTCTACTTCAGTTTGCCCAGCTCCAACACTTTCAATGATAATTGGGTTAAATCCAGCATACTCTAAAACACGAATGCTATTTCGAAGGGAACGAGAAACTGCACCTGTTGCACCTCGAGATGCAATGCTGCGTATGTAAGTTCCAGAGTCAGTTGATTCAGTCATTCTAACCCTATCACCCAAAATTGCTCCACCAGTAACATGACTAGTTGGATCTACTGCTAAAACTGCAGGTTTTGTGCCTAGTTTTTTCATTGCAACTGCAGTTTTGTTAATCAGAGAGCTTTTCCCAGCACCTGCAGGACCAGTGATTCCGATAATGATAGATGTTCCGGTATTTTTGAAAATTTTCTTTAAGAGTTTCTTTGATTCTTTTTGATCATTTTCAACTATGGTGATAGCTTTTGCAATTGCTCCACGTTTTCCTTTCTTTAAATCAACAAGCAAATCCAATACAAAGTATTCTTTAGAGGTGCAATAAAATCTTGTATGTGATCTAAGGTCTGGAATATATCACAGGAGCAGAAGGCTCACCCATGGGACGTATTTCTGTCTTTAATTGAACATGTCCTAGTTCAGGATGTTCAATCTCTAAAACAACTGGATGAATTTCCCAACCATATTTTGGCGTATTAGTGAATGGGACAATTTCTATAAAATGAGAGTCAGAAAATGATTTTTGAAATGTCTCTTCCATTCCAAGAATTTCCATTACTACTGAATCAGTTTTTTCAGATTTGTCCACATATTCAATTTCCACATGTCCAGTATCATAGTATATCGCATTTACTTGAAAGGTCTGACGAAGTTCATCTTTATCATCAGAGCCGCCTCCAGTTAACAGCACTATTGCAAGAACAGTGAATACTCCAAGAAATATTGGGGAGAGGAGTTTTCTTGCCATATTACTTGAATTCTTTTCTCATTTGACGCAAAAACTTTGAGTGAATTCTAATTTTTTCGATTGTTTGGGCCTGAGTTCTTTCAGTTCCGGGTGTAGGATTGGATTTGAAAAATGATTTGATGTCTTTTTCCATCGAATCATCTGCAACTAGAGCAATACTGGCTACAATTCTATTAAACAGAGGATTACCGTGTCCAACTTTCTTGCTAAGTTTACCCCAATTCTTCTTGAGCCAAGGCCAAAGAATCTTCTTACCATATGGATTTGCAGCGATTCTCATGATAGGCAACTGCATGTTTTGAGAGCGGACCTCAGATGTTTGAGAGAACTGTAATGTTTTGATGAGTAGTTTTTCATTTTGGAAACTACACATTGCCCCCAAGAATCGCAATTTCTCTTCAGTGGTTTTTGCTTTTTTGTATAATTTTACTAATTGAGAATGAGTCTTTGCATTACCAGTCCATGCGACTAGAGAAAATACGGATTCTCGAATATCAGGATGTAATGAAGAAGGATTTTTCAAGAATTCTTTGAATTTAATTTGCGCTTGTTCAATAACACGTTCATCACCATACTTACCTAATGCAAATATTGCAAATCCTCTCATAAATGCATCAGTATGTTTATCTGTTTTTTTAGGAGTCCATCCAAGATCAGCTAAAATCTTTCTAAAGTAATTGATTGCATAACTTCTGATTTGTTCAGTATAATCTTCAAAGAAAGTCAATGAGGCTAAAGAGTTTAGGTTGCTTGCGACATTTGTTTGTGGCAGATAAGAATCTTCATCAAAATATGCATCAGAGAAATCCAGATAATTTTCTACATCTTCTTTTCCTGCAACACACAATGCAAACAAATCATTTTGAATTGCCCATCTATCAACATGAGTGATCTGTTTTTGATCAACTAGCATTTTTAGATCAAGTAAAATGCCATCATCGTATTTTACACGATAAAATCCAGTTCGACCAATGTTTGCTACAAATCCGGGTCCCTTAGGAGCTTTGACAGTTAGAGATTTTTTTGTTAAGAGTTTTGTTTTGGTTTCTTTTCCTAAACCATAGGTAATTGGAACATGCCATAGTCCCTTCTGTGTTTTTTTAGTTGGCTCCATCAAAAAGCGATTTTGTCGTAAAACCAAATCATTGTTCTTTTGAGAAATATCGATTTGAGGGAATCCAGGTTGTTTTAGCCAAGTATTGACCATGGAACTAACAGGCATTTTGGAGGCCTTGCCGATTGCATCCCATAAATCCTGACCCTTGGCATTTCCATACTTGAATGTGGAGAGATATTTCTTGAGACCTGCTCTAAAGTTTTTCTCGCCAACATAATGTTCAAGCATTCTCAAAACACATCCACCTTTATCATAAGATATAGCATCAAAGATTTCTCTAATTTCAGCAGGAGAGTTTACCTTAACATCAATAGGGTGCGTTGTTTTAAGAGCATCTAACCCCATTGCAGTATTCATTGCATCTTCAATGAATTGATCCCAGAGGTTCCATTCAGGATAAAATTTGTCAACAAACTTTGTTGCCATAAATGTTGCAAAACTTTCGTTAAGCCACAAATCATTCCACCATTTCATAGTTACAAGATTACCAAACCATTGATGTGCAATTTCGTGAGAAATTACTTCGGCAATGAATTGTTTTGTTCTAGTAGAAGATGTTTTAGGATCATAAAGTAGAATTGTTTCTCTAAATGTTATTGCACCCCAGTTCTCCATAGCCCCTGCTGCAAAGTCAGGGATTGCAATTAGATCTAATTTAGGTAAGGGATACTTTATTCCAAAATATTTTTCATAGGATGTTAGTAATTTCTTTCCTAAATCTAGAGAGTATTTTCCTTTTGATTTGTTTCCTTTTGTTGTTACAACTCTAATCTGAACTTTACCAGTTTTACTAGTTAGGTATTCAAATTCACCAACTCCAAGATAAATCAAATAAGTAGAAACAACTGGTGTTTTCCCAAATTTGTAAAGTGTTTTGCTTTTGAGTTTCTTCTTTGATTGAACTGGCATGTTTGAGATTGCAGTGAATTTGTTTTCAGCAATAATTGAAATCTGAAATGTTGCCTTTGCCTCAGGCTCATCCCAGCACGGAAATGCACGTCTTGCGTCAGCTGCTTCAAATTGAGTGGTTGCAAGATATTTTGTTTTTCCACCTTGTTTGTATTGGCTACGATAAAATCCTAATAATCGGTCATTAAGAATTCCTTGAAACTCTAGATGAATTGTTGCTTTTCCTTTAATTTTTTCTCCTAGTCGAATTGATAGTTGCTCTTTTTTCTCATCAGTTTTTGGGATTGATTTGATGATTTTAGATCCAGATTTGACTGTACAAGATTTTACTTTAATTTCTGCGCAGTCCATGCGGATAAGATTAGTTGATTTGTTACAAGAGACTGTAATAATTTCAGTTCCCAAGAAGACGAATTTTTTTAGATCTGGCTCAAATGTTAACTCATAATTTATGGGATTAACGTCCACGATTGAGGTGATTTTGATACTCTTTAAGTAGATTTTCTATTAAAATGCAAATCAAAAATCAAATAAAGCCTTTAAAATATACCAAATAACGAGTAAAAACATGAAACAAAAAGCACAATCAAGAAACATCAAGATTCTAGTTGCAAAATTAGGCCTTGACGGACATGATAGAGGAGCACTTGTTTTGTGTAGAGCATTTAGAGATGCAGGAATGGAAGTAATCTATTCAGGACTTTTCGCAACTCCAGAAAGAGTAGCACAGATTGCAGAAGATGAAGATGTTGATGCAATTGCAATGAGTCTACTTAATGGAGCACATGGAACATTATTCCCAAGAGTAGTCAAAGCCCTAAAAAAGAAAAAGATCAACGACGTCCTAGTTGTTGGCGGAGGAGTAATTCCAGAAATTGATCATAAAGATTTGATCAAAGCAGGAGTGGACAATGTATTTGGACCAGGAACACCATTACCCACAATTATTGATCATATCAATACCGGTGTAGGTAAATTAAGAAAAATATAAGAAAAAAGAATTATTCTGTGGAATCAGGCCACATCATTTTACGCATTTCTTTACCAACTTTTTCAATTTGGTGTTCGTCATATTGTTTCATGTATTTATCAAATGCATCTTTGCCGTTCTTCTGATATTCAGAAATCCACTCGTTGTTGAATGTGCCATCTTGAATCATGGTTAGAACTTTTTTCATGTTCTCTTTGTTTGCAGAATCCATAACCATTGGTCCACGGGTCAAACCACCATATCTTGCAGTTTCACTTACACGTCTCCACATTCCATTGATACCATATCTTTGAATCATATCTACAATGAGTTTTAGTTCATGTAAGACTTCAAAGTATGCAATTTCTGGTTGATATCCTGCTTCAACTAGAGTTTCAAATGCATTTGTTACCATAGAAGCTGCACCACCACAAAGGTCTGCTTGCTCACCAAACCAATCAGTTTCCACTTCTTCTTTGAAAGCAGTTTTAATTAATCCGGCTCTTGCACTTCCGATTGCTTTTGCAATTCCCAATGTTCTATCCCAAGCTTTTCCTGTAAAGTCTTGCTCAACTGCAACAATAGCTGGAGTTCCAAAATTATCAAGATATGTTTCTCTTACTTTGGAGCCAGGTCCTTTTGGTGCAATCATGATTAAATCAACATTGTTTGGAGCTTCAATCCATTTCCAATAGATTGCAGCTGCATGAGAAAATGACAATGCTTTTCCTTCAGAAAGATTTGGTCCGATTTCATCTTTGTAGACTTGACCTTGAATCATATCTGGAATCAAGATGTGAATAATGTCTGCTTGTTTTGTTGCATCAGCTACTGACATTACCTTGTGACCATCAGCTTGGGCTTTTTTCCAGCTATTACCGCCTTCTTTGAGACCAATAATCACATTAAGACCAGAGTCTTTCATGTTGTTAGCCTGTGCGTCACCTTGGATTCCATAACCAATTACAGCAACGGTTTGATCTTTAATTGGATCAAGACTGATATCGGTATCTTTCCATGTTTGTGCCATATCTTTGGCAGATTCTATTGCAAATATTAACTATGAAACCTAGATTTCAAGGATTTTTTCACATGAACGACATTTTACAGTTACCTTGTCTCCGGGTAATCTAATGAATCTCTTTGACCCACATTCAGGACAAATGGGGCAAGCACGTACAGGTTCCATTAGTGTTTGGTGGGATTGGTATCAGATTTAGAAATTACGGATAGTCTATGTTTTGCATCAATCTTTGTTAGAAATTCATAAACGGCATTTGGAACAGAGTCTTTCCAGTTTTCATCAGAAATTATCATGGAGCGAATTTTAGTTGCATTGAATTGTTCTCTGTCTAGAAATTCAGGTTTTACAACAGTTATTCCCGAATCAGCTAAAAGCATGGAGACATAATCATTGCCACTATACACTTTATCAAAATGAGGCAATGCAGATTGTAGATAGGAACTCCATGTTGCAATGTTAAACTGATTCTCAATAGAGGTGACAAAACATTTTTTCAAATCAAAGTTTGCTTCCTTTAAAGAATTATGAATCATTTCAATTCTTTCACCAGCAGTAAAAGGATCTTTTTCTAAATAATTGAATTGAGCACTGGTAATTGCAATAATTACTTCATCGCATTGATCAAGAATTTGTTTTGCCAATTCTAAATGACCCAAATGAAAAGGCTGAAACCTCCCCATCATTAATCCGCGCATACAAAATGGACAAATTTGATTTTATTAAACTAGACTATTTGATTTGGCCACTACCAAGTATTCGAATTGTGGGAGATTCAGGTTTTAAGATAATTGCAATTTGTCCAGATTTGCACACAATTGGTTTTTCAAAAGCAAGTTTTAGTGGAGATATTGAAGTAAATTTTGCAGCTTTGATTTGCAGTCCAATATTTACTAAACATCCTTGATTTTCTGCAATATCACTTTTGTAAAAAGGACTTTTCTGAAAATCAATTTCAATTTCTGTTTTAATATCAACAACTCCTTCTTCACAGATGACATCTCCACGTCCAACTTCATCAGGTTTAGCACCTTTTACTGCCAAACCAACTCTTGCAGGACATATTGATTCTTCAACGGGGTCATCATGCATTTGAATTGATTTTATGAGCACATCAATTCCGGCAGGATAGAGTTTCAGATTGTCATATTGTTTTACTTTGCCATTAGTGACCTTTCCCAAAATTACTGTTCCAACACCCTTGACATCAAAACAGTGGTCTATGACCATTTCAGAAGAACCATCAGTCGAAATGGGTTCAAGTTTATCCATCTCTTCTTTGATTTTATCCTGATCAACTTTGACATAGTTTTCAACAACAGTACCCTTGATCATTGCATCTAGTTTTGATTCATCTACATCAAATGTATGGGATAAGATTCCTTTTTCTTTTTTTAGAGAATCAAGTGCAATGATTTGCTCCCCCGTGAATTTATCTAATTTATCCACATAAAGAATCACATATTCTGCAAGATTAATTGCCTGAAACAAAGGCTGTATTTTATCAGGAAATCCACTAGGCGCAACCCATGTTTTGATAATGTCAGATTCCTTTCTATCATAAAGAGTAAGATCAGTTTCAGTTCCTTTTTTACCAAATTCAGATGCAATGTCTTGTTTTCCTAAAACTACAAAGTTAACGGATTTTACCACAATGAAATTTTAGAATTAGGCACTAAAAACTATACGAAATGGTTCTAGGGAAATGTGTTTAGGACAGCAGCATAGCTAGCAAATCTATGATTTTTTGGTTTGAGCAGTTTTTGATGATATTTTTTGATAGGTTTGCCAATTGCGCCATTAAGACCCAAAGGTCCTAAGACATACTTTTTGTCATCAGCCCAAATTAGAACTTCATCAGATGGGGCATAGTGATTTAGAATTTTTTTATCTACAACAGTTTGAAGAAGTTTGCCATATTTTTTTGAAGATGGAACATCTTCAGTAATAGAGGCGCCAAAGAAATAGACGCTTTCTACTATTCCAGAATTTTCTTTCTTTTTACCAAGATACTCAATCGTACTAAGAATCACTTGAGAGCCTAGAGAATGCCCCATTAATCGTATCTTTGTTTTTGGGCTAGATTCTTTAAAATCTTCAATGAATTTTCCAAGATTTCTGCCGTTCTTTTTAGCGATACTTTGCCCTACAGCTAAAGCATGCTTTGCATGTTTTATCAAATGAGCACCAGTAGTGTTTGAGTCATAACTAAATCCAATAACAGGATGAGAGTATCCCAATTTACGCAGTCTATTACGTGCCAAAACTGCTTTTGCAATAGCACCAGCATTATCATTTCTCAGACCATGAATCATTATGGTTAATTCTTTAGAATCAATTAATTTTTGAAAGTCTTTTTTTGGGTAAAGATAGTAATTATTTTTCTTTAGAGTTTTACCAGTTCTTAGATCATAGTATCCCCTAGTTGAAATTCTTGGAACAGGCTTCATTTTATTCTGAAGGTCCTAGTTGTTTTTTGTATTTTTCAATGTCTGCACCTTCAACTCTTGCAAATAACGGAGATGCTTCCCCAAGTGTATGACCTGAGGATACCCCTAAAACAGACATGTCATCCCATTTTTGTTGATCAACTTTACCATCTAGTGCAAGTTGAGTCCAAATATTTTGGGCAGATTTTGGAATAAATGGAAATGCTGCAATTGCCAAACTTCTAACTGCATTAGCTGAAAGATACACACAATTTGAAGTGCCCGGACCTTTCTTCCAAGGTTCTTTGTGTTGGAAATACTGGTTAAAATAAGATGAAAACTCCATGATTTTCTTTAATGCCCTATCAAGATGGTTTTGTTCCATTAGAGACCCAACATCAGATGCAAGAGATTTGATTTTTTGTTCTGCTTCAGAATCTTTATCATCAAAATCTTCAGGGTCTGGAATTTTTCCATCAAATGCTTTTTTTGTAAATCCTAATGCGCGATTAACAAAGTTTCCAAGATTTCCAATTAGTTCTGAATTTATTCTAGTTGTAAAATCATCCCAGTCAAAGTTCAAGTCATCCTGAGAATAGGGATTGATTGATACAAGATAGAATCTAAGATAATCTGCAGGATAGTATTCTAAGAATTGTTTTAATCCAATGTACCAATTTCTGCTCTTTGAGATTTTTTTTGCTTGAAGTGTTAAATGGCCTCTTGTCGGAATAAAATCAGGGAGTTTGTATTCACTTTGAATTCCCAATCGCATTGCAGGCAAAAATAGATAGTGATGATACACAATGTCTTTTCCAATAAAGTGATAGATATCAGCAGAATTCCAAAATTCTTTTCCATCAATTCCCTTATCATTAAGAAATTTCAGTGCAGTAGAGATGTATGCCAAGTGGTTATCAAACCAGCCATAGAAGACTTTGTCTTTTGCACCATCAAGCGGTACTGGAACACCCCAAGTAATGTCTCGAGTAATATCCCAGTCAATTAGACCAGATTTTATCCAGTTTTGTACGTATTTTTTCACATCTTTTTGAAGATGATCATTTTCTTCTAGCCATTTGGAAAGGGGTTCTCCAAAATTTTTCAGTTTGAAAAAGTAATGAGTTGTTTTTTCTTTTGTCGGAGGTTGATTACACAAAGAGCATTTAGGATCGGTAATTTCCTCAGGAACTCTCCCGCAACTCTCACAAAGATCAGAGTATTGGTCTTCAGCCTTACAGTAAGGGCATATTCCTTTGACATACCTATCAGGTAGGAATTTTTTGTCATTATTGCAATAAAATTGAATTATTTCTTGTTCGTATATGTGGCCTGCATCATTGAGTTTTTTGAATACGTCTTGAACAAATTCAATATTTTCAGGAGAACTAGTCTTGTAAAAATAATCAAAATCAATGTCAAATGCACTAAAATCCTCATAATCACGTTTGTTCCAATGAGCAACATATTCTGCAGGAGTCTTTCCTTCTTTTTCAGATTGAATTAGAATTGGAGTTCCAAAATCATCTGATGCACATACGTAATAGGCCTCTACCCCATTTTGTTTAAGAAATCTAGTTGTAACGTCAGCAGGAAGATAAGTTGATGCAACGTGACCTAGGTGAATCTCACCATTTGCATAAGGTAATGCACTAGTAATGATAGCTTTTTTGTTCATCAGATATTTTCAAAGGCAGTATTGGGGTTAAGAAGTTTACCAGCTGTTTGCATATTTTACTTGCTCTGCAGTAAGTTTGTCAATTTTTACATCCATTGCCTTTAATGCATCAACTGCAACTTGAGTATCAATTTCTTCAGGCACATTGATGATTTTATTTTCCATCTTGGTATGATTTTTGAGAATATACATTACAGACAGAATTTGGTTTGAGAACGATTGTGCCATTACTTCTGGAGGATGTCCTTCTGCTGCAACCAGATTTGCTAGACGTCCTTGACCAATAAGATAGACCTTCTTTCCATTTTTGAGTACACATTCATCAAGTGCAGGTCTTACCTCTTTGACAGATTTTGATTTCTTTAACAAAAATTCACTGTCAATTTCGACATCAAAGTGTCCAACATTTCCCATGATTGCACCATCTTTCATCTTTAGAATGTGTTCTTTTCTAATTACACTGGTCATTCCAGTACAAGTGATAAAGATATCACCAATCTTTGTGGCTTGAGCCATTGGCATTACTTCAAAGCCATCCATGTGAGCTTCAAGTGCTTTTACAGGATCAATTTCAGTTACAATAACTTTGGAACCCATTCCATGACATCTTGCTGCTACTCCTCGTCCTACCCAACCATAACCTACAACAACAACACGTTTTGATGCCATAAGCAAGTTCATTGCACGGAGGTAACCATCAATAGTACTTTGACCAGTACCATATCTATTATCAAACATGTGTTTTGTATATGCTTCATTTACCAAGATTACTGGATATCGTAATTTTCCTTGATTCTCAACTGCTCTAATTCGGGTTACACCAGCAGTTGTCTCTTCAGTTGCACCCAAAATTTTCATGTTCTTGAATCGCTTATCAAAGTGAGCCTTGACGTTCATATCTGCACCATCATCAGTAAGAATTGTTGGTTTGTGTTTGAGAACTTGATCAATACACCAATCATAGTCTTTTACAGATTGACCATGCCATGCATAGACATGAATTCCTTGGGATGCCAAAAATGCTGCAATATCATCTTGTGTTGTTAATGGATTTCCACCACAACATGCAACAGTTGCTCCAAGTTCTTTAGCACCCATTAGTAAAACAGATGTCTCTTTTGTGATATGGAGACAAAATCCCAGGGTAACTCCTTTGAGAGGTTTTGATTTTTTTAATCGATTAATAGTATTATCTAAAATTTGCATATGAGATCTTGCCCATTCATAAGATAGTTTTCCGTCTTTGATCAGTTTTGCGCTAGATTTTACTTTGCTCACACCCTGACACACGTTCTTTGATATAAAATCCTATCATGCGAATCTAAATAAATGACAAAATTAACAAAAAACCATGGCATGGAAGAAGATTGCAGAGAAAGGAGACATTGATGCAGGTAAAGGCAAGGCATTTGAGATTGATGGAAAACAGATTGCAATCTTTAATCAAGATGGATATCATGCAATAGATGACCTCTGTGTTCATCAAGACGGTTCAATTGCACCGGGCAAACTAGATGGAGACATCGTAGAGTGTCCACTCCACTTTTGGCATTATAATATCAAGACAGGGGAATTGACAGACTATCTCAAAGATGTAAAGTTGGAAACATATCCTGTAGAGGCAAGAGATGACGGCATCTACGTAGATGTTTAGAAATTTTTAGGCACAATTTTTATTCTCAGTTTTTGCAAACCACTCATTGAATCAAGAAATTATAGATGAGATAAAAAATCAAGATTATCCTTCCATTACAACTACAATTGAAAATTTTCTAGAAGAACAAATGGAGAAAAATCATTCAGAAGGTCTAATTCTAGGACTAAGCGGAGGGATTGATTCAGCTGTTCTAGCATACATTTGCAAAAGAAAATTCCCAGACAAAACAATTGCAATAGTTATGCCAGATACTGCAATTACACCAAAAACAGAAACAGAAGATGCGTTAAAGATGGTATCGTTAACAGGAATTCAATACAAGCTAATTGACATCAATCCAATAGTAAACGAGTATTCTATGTACTTGGAACCAAATGAGAGGGCAAAGGGAAATCTACGTGCAAGAGTTAGAACAAACATTTTGTATTATTATGCTAATGCTAAAAATTACTTGGTTCTAGGATCAAGTGACAAGAGCGAATATTTGATTGGGTATTTTACAAAGTTTGGAGACGGTGCATCAGATATTACACCAATCATATCATTATACAAACTGCAAGTAAGAGAGATTGCAAAATATTTAGGAGTTCCAGAGAATGTGATTACAAAAAAGAGCAGTCCACACTTGTGGAAAGATCATGAAGCAGAAAACGAACTTGGAGCATCATATGAAGAAGTAGATTCCATTCTATATTGTCTATTTGAGAAAAAGATCTCAGTTGAAGAGACTCAAAAATTGACAGGTATTGAAATTTCAACAATAGAAAAAATCCAAGAACTAAAGAAAAACAGTGAACATAAAAGATTGCCAGCACAAAAACCAAATAGAGAATAACATGAGACTACAAGATACATTATCAAATGCTGAACAGGTATTAGATACATCAAAAAAGGTGAAAATTTACCTTTGTGGAGTTACCGTATATGATGAATCCCATATTGGGCATGCAAGAACCATAATAGTCTTTGACGTACTAAGAAAATATCTAGAAGATAAAGGAATTGAGATTGAATTTATTCAGAATTTCACTGATGTTGATGATAAAATTATCAACAAAGCACAGACAGAAAATACTAGTGCTGAGGTAATCAGCACAAAATACATTGAAAATTACTTTAGAGATTTTAATGGACTAAACATCAAACATGCAACAAATTATCCAAAGGCAACTGAGCATATTGTAGACATCATCAAGTTTATTGAAAAACTAATTGAAAAAGAAATTGCATATGTCTCAAAAAATGGTGTGTATTTTGCAGTATCAAAATTTCCAGAATATGGAAAATTATCAAAAAAGAAAATTGACGAGTTAGAATCCGGAGCAAGAATTGAAGTTGATGAGTCAAAAAACAATCCTCTAGACTTTGCAGTATGGAAATTCTCGGATGTTGAACCTGTTTGGGAGAGTCCATGGGGAAAAGGAAGGCCCGGATGGCACATTGAATGTTCAGCAATGAGTACAAAATATCTTGGAGAAAATTTTGATATTCATGGAGGAGGACGAGACCTGATATTTCCTCATCATGAAAATGAGATTGCGCAATCTGAATCATTTACAGGTAATCAATTTGCAAAGATCTGGATGCATGTGGGAATGGTCACAATTGATGGAGAAAAAATGTCAAAATCTATTGGAAACATCAAATCAATCAAACATGTTTTAGAGAACTGGGGACCAAATATTATCAGGTTATTTTGTTTGTCAGGGCACTATTCAAAGCCAATTGACTATTCTGAGGAACTATTAAAAGAAAATCTAACTAAATGGCGACAAGCTGAAACCTGCTACTATGAATTAATTCACGCAAATAGCAAAGATACCGAAAATGTAGCATCCACAGTACAAAAACTGGCCTCAGAATTTGATAATGCATTAGAAAATGACTTCAATACACATTTGGCACTATCTGCATTTTTCCAACTAATCAAAGAAACTAACAGACTAGCGGCTGAAGAAAAGTTAGGGAATGAAGATGCTAAAATAATCAAACCTGAATTTCAAAGAATGCTCAAAATCTTGGGACTAAGCATACCAGAAATGACGGATGATTTGAAACAAGATATTGACACCATGATTGAGAACAGAGAAAAATTCAGACAGGAAAAACAATTCCAAGAAGCAGACCAAATTCGAGACAAACTCAATGAGATGAATGTGGAATTAATTGATCATAAAGGAAAAACAATCTGGATGAAAAAAGAAAACATCAAAGCCGAAAAATAAAAAAGAAAAGAATCAAGGATTAACCAAAGCTAATTTTGCCCCAATTCTTTCATAGTATCCATTTTGGTCCATGGCAGGAACATAAAATGTTGCAGAAATTACATCTCCAACACCTGCACCACAATCTGTCACAACGACAGAATGACCTAAAACAGACTCACCAACACAGCCATAATTAGTAACCGCAATGACCGATACATCTTCAGTAACTAGTGTTGGAACTATATTCCAAGGAGTCAATGTGAAAACTAGTATTACTGAAGTTGCTCCAGCCAAAATCAGCATGAATTTTAGCTGCGGTGTTTTTGTTTGTGTGGTTTGTTGCATTTCTCCTCAATATTATTTACATTTTACAAAATATAACCAAGAGTGAGTTTTGCACCCCAGTGCCAAAATTTAGATTTTGCAATCACAGCCTTTCTGTTTTAAAATTTGAATTTGTCTAGAGGGAGAATCAACAAAAATATCTTGGATTGAATTGCCAGTTGCCTTTCTCTTATCTAGAGGGCTTTTGTGAGAATATCCCCTACGAGCCATCTCAAAAACAAGTTCTTCATGCCTAGAATAGAGAGCTTTTAGTTTTCCTTTCCAACGTATTGTCTCAGGGTGTAAAGAATATCCTTTTTTGTCTTGAGTGATTACTGCCCACATTGCATGTAGTTCTCGGTGCTCACCTAACAAATGGTTTCTACATAATTTCTTTGGAGGAATATCCCAAATTCTCATTTTTATGAATTCCAAAATTTTTTACAATTATAACACTGATTCTTGTGAATTAGTCCATCAGAGTTTTTTCTTATTTCTATTGTTCCATAGTCATCAGAACCACAAGTAGGACATCCTTCATCTCTCATCTAAAATACACCCCTCATTCTTGCAGAATAATCATAATAAAACAAATTTTGAGGAGTGATTTCAATTGCTACTTCATTATGAGAATTTTTTTTCAGGAATTTTGATAACTCATATTCTTTTTCACCCAAGTATTTTTTCATTAAAATTTGGAGAATGTCTTTTCCAACATCATCAATGATTTTTACAGAGCCATTTCCACGTACTCCTTTGTAAGGCGGTTTATCAGATGCTATCTCAAATCCACAAACAGTGTTTTTTTTCAAATATTGAATGATTTTTGCAGACTTTTGTGTTGCACAATAAATTTTCTCATTAATTTGTACAAACCAAAGAGACAGAACGCTTGGAATACCGTCATTATTCATGTATGCAAGACGGATAGGAATTTTAGTATCAGAAATCATTTGATCATAATTTCTTTTTTCAAGTTTTTGTAACATTACTGTCCACCTTATTGATTACATATTTTGTATAACAGAAATCACAAGACCAATCTTCATATTTTTTACCACAAGTAAAACAAGATGATATAATTTGACTCATAACAAGGATTGGTTTTAGAGTATATAATGTGAAAAAGAATTGCCACCTAGTGCTAATGTTAGCACCAGCAGCAATTATGGCCACTAGTTAAATAGCAGATTTGGAAAAAGATCACGAACAAGACATGACAGATATAATCTGGGGAAATGGCGCAAATGTAGTATCAAACGATATTTTTGTTCTTAATGTTACACACAGAAAAAGTGGCAATAGTGGAAAATATTCAGATACTGAAAAAATCAGAATATCTGAAGCAGATATTCCAGGTCTACCACATACAAGAGAAGATTGGAATGAAGAATCTCTGAAATCATGCGTAAATGAAGCCTTTCTGAAATGTGAAATTGAGCAAAGAGAGGATTCAGGTATTCTCTCTGCCAAAGTATCACATTCAGGAGTTGGCGGATACTAATGTGGATGCCAAAACAAGGAAGTTGCAGTAAAATCACAAGGAGTGATTTCCAATTACTAATTCAAGGGAAGATACCTGCAATCATCATCAAAAATTTTTACAGTAAAAATCAATGTGATGAAATTTCTCAAAAAATTAACTCAATACAAAAATCAGATTTTAGCAATACAAAACTAGAACACATTGGAACATTTTTGATGGCACATGCAACAAAAAGGAAAGAATATTTTGAGAATGTAAAAAAAGACAAGAAAAAAAGACAAGAGATTTTTTCAACAGATATAGAACCCACTGTCAGGATTTTCAAGATATTTAAAAAACTATTTCCAGAATATGAGGTTTCTACAGCAAAGGAATTAAAAAATGAATTTTCCCCATACATCATTAGAATTCATAAAAAAGGAAAATCAATTCCAATACACAAAGACAATGTGAAATATGAAGGTAGAGAATACAAACTATCAAAAATTGACAGTCAATTATCCTGTATTTTACATATCCAGGAATCAGAGAAAGGAGGAGAGTTGATAATTTATGATAAAAACTGGTCTATGGAAGATGAAAAATTCAGGAAAATAGATTTTGGATATTATCCGGAAATTATTTCAGAATCAAATTGTTGTAGAATATCAAATCTAAAAGCAGGAGATTTGGCAATAATTAATCCAAACTATTTTCATCAAGTAACAAAAATTGAAGGAGAGGCACCAAGGATTTCTCTAGGAATGTTTATAGGAATTTTCAAGAAATATCAACAAATTGTAGGATGGGCATAATGAAAAAAATTATTTTTATTGTTTTTGCACTGGCGATAATTTCAACAAACTATGCATCAGCCCACAAACTCATTAGTCATGATGACAGCCACAGAGATTTTGACTCAGCATTAGTCATTCCTGATCACAAGATTTCATGGGCAATTTATGAAAATCTAGGTGTAAATGAGGCCAAATTTTACACATTTGAGGCAAAAAAAGGAGATTCATTTTATGCAAGTATTGTAATTCCAAAAATCCAAGGATTAGAAAACTATGCACCCACACTAGTAATGGTTGGAGAAGATAATTTTTTCAGGGATAAGGTAATTTATGAAAATGGTTTTCCAGGAAAAGAGTTCTATGAACCATTTGGCCAAGTAACATATTGGGAAAGACAAGAATTAAGAACAGAGATACCAAAAGATGGAACTTATTTCATAGTTGTTACAGATGAAAAAAACCAAAGCGGAAAATATAGTTTGGCAGTTGGAGAAATAGAGGACTTTTCAGGAGAAAACATGTTTACGTTATTACCTAAAGCATGGTTAGACACAAAATTTTTTGTAAATGATTATGTATCAATAGTAATTGCCTTTGGGATTTTTCTTGCGATGTGCAGTGTACCAGTAATTGCAATTTTCAAAAAAAGAAAAACAAAGCTTTAGCTAATTTTATTAAAATTCACGCATAAGAAAATTAGTTTGGTCTAATTAGTTTTGTCTAATTTTCGAGTTGTTTAATAGAATTGAGAACTAAATTGGACTATGAATGCATGGAATAAATTTTGGAAATGGTATGAAAATAAAATACTTGGAAGTATAATTGTAATTGCAATTATTCAGTTCATTCAAGTTCCGCACATGGTATGGAATGCAGATATTATGCTAGAGGCAGGACTTGTTTCAAGAGTTCATCCTGTAATTGACTGGTTCTTGTATGGAGTAGACTTGATTGAGATTGTTTCAATTGTTAATGTTGGAATGATTATGTACAGCCTACTCAAGAAAAGACAATCAAAGAAGAAACTTTCTGCAAAAACAGCATAACTAATCTTTTGCTTCCCAGATAACACGTTGAGGAAATGGAATTTCCACTCCAGCCCTATCTAAGGCACGTTTTACAGTCGTAAGTAAGATGGGTTGAGCTTGACTCCAGTCATCTTTAGGATGCCATACCAAAACCTGGATATTTACGCTTGAATCACCCAATTCTTCAACCCTAAATTCAGGTTCTGGTACTTTCAAGACAAAAGGCATTGTGACTTCAATCTCTTTTTTTATCACAGAGATTGCATTTTCGATATCATCTTTGTAGGATATACCAACCATAACATCTGCACGCCTTACAGTTGAAGCAGTTAAGGATCGAATATTTGAGGTAAAAAACTTCTCATTAGGGATTCGGATAACAGTTCCATCAAATTTCCTTACACGACTAGAAAAAGTTCCAATATCTAACAAAGTTCCTGAAATAGACATGTCAGGAATCTGAATAGTATCTCCTTGTTTTGCAGGTTTTTCCAACATCAAGAAAACACCTGATATTAAATTGGAAACCACAGATTGTGTTGCAAATCCAATAACTACAGCAAATATTCCTCCGGCGACAAGTAATCCAGACAAATCAATGCCTTGACTTGATGTGAATGCAAGAAATGAAATTATTATAATTCCAAAATAGAGTAACTTGCTGAGATTTTGTGCAGTGTCTTTAGGTAATGTGGGTGCATAGTATTTGTAAAACAACACCTTTACAACTTTGGCAATAATTAGACCAGTTGCCATAATAATTCCCCCAATCAATAATGATAGTACAGTGAGGTTACCAACAATTTGCATCTCAGAGAGATTTTGTAAGAATTCTATAGGCATTATTCCAATCCCATCTCCATACTTGTGGTAATAGTAGTGTCTTCCCATGTGGGAGATTTTGTCCAATCAGTTGAAACAGGAGCTGTTTTGACATCAGCTATACTAACTACAGCTCGTTTTTTCATAGTTACTTTAATTCCATCAATTATCGCTTTGGAATCCTCATAGTATAATGAGTTATCAGTTATGGGGAAAATTACTTTACTAACGGTCTGACCAGATGACAGAGTGTTTTCAATTACAATCTTCATTACTCCCTCAACAAAAGGAATAGAATCACTATAATCAGTAGCCAATGAAACTTCAGCATATTTACAAAGGGTTCCAGTATCAGGAGAACCATATAGTCCAAATCTTGAGTTCAAGGGATTGCAGGTAATCCAATCAAGTGAATCATGATGAGAGTCATGGATCAAAAATATACCAATTTCAATTGGGCAGTGCACAAAAATGCTAGCTGCAGAGTTTTCACTAAGATAGATTTCCTTATCAAATTTCAAGAAAACATATCCTGTTCTTCTGGCAGGATGGTTAAGTGGCCTAATAGGAGCAACTTCAATTTGAATTTGATTGGACTTTACAGGAACCATCTTTTCAACAATTTTTCCCTCAGAATCTTTTCTGAAATATGAAAAAGCATTTTCTCCAATCCTCTCAATTTTGATCTCAGTGTTTGGAAGTGAGATCTCAAGTAAATCATTTACATCATGTAAACCATATTTGGTGAAAGAATTCCCAGCATCACTCATGATTCATTTTTTTACTTGAAATCTAGAATTTATGCTCTCTTATTTGAAGAGATCAAGAAATCGGTTTCAAAAAATTTCGAAAAAATAAGAAAATTTAGCATCACTCTAGGTTCAGAGGAATATTTGCACTACCAAAGTCTTCTGCAATTCTAAAGACATAGTCTTTTGAGGAATCATATTCGAATTCGGTTCCACCATATCCAATGTTTGGACCAAATAGAATGTTAAACTCTCTTGAATCACCAGGGTTTAATACAATTTGTCCACTGGTAAAGTCCATACCAGAATATTTGAAGGCCTTTGAGCCATCCCATACATCATATGCACATATTTGGGGACTGGTGCAGTTTAATGCAACAATTTCAGAGCTTGTATTTTCAGCAAGCATTCTGAAGGATAAAATCGCTTGACCTGTTGGAGAGATTTTAAATTCGCTTCCATCAGTATTGACTCCCTGCCAATAGTAAGTAATAGGACCTACACTGAATTTTTGCGCAGTGGCCTTGTATTCGTATAGTTTAATAGATTTTTTGAGAGGCTTCTCACAGTCTAATCTTTCATAGGCCTTTTTGAATTCAGAGCACTTTTCAATTTCTGCTTCAATTGCAGCCAATTTTGGATCATTACTTTTCGGTTTAGAAGGTTTTTCTTCGGAGATTTCAGTCAAAGTTGTTGAAATCAATCCCATTGACATCAAATGTTGTACACCATTAACAAATTCATTATCTGTAATGATGCCATCTGCCCACCAACCAGCGTTATTCTTTACCCAGGTTGGGACGCCTTCAGAAGATTCTGCAGAAACAGTTGTTGGAGGAACTTGGATAATTCCATCATTAATTAGAAACTCTATTCCTTTTAGGAAATCAGATTCAGATATAGAACCATCTGCCCACCAACCAGCGTTATTCTTTACCCAGGTTGGGACGCCTTCAGAAGTGACTGGTCTAAGACTAGGATCTAGCCCATCTAAAATTTCATCCATGTTTTGTCCTGAAATTTTTACAACGGCTGCAGAAACGATATCAGAACTATCCCCTGTAGGAAGTGTAGAGTCTATGTATTTTGCATAAAGTACATCTCCAGGATTTGCAATTAATCGATTCTTTGTGCTTTCTCCAGAATCTGCAACATAAACAGTTCCCTTAAAGATTCCAGTGTAAACACCTGTTTCAACAACTTGTATTTCTAATGCTTTTGGTGACGAATCAGACCAGACATATATCATAAACTTGTCAGCAAAATTTGGATATTCTTTTTTATTCATGTCATTATCTTTTACATAGATTTCAGCAAAAGAATTACTAGATACAACATCTTGTTTCCAATATATTATTCCAACATTAGAAGATTCAGCATACACTAGGGGAATAGTAAAAAGCAACAGAGGTAATAGGAAAAAAAGATTTTTCATTAAATGAATTTCTGTGAATTCATATTTAAAAAAAATAATTTTTGATTCCTAGTGGTAAAATTTCAATAGTGGTAAAAATGAAAAAGAAAGGAAGGGTTATCCCAACCCTAATGGGATGGAGAGACTTCCAAAGGGCTCACTAATTCTGAAGTGATAATCCTTGTTTGGATCATACTCAAATGTGGTTCCACCACCCCCAATGTTTGGTCCAAAGAAAAAGTTGAAGAATCTTGGATCATTAGGTTTGAGTACCAATTGAGCACTTGTAAAGTCCATTTGGGAGTACTTGTAATCATTGCTACCGTTTGAAACATCATAATTACATACTGCAGGTCCAGTACAGTATAATGCCTCATTTTTATCACTACCTGTGTTTTCAGCTAGGAATCTAAGATAAAGCAAAGCTTGACCTGAAGAAGATATTTCAAAACTGTTTCCCTCAGTATTTAATCCAGACCAATAGTATGTAATTGGACCAACTTGATATGTTTGAGAGTTGAGTTTGTACTCATAGACTGCAATTTTATTCTCTGCTGCTTTTTCACAATTTAGTCGATCATATGCTTTGTTTATTTCAGAACATGCCTCCAGTTCGGATTGATATCTAGATAGTTCTGAATCAGTGTTTTGTAGAGGAGTGGTTTTAACATCTTCTACGGCTTCATTTGAGGCAACAGAAATCAATCCCATTGACATCAAATGTTGTACACCATTAACAAATTCATTATCTGTAATGATGCCATCTGCCCACCAACCAGCGTTATTCTTTACCCAGGTTGGGACGCCTTCAGAAGATTCTGCAGAAACAGTTGTTGGAGGAACTTGGATAATTCCATCATTAATTAGAAACTCTATTCCTTTTAGGAAATCAGATTCAGATATAGAACCATCTGCCCACCAACCAGCGTTATTCTTTACCCAGGTTGGAACATCAGCATATGCAAAAGACACAGTGGATGCAATTAAGAAAATTGTGGCCATTGCAGTTAATTCAGTTTTCATTATGGCTATTTTCGTAATATCGTATTTAAGCTAGTGCTAAAAATTTTTCTAGTGGTAAAAAATTATGTTTTTCGGAAAAAATCTAGTGCCAAAAGCATTTCAAGGTAATCTGCCTTATATGCAAACCAAATTTATCTTAAAGAGTGAGTGAAAATCAGGAAGTTCTGAGAGGGCCTAGATTATCTGAACAAGATATCAAAGAATATGTCCTAGAAAGATTCGAAGATGTAAAACAGGGAAAAATCAAAAATCTTGTGTCATTTCAAGCTATGAACAAATACATGATCATGGCACATAATCAAGAAGAATTAAAGATCTTAGGAAATATTGTTGCAAGTTATAAAAAAATCTCATTGTTAGACATAATATCAGAATATGAAGAACATCTAAAGATTGCACTAGAAAAACCACCAACCATAAAATCACATTCAAATGTAATAATGCATATTTTTGGATATTTTTCAAAAAATTTCAGTCAACTAGAAAAAGAACAATTTTTCAAATTGTTAAATGATTTCAAAAAAGAAGAAATTACAATTGGAAAAATTTTATCTGAGATTAATCCAGTTATTTATCGGTTCAATAGCACATATCTTGCAAGTCAGACATATTTTTTGCTATATTCAGATCCACGTCCAGGAAATTTGTTTCAGATGTTATCTGAAAAGTAAAGTTAGAAAAAGTCGGAGAGGGTTTTTTGTCTCATTAATTTTGAGATATTTCCATGAGAAAGCCATTCAGATTTACTAATACTCATTTTCTCAGATGCCAAATTCAGAGCATGATCAAAATTATCTGCAATTATAGGGGTTTGTTTCATTGCTTCTCGAATTCCCTCTCGAACCTGCCAAACGCCTACAGGTATTGCATATTCAGGCCGTATTTCTCTAAAAATCAAGACGCCGGATTGAATATTTTTTTCACTCAAGTATTCCAACACACCCAATTTAGCTGCAAAATAGGCTCCTGCAATAGCAGGTGGATGATCAATGCCCCTAGCATCTTCAAAATCAGAGCCAAATCCCAGAACACCATTCGAATACCAAGATTCAATCATCTCATAAATCCATCTATGAGGAAACAAAACTACGGAAAAATGATTTCCCAAATGTTCATATGAAAAAACCTTGTGTGAATCGATTAAATCACAATCAAGTATTTCACCTAGAAGCGAGTTTGAGATAATATCATCAGTTGCAGTAATGCTCCACTTGGTTGGAACAAGTTTACGTTTTTGGCCAAGCATTCCAATACTAAAACATTTTTGAATTTTTGAAATATCAATTCCAGAGTTGTACAAATTCATAACTGCATCTTGTGCCTTCAAATCTTTGTCATAGAAGGCCTTTTCAATTGATTTTACAGAAGAATTTCCAGAGAATTTAGCAGATTTTATTTCTCCAACAGGACCAAAAGGGGCACTTTCACCATCTAGAGAAATATTAGAAGAAACAGATTTTTCAAAAATCAAATCAGAATCAGTAGGTTTTGATGACATTGTAACTTCTTGAAGATTTTCAATGTAACGTCCGTCTGTTTGATCAATAGATAATTTTTGAGTTCCACGAACTAAATTCAATCTAAAGTTTATAATTTCCTCCAAAGATTTTCCTTTCCATTTTTCAGGACTATCAAGTAAGCTAGTGTCACCATGAATCGGGGGAACCATAGGACCAACAAAGACTTTTGGATAATTATACGACCCAACAAATACAGAGGGAGGACTGGTTCCACTAATTGAATCAGAGGAAAACAAATTTCCATATTTTGATAATGTCTCATGCCATTTTGTTAAAATTGAACGACGAATATCTTGTGAATCTGAAGACATCAAAATTCATGTCTAATTTGTGCCTAATAACTTGACTAATTATCGAAGTTGACGGGAGGTAAACACAAGTATTCCCACATAACTAGAATATTTATGACAATAAACAGAATTGTTTCATTCTTACCAAGTGCAACAGAATTACTATATGAATTTGGAGTTCAAGACAAGATATACGGAGTTACACATGAATGTAAATTTCCTACTGAAGCAATTTCAAAACCACAAGTAATCAATTCAGTGATAGATTCGGATAAATTATCAAGTAATGAGATCAATACACAGACATGTCAATTACTGAACGAAGGAAAAGACATTTTCATTTTAAATGAAAAAAATCTAAAGGATGCGAATCCAGATCTAATAATCTCTCAGGAGACATGTGAGGTATGTGCGGCATATACCAATCAGATCAGCAAAGCACTACAAATTCTTGATAAAAAACCAATTATTCATTCAATGGATCCACATAACGTATCAGAAATCTTAGATTCGGTAATCAAACTAGGTAAAATTTTAGAAAAAGATAGCAAAGCAAAAATGATTTCAGATTTGTTGAAAAAAAGAATTCAGAAGATACAAAATGTGAGACATAGTAACATTCCAAAAATTCTGGCAATAGAATGGATAGATCCTTTTTTTACAGCAGGTCATTGGGTTCCAGAAATGATAGAAATTGCAGGAGGCAAAAATATGATAAGCAATACAGGAGAGCATTCAAGACGTATGGATTTTGATGAGATTACAGAATCAGATGCAGATATCATAATTCTCATGCCATGTGGATTTGACACAAAGCGTACAATTTCAGAATACAAGAACATATTAGAAAAAAATGACAGATGGAACAAACTCAGAGCAGTAGAAAACAAGGCTGTTTTTGCAGTCGATGCAAATTCATTTTTTAGCAAACCCAGTATTAGAACTATTGAAGGAATAGAGATACTTGCAAAAATAATTCACCAAGAAAAATTTGAAGAAGTTAATGTTTCAGAAAATTCTTTTGCAAGCCTTTATTGAAAAATTCAATCAAATTGGTTTACCTTTGTACTGGTAATCAATTACTTTGTGGAATAAATTATGAGATGCTACAACAGTTAATGTAACTACAAACATTCCAACAAAATTCCTTATTGTCATTAATTCATTTGGAGTATTAGCTATCAATGAAGTTTCAAATAACACATAATAGTTATCAAATAACCAAAATGCCAAAGTAATCCAAGACAAGATACCGGCTATCAAATAACCCAGACGAGTTTTATTGTGAATTAGTATTATTGAAAACCCAATTGCAAGATACCAAATGGTAGAACAGATTAACCATAAAGGTTCATAGACATCAGGTCTATCATCTAACCAATAGTAACTTGAACCAATAACAGCTAATGTAAATAGAGAAACTTGAATTAATTTTTGGTTAATTTTGAATCCAGTTTTTTCTTCTCGTTGTTGCATTTGAGGAGGATTTGATTTCATTTCTTTTGTTGCAGTATCAATTGCCTCACGCACAGACTTTAGACGAATAGGAATAATTTTTGTTATGGAATTATCAGTGATGACGGCATTGTGAACCAAACTATCAATTAAAGGCCTTGCAAGAGAAGCTTGTACAGGTGTAACTAGATCAACCCAATAAGACGACAATCTAGTAGTCAGAAATGGAATTTGAATGACGAAAAGATTTTTGTTCAGATATGCAGAATAAACACGCATTAATTCCCCATAAGTCATTTTGTCAGGACCACCAATCTCAAAAATTTTGCCCATGGTTTCAGGTTTTGAAAGAGATTTGATTAGATATTCAATAACATCATCTATTGCAATTGGTTGAGTCAGGGACATTACCCAGGAAGGACACACCATAACACTCAATCTTTCTACAAGATAACGAAGCATGGTATAAGATCCACCTTTTGCGCCAATGATTATAGAAGCCCTAAATTCAGTTACAGGTATACTTCCAGATGCAAGAATTTCACCAACTTCCTTTCTACTGCGCATATGAGGAGATAAATCTAAACTATCATTAACCAATCCGCCTAAATAGATAATTCGTTTCACACCAGTTTCAGTTGCAGCTCTGAGAAAGTTTTGAGCTTGTATTCTTTCTCTTGCAGCAAATTTTTGCCAATCTTCTTTATGACCCTCCATAGAATGCAATAAATAAAATGCAGTGTCAATACCAGACATTGCATTTTTCAATTCATCAAAATTGAAAACATCTGCTTTAACATATTTAGTATTTTCATTATTAGGTAATTCTTTTCTACTCAGTCCTTTTACTGTATAACCTGATGAAACAAGAGAAGAAATTAATTTTGAACCTATAAAACCAGTTGCCCCAGTAACCAAAATCGAAAAAGGTTTGTAATGAGAGGCTTTAGATTCAGAAATCAATTGTTTCATTTATGATATAGCTCCCATCAGTTCTTGCTTTTGTTTTTCTTTTTTCACTTTGATGCCTAAACCAATTGTTATGCCGCCCATGGCTAACCAAAGATAGCCCCCAGTAGTGAATGCGGAATGTAGTGACACATCAGAATATTGTGCAGTTAAAAATCCACCACCAAGACCAAGTAAGGCAATACCTGCAAAAAGAATTGTTTTGTCCATTAGACATATCTCCTTTCTTGATGTATTTTGTGCATGAATAATTTTTGCTTCAATATTATTTAACATGGTTCTAATTTTTCCTGCTAGTGCTAAATTATCATGTTTTGCCTACAATGTAGGAACAAAAAATCTCAAGAGTGGAGCATAAATGGCAGTTTAGCACTAGCCAAAGTAGTTAGCATTAGTTATATAATATACCACTAAAATTAGTCATGGTCTACATACGCGCAAAGAAAGTAAAATCTGATCAATATCTCTATCTAGTGAAAAGCGTGTGGGATTCAAAAAAGAGTACATCAAAACAAGAAATCATCAAATATCTTGGAAAAGCATCTGAGGTTGTCAAAGAGGACATTCCAATAGACTATAGAAATGATGCTAAAGTACTATCAGTATTAGCATCGTACAATCCAGAAGATATCAAGAAAAGAGAGGACGTTGCAAAGAAATCAAAGCAGCAACTATACAAAAAATTAACTGAAGGAAACATTCAAGATTGTATAAAAATCTATGAAGAGCATATCAAAATTTTTAGTTCCTCAAATTTCTTTGATAAAATTCTAAAACCTACAATGCATAGAATTGGAGATGAATGGTCTAAAGGTAAAATGAGTATAGCTACAGAACATGTTGCAAGCAATATTGCTCAAACACTTGTAAAAATAATAATGGACCAGGTATCAGCGAAAGGTAATAAGAAGAAAGTTCTCATATGTGTTCCATTAGGAGAAGAGCATCATTTGGGATGTGACGTCTTGGAGACATATCTATCAATCAAAGGATTCAAAATTTTTAATATGGGGACGTCAATCCCAACAGAATCAATTCTTAGTTTCATTGACAACAATAAACCAGATGTAGTATTGGTGTCAATTACATTAGAAGACAATCTGTCAGCAGGCCAAAGACTAGTTAAGAAAATAAAAGATCATGTAGACATTCCAGTGTTAGTTGGAGGATACGCCCTTCAAGCAAAGAAGATTCCAAAATTTGCAGGTCAGTTAATTCCAGATTGTGGTCTTGAAGAAGTTCCTAAAATTTTAAGAAAAGTTTAATCTAATTGCTTGTTTGCAAAAAAGATTCAATCTTGGGTTGACATAAAATCGAACTATGTGCTGCAGAGTCAGTTCCAATTCCATAGCTAACAGTAGAATCACCCACAAAAAACAAGCCTTCTATGCCTGGAATTTGATGAGGCATCTTTGATTTCCAGACCATCCCAGGTTCTTTTACCACAGATTCAACTAATTTCCAAGCCATAGGCCTCTCCCATAGCAAGGATGAGTTAAAGTCTGGATATATTGATGAAATTTCATCTTTCATGGATTGGACAATTTGTTTTATTTTCTGAGAGTCATCTGCGACAGATGGATCTACAGGAGTACCAGCAATTATCAAGTGTTCACCAGGTGGGGAAACAGAAGAAGTGATGTTTGAAATGAAAAATATTCCCTTTGTCGTATAATGTTCCCCTACAGGAAAAACAACTTGCCTTGAATCAATTTTAGAATTTAGTGCAAAGTGAACCTCAACTACAGCAGTTTTTTTATCTAAACGATTAATTTTTTCAATGAATTTCTTGTCAATTACACCATCATCAAACAATTGATTTAGTGCTATGTAAGCAGGATATGAAATTACAACACACGAGGTAGGAAAAAATGAATCATCCTCAGTCATAACCCCCGTGACTTTAGAATCAGAAATTACGATTTTTTTCACATGCTTATTTGTGTCAATTATCCCATTTTTCTCAAGGATGTAATCTGCCAAGACATTTGAAATTGAATCATAACCACCATCGTCCGGATAAGCAAATTCACTTGTTCCACCCTTGAACGGATTTGCACGAATTATGGTTCTTGCAAATTCACCTAATGAAATATGATCAGCAGTATCTGCAAAAGCTAACATGCACACAGCTTCAAAAAAGGCTTTTGTGTCATCGTCTAATTTTTTAGTTAATTCAGTAAGAGACTTGTCATCCCATTCTTCAGTTTTTTCAATAGAAGTAAATGCCATTGGGAGTAGCAATTTAAGTAGACTTAGTCGGCTTCTCATAGGAATTAAAGATAATCGTAGTAAATCACCCATTCCTTTTGGGTATTTATGAAATCCAGTATCAGAATGAAATGCAATATTGTCAACTTTTGCGAGTTTTAATCTAGATTCAATTCCAATACTTTTCAATACTTCAAAAATTGCAGATTTTTTGTAAAATGGCATAATATGGAATCCGTTATCTAAAATGTGGTTTTTGTACATCAACGAGGCAGTTCTGCCTCCTAATTTGGAAGATTTTTCAAGAACTCTCACATGGTGGCCTTCCTTTGCAAGCAATGCGCCAGTGGTCAAGCCACCCACACCTGCACCTATTACGAAGATATCATCTGCCATGATTTTTCAGCACATATTACAAATTCATCCATAGTCTTGCTCATTTTCTTGACAACAAAATTTTGCAAAAAAGGAAATAGTTTAAGGAAGTTATTGAAACGCAAGGTTACATCAATAGTAATCACAGTTCCATTATCTTTTTCATCATAAAATTCGATAAAAGAACTTCCTTTCAAAGGACCAGTCATAATATAAATTTCATGAATATTAGGATAAACAATGACATGTTTTGTTTTAATTTGAATTGTTATCCCTAAGAAATTTATTTTCTCATTAACAATTTTTCCATATTTGTTTTCTTCAAGCACATCAAGAGACTTGAAATAATTTGGCATAATGTTATGAAAATTCTCTACATCAGTACTAATTTGAAAAATGTGTGGTTGTGAAAGTTTTGAATATCTTTGAAGTGTAAACTGTTTCATTGCGCAGCAACCATTCCTAAATAATTTGACAAATTTGTCTTTGTAATTTTAAAGTCAGGATAGTTATTCATGATTTGTTTTGCAAGTAATGTCATTGCCATTCTTACACCATTAGTTTTTTGAGGATCAGTGTTTGGATAAAGACGAATTGTTGTTTTGTTTTTCTTAGTAGAAATTTCAATTAGAAATTCTTGATGATTCTCATCAACTACCACTGTTGGAAGTAACGCAGTAAAATTATCTTTGTCAACAAAAATAGTTTGAATTTTTATCAGTGATGAATTTCTTTGGAATATAGGTGAAAAATTTTCTGAGAAATTATTCAGATCAATTTTGCCATTAAATACAATATGAGGCATGAATTTTTTATCGTTTTTCAGTATATAAAAAAACTAGAAAATTATCATAGTGCCAACATATGATTAGATAATCCATTAATAGGCACAAATTAGCACTAGAATAATACATTTTTGAGATTAAAATACTACCAGAGCAAAAAAAGATTATGGGACAAACAAATGAATTAGAATCAACATATGCAGCAATTGCAGAAAGTAAAGAAAAATTATTTGAAATGTTATTAAAAAAACTATCAACGAGTAAAGATTTAGAAAGTACAATGGCAAGAGTAGTAGCTGTTTCATAGTAAATTGTTTAAATTAAAACCATACAAGCCAAATATTTTAACTGCATTTGGAGTTATGTTTTTAATTTCTGCAGCTATAATTCCAATACAAAATTTGATAGTATGGGGACCTGATTATGTACATCATTTTTACACATCATCAGAAATTACATCTGAAAAAATATCTATCGGAGTAATTGTATTAGGGATTTCATTTATTATTTTAGGATACAAAAAGCAAGTACACATAGAGTGATTAGCACTAGAAAAAATATTTTCTTCATCTTAAATAATTTCAAAACATAGTCAATGCATGAAACAAGAATTAATTCAAAAACAAAACAATGAATTAAAAATTAAAAATAATGAAATGAAAACTTCTATTAATTATAGCGATTCAAAAATTAATTTAAACGAGTATAATATCTCATGTGAAGACTTGAGTATTCTTTTGTGGAGAGTGTAAAATGATTACAGAGCTAGTACATCAGAAAACATGTAAAAAAAACAGAGTTGTAACAGATATCAATACAGGTGAAATTGCATGTATGAATTGTGGTGCAGTATTATCTGAAAGAGTAGTAGATAGTAGACCTGAAAATTTAGGAATGTCTGGAGAAGAATATCAAGCAAATAGCAGAGTAGGAAGAAAAATTTCATTAAAAATGATAGATATGGGATTGTCAACCATCATAGAATCTAAAGACAAAGATGCAACTGGAAAAGGGTTATCCAATGAAAACAAGAGGATGTTTTATCGCCTACGTATGTGGGATAGAAACAGTCGTTCTGCAAGCACCGTAAAGTCATTTCAAAAGGCATTTACCATGCTTGATGGAATTAGCGCAAAATTGGGACTTCCAGAACCAGTTATAGAGCAAACAGCATATCTATTTCGAAAAATTGCTGCAAAGAAGATCCTTGCAGGGAGATCAACTGCAGGAATACTTTGTGCTGCAATTTACATTACATGCAGAATGACAAACATTCCCAGAACACTCCAGGATGTAGCAAACGCGGGAAATGTGAATAAGAAAAATATCCAAAGAACATACAGATTTCTTGCCAGAGAGTTAGACATTACACCTGAAATTTATAATCCAACAGAATTCGTTACAAGAATTGCAAAAGCTGTAGACATTTCTGAAAAAACAGAAAGGTTGGCATTTAAAATTCTAAATTTATCAGCAAGGAAAGGAGTTTCAGAAAGCAAAAATCCAATGGCGATGGCAGCAGCTGCAACATATCTTGCATCAGTACGAAATAACGAAAAGATTTCACAGTTAAAAATTTCCAAAGTATCTGGAATCAGTGCAGTTACAATTAGAGACAGAACAAAGGAAATTTTGACGAAGGTAGGAGGTGAGATAAATGGGTAGAACATGTAGAGGAATTTGTCAAATGCATGAAGCGGGACCAGCTCCAAATAAAATTAGATATGAGATTGGACAAAAAAGGTGTACATTCTGTGGAATATTCATGTCAACTTGTGATACAAGGTGTATGTGCTGCAAAGCTGTACTAAGAACAAAAGCAAGGAGTAAGAAAAAGTAGTTATTTTTTTGCAGCGCTAACTAGAGATACAACATCCCTATCTCTTAGTTGGTAATCTATTGGCAATCTAAGATTATATCTCAGGTCCTTGCCATAAAGGAGCCCCTTTGTCAAGTCAGTGTGAATTTCCTTTGCAAGATCACTAATTGTTGCACCATCTTTTAGGAGAATCAAGTCAGGCAGTATTCTTCCTTTCTTATCAGCAAGTTTTGTTTCATCAGCAACAGGGTATATTGAATTCATTTTGAGTAGTTTGAATACTGCAACATTTATGGCAAATTGAACTCCAGTACGCATGTATTCACCCATGATTCCTTTTTTGATGAAATCCAAAGCCTTGATTTGTTTTTCATTTAGTTCATCAGATTTGAGTATCTCAAATTGTTCCGAACCTGGAGAGTATTTTATTAGTCCTTTTTGTTCAGCACGTCTCAAACTAAATTCACTGTCACCGCTAGCTGGAATTACAATAGAGTCATTGTAGCGTTCTCTTAATCTATCAAAATTCTTGTCTGCACCATCCACATCAATTTTGTTTGCAACAATCAAAGTAGGTTTTGAAATCTTTCTTAGATAAGACGCAAACTTTTTGCTATCAATCATATCAAAATCATCAAAGTTTTTTTCTTCAAGACCAGTTGCAACAATAGATTCTTTTACATGCAATTTGTTTACACCGATTCCGCGATAAAGATCAGTTACAGCATCAACAAACTCAGAACCAGAATTGATCAATTTGGATACTTTTTCACGATTTCCTTCAAGGATTTTATGATACCACATGATCAGTTCTTCTTCAATATCAGCAAAATCAGATATCGGATCACCAGTTCCTACTTCAGTAATTTTTCCTGTAGAGTCTATTCCTCCCGAAGCATCAACAACGTGAAGTAATGCATCAGATTGTGCAGCAATAGAAAGGAATTGATTTCCCAAGCCCTTGCCTTTCCAAGCATCTTTGATTAGTCCAGGAAGATCAATCAGTTCGATTGGGATGTATCTCCAGCCATCAACGCATTTTGAATTGTTTGGATTGTCTTGTAGTTTAAATTCTGGATGAACACAAAGGGTAATTGCATTTGCAATTCCTGAAATAGGTGATTTTGTGGTAAATGGGTAAGAAGAAATTTCTTCAGAAGACAAAGTTGCAGAATTAAAGAAAGTTGTTTTACCAGTATTGGTCTTACCAATTAATCCAAGTTTGATTGGCATAGGTTAATTTTCATCTGAGAATATTTATCTCTGCCTAGAAATTAGTATTAGATTTGTTTTTGATTTTTTCAAGTGATTGAGTTAGTTCCTTAATTGCCCACTCTACATCAGATAAATCTTCATCAGAAAGAGATTCTGTCCATTTTTCTAAAATACTAGTTGCAATCTCTGATGAATTATACAACAAGTTCCAGTATGGATGGTGTTCTGCAGTAGTGTATGATAGTTCAGTGACATCATTTAGACCATTTTTTGCTCTAGCCAAAGAAGTGATTTTCTCCCCAAATATTTTTACAATATCATTTTCAAGATCTTTTTCAATTTTCAAAGGAACATTTTTTGTTTCATATTTTTTTGCCAGTTCAAGCAAATCATCATAAAAACTCTCAAAATCATCCATACTAACACAGTCTCTGATGTTCTGCCAACATGCATCTGTTAAAGATAACCGTTATTCCTGCATCTCTGGCAAGTTTTTCAGCTTCAGTATTGTGGATTCCTTCTTGAAGCCAAATTACTTTGGGTTTTTTCTTTATTGCCTCTTTAACAAATGGCAAGACATCATCAGAAGGTCTAAAGACATCTACAATATCAACATCATCATCAACATCAGATACAGATTCGTAGCATTTTTTTCCTAAAATTTCATCAGTAGTAGGATTTACAGGAATGATATCAAATCCATTTTCAGATAGGTATCTAGGTACATAATGAGCAGCCTTTGAAGGGTTTTTTGACATTCCAATAACGGCCACTTTTTTCATAGACAAGATATCCTGAATTTGTTTATCACTATGATCGTCTTGATCCATAACAAATCTGCAATCATCATGAATATAATTTTTGAAAAATTACGCAAAGAATTTTTTAGAGGGAATTAAAAACAAGTTCCATGGAAGAAGAGTCAAAAGATGTGATAGTTTTAGGGGCAATTAGACGAGGAGAAAAGAAATTTGATAAAATTCAAAGATCAACTCAGATAAAGCCTGATGAGCTTAATGATATTTTAGAGAAATTAGAAGAAAGAGGTTTCATTATTGTCGAAGAAAAGAAAGGCTGGCTAGGAAAGAAAATTGAATTAAAAGTTACTGAAAAAGGTTCTAACGAATTGGATCAAAGGCTACATGAGATAAAAGAAAAATGGGATCAAATGCAATTATTATATCAAAAGGGAGACAAGAAGAAGCTTCAAGGATTCATGGATGACAACAGATCATTTTTCCCAATGATGATGTTTTTTGGAGTCATGGATATCATGATGTTCAGTATGATGTTCAGTATGATAGGTGCTAGTATGGGAGACTATGTTCCTGCAGAAAGTATGCCAGAGGGTGCCGATGGTGCCATGGACGATGGTGGTATGGATGGTGGAGGCATGGACGATGGTGGATTTGACATCGACATTGGATTCTAGACTAAATTTTATACTTGGACTAAAAAGAAATTACAATTGATTTACAACTCTTTTGACAATCCAGGACTAGTCAAAGTCTTAACATTTTTGCAAACGCACAATACAGAATATCTTTCTGGACAAGATTTGAGTGATGTGTTAAGAATTAGCAGGGTTGCAGTGTGGAAGCATATCAAAAAAATTCAAGAGTTGGGATATACAGTAGAATCAAAACAAAAACTAGGTTACAAATTAACAAAAAATTCTGATGCCTTACTACCCTGGGAGATTACATCAGGCTTGAAAACAAAAACAATTGGACAACAAGCATTCTATTTTGATTCAACTGACTCTACACAAAATCAAGCACTGAAGATGGCAGAAGAGCCTGAAAATAATGGTGCAATAGTGGTAGCAGAAAAGCAAACAGGAGGTAGAGGAAGATCTGGAAGAAAATGGATATCTCCAAAAGGAGGAATATGGTTTTCTGTCATTTTACATCCAAGATTTGACATATCCGTAACAACACTATTTCCAATAGCATCAGCATTAGCACTTTCTATAGCATTAGAAAAGACATTCAAAATTTCTCCAGAATTAAAATGGCCAAATGACATTACAATTAAAGGTAAAAAATTAGCAGGGATGTTAGTCGATGTGTCACTAGAATCAAATAAAATTGAGAATTTGGTATTAGGTGTAGGGATTAACTTTGATGTAGATACAAAAGAAATTGAAAAGAATCTCAAAAATACTCCAAATTTTTACGGCGTAACATCATTAAATGAACTAAAAACAAAAATCAGACCAGTTGAACTTGTGCAATCATTTTTGGCAGAGTTAGAAAAAATATACAAATTACTAGAGACAAAACAAACAAAAAAAATCATTTCAGAATGGACAAAAAGATCATCAACAATTGGAAAGAATGTAAGATTAAACACGATTGATGGAGAAATCAAAGGGAAGGCAATTAGAATTGATGAAGACGGGGCTCTTGTTGTCTCAAAAAATAAAGAGACAGACAGAGTAATAGCAGGAGATATTATCCATACAAAGTAATTATTTTTTTGCAGATTTTGGTTTTCTTTTTGTGATAGTTCGTTTTGGTTTTGAGAGCAGTGAGGATTGTTCTTTTACGATTTCCTTTAGATCGTTTTGTATCTCAAATACAGTTGAAAGTAACTCCTCTAAAGCATCAGAATATTTTTGATATATAGCCAGGAGTTCAGTTTGCTTGAGATTTGCTTTCTGGAGATATTCATTAGATCTTATGAGATTTGCAGTTTCAACTAACTCAGGAATATCAGATATAGGCTCACCCAATTGTGCCAAATCAGATTCTGTTTGTTGTATTTTTTTGCGTAGATCATAAATGACGTTACCTACTCCAACTTTTTCCAATATCAAAAGACATACTCCCAATAAATTAAAGATTTTCTAGGTTGTAGAAAGAATAGAAATACTGTATGCGTACAAATTAGTAGAAAACAGAAATAAACCACAAGTTATTAGCAAATATGCAAAGTAATTTCAAAAAAGTTTCTTGTCTTTTAGCTATCATCTTACTTAGCACACAAAGTCTTGCAGGAGTTTCATTTGCTCAATCAAGTGAAGAACCAGAAATAATGTTTAATCAAGCAATGGAGTTTTTTTCTAATGGAAATTATAATCAAGCCATAGTAATTTACGATGACATTTTAGAAATTGCACCAAACAATATCTCGACATTAAAGATGAAAGGTATAGCCCAAAGTAATATGGGAGACCACAAAAAATCTTTAGAACAATTCTTTACAGTTTTACAACATAGACCAAATGATGTCATTTCATTGGCAGGTATGGGTGTAGGGTTTGGTAATCTAGGAGAATATCAAGAGGCAACAACATATTTTGAAAAGGCACAAAAAGAGAGACCAAATAGCACAGTAATACAAAACTACAAGCAATTCATAGACAAAGTAGTTTCAAAATACCCCTACATACCTACAGAAAAGCCCGATGGGTTAGAGAAACAGTATACATCGTCTGTACCAGAGTGGGTAAAGTCAATAGCAAAATGGTGGGCATCAGATGGAATTGAGGATTCAGAATTTGTTTCAGCATTAGTATTTATGATAAATAACAAAATTATTGAGATTCCACCAGTAGAAACACATGGTGTTGGTGAAGAAAAAATTCCAGACTGGATTAAAAACAACGCAGGATGGTGGGCAGATGACCAAATTGATGATGACGCATTTGTACAAGGAATACAGTACATGATAGAAAATGGGTTAATTGTTATCAAAGTTGAAGAGACAACACAGAAAACACAAGAAGAGTTAGACCATGAATTTTATTTATTCAAAAAATACCTTAGAGACATTTCAATTAACATATCAAAAGAGAAACGATACATAGAATATCCAAATCCTAGTCAAGACGTAATCAAAAAATTCTTGAGAGATTATGTGAAATGGAATTTTGAGGAAGAGGTAAAAAGAGCATCTTCTAATTTTCCAGATCCAACCTATGAAGTCGTTGATGACACATACATTATCTATTACAAAGTTTACATCAATGAACAACCATCAGGTCTTCCTTTAGATCATGTGAGCACATTAAGCAATTCATTTGCATTTTGGGAAGAACAAGAATTGTCAACAAATAATCAAAAAGCAAAAATGAAATTTGAAATAACAAACACAAAGCATGAAGCAAATGTTTGGGTAACATGGGTTGTTCGCAACATAGGTGATGGTGTTTTAGGACATGCACATTTAGGAAAAGGTGTTGTAGAAGTTACATTAGGAGATTACAATTGTGACGGAAGTTTTCAATTGTATGATGTAGATAGTGTTGAAACAATTATGACACATGAGTTAGGTCATTCTATTGGTTTGAAACATGTTGATGATAAAACAAGTATAATGTATCCATCATTCACACCATCATACGCATATTGTTTACTGAGTTAATTTATTGAAAAAATATCAAAGTTAGCTTAACCTACACACAAATAACCGGTAGAAATTATGTAAAATGGATAATAAGGCAATTGTCAAAATTCAATTAATTATGCTTAGAAACCAAATGATCACCGGATCAAAATGTCCAGCCTGTGGCGATAAAAAAATGATAACAGATGAAAATACTGGTGAATTATTTTGTGGAAAATGTGGATTTGTAGTATCTGATAAAATTGCAGACACAGGTGCGGAATGGCGATCTTTTTCAAATGATGAAGGAAACAAAGCAAGAACAGGTGCAGGAACATCACTTACAATGCACGACATGGGATTGTCCACAGTAATTGGCGCAGCAAACAAAGATTCAACAGGAAAGCCACTATCTGCAAGTGTAAAAAGTTCAATTGAAAGATTAAGAACTTGGGACAGCAGAAGTCAAGCACATTCTTCAGCAGATAGAAACCTGAGACAAGCACTAAATGAAATGGACAAACTAAAAGATAAACTAGCATTAACTGATGCAGTTATTGAAAAAGCAGCTTACATTTACAGAAAAGCAATGGAGAAGAAACTTGTAAGAGGACGTTCAATCCAAGGCTTAGTTGCAGCATGTCTTTATGCATCTTGTAGAAACACAGAAACACCAAGAACATTAGATGATGTTGCAAAAGGAATCAACATCAGAAGAAAAGATGTTGCAAGATGTTATAGATTAATTTTCAGAGAATTAGAACTAAAAATGCCAGTAGTTGATCCTGTGAAAGGAGTTTCAAGAATTGCAAGTATTGCAGAGCTTAGTGAAAAGAGTAAACGTAAAGCAATAGCAATCCTCAATGAGGCAAAGAAGATGGGTGTGGTTGCAGGAAAAGACCCTATGGGAATAGCTGCTGCGGCACTTTATCTTGCATGTATTAGTACAGGCGAAGTCAAATCACAAAAAGACATATCCATTGCATCAGGAGTAACTGAAGTTACAATTAGAAACAGATGTGCAGGATTAAGAAAGATAATAAACGATTAGAAATCATTTTTAGATCTTTGAAACTCTAATTTATCCCAAGGAAATACAACATATGCATTATTGTTTGTTTTTTTACCATACAGTAATTGTTTAGGATATTTTTTTCCACGTCTTGCAAATAGAGTAACAAAAACAAGTTTTGATGGAACATCAACTCGTTTAATGATTTCATCAAATGTATCCCCAGTATCAAAAATGTCATCTACAAACAAAGAGTTGGAATTTATTTTCGTTTTATCTACAAAGATTTTCTTGATATCCAATTGATCTGCAATTAGGCGTGAAGGAATCAATCCTCCTCGACTAACAGTGGTTATACTAGAGAAGGTTCTAGGTAATTTTAAAATCTGGTTTGAAAGTCTTTTTACAATTGATTCAATTTCAGACCAATCCACATCTTGAGACAATATAAGAAAACCAGTCAGGGTAAAATTAAGTTGTTATGTTTAGAAAGTCTTCATGGGAGAATTTTTCAGAGGTTCAATAAGTTTGAGAATCTTGAATGGAATTTTTCCAAAATTGGTGTCTTTTTCACAAGAAACCAATAACACATCATCACCAGATAGTGGAAAACTCATAACAATTACTTTGTCACGATATGACATTGAGAAATGAACAATGCCAAATTCTTTATCAAATTCATGTCTCATTCTAACACGCAATGCTAATTCCATGAACATCATCTCATCTTGTTTTTGCGCCTCAAGGGACATCAGTCCATCTTTCATACCTCCAGCAATTAGATGACCTCTACTGTTGATGAGCCTAGCAGAACGCATCTTTGGATCCAATTTTGTTATTTTTTTACAGAGTTTCTCAAGTTCTTCAACGTTATCCATTTGTCTAATTACGTAAACGAACTATTTATTGCGATCTGGTTCAATAGGTCTCTATGCAATCAGAATCAGATAAAGACATTACAGATTACTACAAGCACCTCTCATTATTCTGGACAGATATTGTACATTTAATGTCAAGTAAACCACAAGCGTTAACATCAATTGGACCAATGAGAGCATTTGCTGCAAATTCTAAGAAAGTATCTACTGAATTAATTGAGATTAATGAAGATTTGATGGAGTTTAACAAACATCTAACAGAGTACTACAAACAACTTGCAGACACTTGGGTGGATGCACAAAAGAAAGTCAATCTAAAGGCACCTGAAATTCCCCAAGATGTTGAACAGATGGAAGCAGTAAAGAGAATCTGGATTGATATATTTGATAATGATTTTACAGAATTGTTTGACTCAGGAAAGTTTGGAGAAAATTATGGAAAACTAGTTTCAAAGGAATTAGAATTAACAAAACATTGGAACAATATTGTAAATGTAATTCTTCAATCAGTTAATCTTCCAAGTAAAGAAGAGATTGATGAGGTATACAAAGAGATTCATTCATTGAAAAAAAGAGTTGCAAAATTGGAATTAGAGTTAAAGAAGAAGGGGATGAAGAGAAATGCAAAGTGAGCCAAAAGTAGATCCAAAAATCATTGAAGAGATTTTAAAATTTAGCAAAAATATAATCGAAGCTCCAAAGCTTGTATCAGCTCCAGATGAAATTAGTTTGGAGGTCACACCACACGATATAGTTCAACAAATGGACAAAACACGTCTATTACACTACAAGCCAATTACAGAAAAACAACACAAGACGCCGTTATTGATTTCATATGCATTGATTAACAGATTTCATATTTTAGATATACAACCTGAAAAAAGTTGGGTGAGAAACTTACTCCAACAAGGATTTGATATCTACATGCTTGATTGGGGAACACCAACTAGCATGGATAAATATCTGGATTTTGACGATTATGTAAATGGATATCTGGATACATATGTAGAATATATCAAAAATGAATCATCTACTGAAAAGATTTCATTGCAAGGGTATTGCACAGGTGCAACAATTGCTACAACATATGCATCGCTACATCCGGAAAGTGTTAAAAATTACATTGCAACTGCGCCCGTAATTGATGGTTGGAGAGACACCACAGTGATCAGTAATCTTGCAAAACACATGGATGTGGATAAAATGGTAGAGATTATCGGAAATATGCCTCCAGAATTCATGTATTATGCTTTTTCAGTTCTCAAACCATTTGAGCAAGGTATTGAAAAATATGTCAATTTTTTCAAAAATATTGAAAACAAGAAATTTGTTGATAGTTTCCTTAGAGTTGAAAAATGGTTAGGAGACACACCACCCATCCCAGGAGAATTATTCAAACAATGGATAAAGGATATCTATCAAGATAATCTGCTTATTCAAAATAAGATGCACATTGAAGGCCAACTAGTTAATTTGAAAAATATCGATATGCCAATTTTCACACAAGTTGCAGTAGGAGACCACCTAGTATCTCCAGAATGCAGTATGCCTCTGCACTATGCCGTAGGAAGTGAAGACAAAACTTTGAGAATGTACCCCACAGGTCATGTAGGTATGATTGCTAGTTCACTATCTCAGAAGAAGGTCTTGCCTGAGCTGGGACAGTGGTTAGCTGAAAGATCATAAAAAAGATGAAAAAATTAAAAAAATAGATTCGGCACTAGTTGTTTTTTGTGGTGAATGCAGAAATCCAAGATTGTAGAATGTTTCTGTTTAACTCAGCAAATGATTTTGCATTGTCGTTAAAGGTCTTGATGTTTTGTTGTGTTGCATCAATGGTTGCAAGGGTTACTTGGTTTTGAATTGATGTAGCCTTTACGACTTCTTCTGTTGTATCTTGCATTACTTTGATTGTAGCTTCAGGAATGTTTGCTGCGATACCTGCTTTCTTTGCAAATTCTTTTTGTAGTGTTAGGGTTGAATCTGCAATGTTTTCATAAGCTTGTATGAATTCCTGTTGTACATTGGTAATTGCTTGGTGATATTGTGGTACTGATGTTCTAATACCGTTGAAGAATTTATCTACGTTTTGTTGATATACAGAAAATAGATCTTTTGGATTTGATTGTGTCTGTTCGTTCTTACTCAATTTTTCACCTCCCTAGCTTTTGATTTTTTTGCTATTGGAAGAACAATGACTTGAACCAAGTCACCTTCACCCAATCCAAGGGCATTACGTTCTGCCTCAGGGATTGAAATTCTACCATTACTGCTAATGGTAGTTTTGTATGCACCCCAGTTCATGAAGGAAGGAAGCATTTGTCCGATGCTAAACATGGTATCCATGCTTTTGTTTTGCATAGAGGTTATGTTTTCCATCATATTTGATTGGGCCTGTCTAGTGTTATCTGAAACTTCTTTGAGAGTATCAAGTGGGTTGAATGTTTGACTAGTTTGATTAGTCATTAAAGCACCAAAATTTTTCATAAATTCTGCTTGAGCACGTCCACTTTTTTGAATCCAATCTTTGAACATAGAAGTTGGATCATATTGGTTTTCATTACCATTCATAGGTAATTATGGGAATCAGGTGGTATTTAAGTGCACTTAATGGACGCCTAAGAAATCCAAGACCTTTTCAGAAAAGGTATGAGGATCCTGAACATAGGGGGTATGGCCACAACCATCCATACGAATGAAACGACAGTCCTTGAGAGATGCAATAAAATCATCAGCATGGTGAATTGGGATTACTGGATCATCACTACCCCAAATCAGCATTGTCTCGTTCAAAATGGAAGTTAATTTTTTTGTGATAATTTCAGCATTTTTCAAACCAAGAATAGTAGACATGAATGCCAGCTTTGCGTTTGGTAATCGCATTCTTTCAACAAAATTAGTTACTATTTTTTGATCAACACTTTCACCTGAACCATCCATCAATTCAAATGCATTTTTTGCATTTTGTTCATTAGGATACAATGCAGCCATGATATATGCATCAAGTGCAGGAGTGGATTGTTTCATTACACCTGAAGGAGAGACCAAAATGAGTTTTTCAACAGAATCAGGATTTGCAGCAGTAAATTCAGCAGAAATCTGTCCACCTAGAGAAGATCCAATTAGATAAGTGCGAGGAATGTTTACAGTTTCCAAGAATTGTTTGAGAAAATCTGAAAAAAAATCTACAGTGTAATCAGTAAGAGGTTTGTCACTATATCCAAATCCAATAAGATCAGGAATTACAACGTGGAATTTTTCAGCAAAAATAGGCATTACTTTTTCCCACCTTTCAGCAGATGCACCTAAACCATGAATGAGAACTAGTGTTTTATCAGAATCACCAGATTCTAAATAACGAATCTTATGTCCATCAATTTGAAGAAATTTCTCGTGCACCATTTTAGCGTCAATTATTATGAATAGATAAGTTTTAGTTAATTTAAGCGATCATAGGAATTTTGATTTTTTGAGAAAAATGAATCAGACTAGGAGTATCTTTTTTAGGATGAAAAATTACGGAATTACGTGATAAAGAAAAAGATCTCAAAAATTCTAGTACCGTTAGATGGTTCCAAAAACTCCCAAAGAGGCCTAGAGACTGCAATTTCACTAGCCAGGCAATGCGGAGCAACCATTACAGGAGTATTCTCAATTCATGCACCCCCACATTCAGAATTCAGAGGTGTTGGATCTGTTGAAAAGTCCCTAAACAGAGAAGTGAAAAAAATCATGGAGGAATCCAAAACTCTGGCAGCAAAAAACGGCATTGTGTTCAAAGAAAAATTGATGCGAGGAGATATTGGATATAATATTGTCAAGCTTGCACAGGGAAAAGAAAAGTTTGACATGATAGTAATTGGCTCACGAGGAAGGAGTTCTGCAAAGGAATTGTTCTTTGGAAGCGTCTCAAACTATGTCATACACACAGCAAAGATTCCGGTCCTGATTGTAAAATAATTTAGAATCCGTTCTTTTTGAAATATTTTTGATGATATTCTTCTGCTTTGTAGAATGTAGGAGCAGGAGTAATTTCAGTAACAACGGGATCCGTGAATTTTCCAGAAGAAGCAAGTTCTGATTTTGATTTTTCTGCAATCTCTTTTTGTTTTTCATCATGATAAAAAATTGCAGAGCGGTATTGAATTCCAACATCAGGACCTTGGCGATTTAGTGTTGTAGGGTTGTGATTGTTCCAAAAGACATCTAAAAGTTCTTCATATGAAATTTCATTAGGATCATATTCTACTTCAACAGCTTCAGCATGCCCTGTTCTATCAGTACACACTTCCTCATAAGTCGGGTTTGGGAGATTACCACCAATATAACCAACTTGAGTGGATTTTACTCCCTTTGTTTTACTAAGCAAATCTTCAACATGCCAAAAACATCCTGCACCAAATGTTGCTTTCATTTCAAAGATTCTAAAACATAAACAGAATTAAAACTATTTGCTAGAAATATTGAGATTTATTTTTCTAATTAAAAAGATTACAGAGTTCTTTTAAGTTCCAGTCATTTTTTTGGAGACATCAGTAAAAATTTCAACTACTTTTTTAGCCAAATTTTCAATGTTTGCAGTAGGTTCTGCAGAAATCAATAATAGAATCTGAGATATAGGGAATGGGAAACTAACAAGAACCGCCTTATCTCGTCTTGCGGCCAAATAATTGATAGGTCCTAAACTTTGATCATATTCTTTTCTAATTGATGCCTTTGAGACAAATTCCAAGAACGATTGTAATCGAGTTTCATCCCCTTCATAAGGAGTTAGTCCTTCTTTGAATCCACCTGAAATCAATTGGCCATCTTTATCAACAATTCCAGCAAATCGAATCTCTGATTCATCTAGTAATTTTTTGCATTTTTCAGCATATAGATTCAAAGTACCTTCAGCATCTGACATGATAAAGTAATTAGAATATCAAAAATAAAAACCTAGTCAATGTTATTAATCAAAAAAATTCCAAATTGGTCACAGGATTGGATGAATTTTTACATGTAATTAATGAGTGAAAATTAAGAAATTTCATTGTTACAGATAGGAATAGTCTTAATCATATTAGTTGTGATTTTAGGAAGTGTTGGTGCTCAGAGTATATTTGCACATCAGCATGATTTTCGAGTTTAGACGCCTGAAGACATATTGAAATTCCGCAATTTTTTCTACGAAGAAAACAAGTGTCAGCAAAGGTCACATATGGGTTGATTTCTGAAAACAAAGTATTCAACCATTAGATCATATTATTGCAAAAAGAATTCTCATTGTATAGATTCTGGAATACATTTTAGAAGAGCATAATCGATGATTTTTTTTTCAGATGCATCTTTCATTTTGATGATTGATTTGTAGAGGATGTTTTCAACATAGTTTGGGTATTTTTCTAAAATGGATTTTTTAAGTTGGTCTCTATTTTGAATATAGTAATCTGCCAGAGGATCATAAACATGATTTCCAATCAGTTGTTCTTCTGTAATTGAGAAGCCATTTGAATTAATGGTGTTTTTTACATCATCAAAAGAATAGTGTTCAGATGACCAAGTAAATTTCAGCATACCTAAATCCTTGATAGAAGAATTTCCAAGAGTTACAGGAATTGCCATTACAAGTAATCCATTAGTAGTCAATACTCTTTTTGATTCAGAGATAAAATCAGAAATAGGTTTGAAGTGTTGCGCAGATTCTAATGCCAAAACACGATCTACAGAGTTATCTGCCAAAGGCAGTTTGGTTGACGAAGAATTTAGAAATTCAATCTTTTGTTTTTTGCCAAAAGAGAGTTGGGAATAATTGATGTTTACATCATACAATGAAATTTCTGGAAATTTTTGCTGCCAAAGGTGAGATGGTGCAGATAATCCACTCCCCACATCAACCACATGTCTTGCAGACGATAGTTCAGCAAGATCTCCAAAAACCATACACAGATTCTCTTGAGCAGGAATTGGTTCTTTATGATCATTTGTCCAGTACCCAAAATTGAGCATGGTTCCACCAGTTGCAAGTTGCATAACAGGAGATAGGGTATTGTAAAGATTCACAGTGTCTTTTTCGCTTCTACGAAATGTCCACAAAAATACATCAACAGGGTTTATCGATACCAAAAAGAAATTCAAAATTAATTGAACAGAGTCATATTAATTTCTAGGGCAATCCTTCAGATTCCTCAGCACAATGCTTGTGAACCCATTTTTCATCACTGTTTTTAGATATCTCTTTTCCTGGTTGGATTTTATCCCCACAAGAAACACATGATGTTGCAAATTTTGCTTTCATGTATTTTAGTAATTACTGAAACATAAATCAAATGTGTTGTAATTGGTGTTAACTAATGATTAAGATGTTTTATTAATTCGAGTTAATTAATTGCCGCATGAGTAATTCAGATCCAAAAATTGTTCTTGCAAAATGGTCAGATAGATTTTTTGCATGGCTAATTGATTTTGTTATAATTTCAGTAATTTCAACGGGAATAATTTTTGGTTTATTTGGAAATGTAGATTACGAATTTGAAGAAAATAATTTTTGGATTAAAAATGGAGAGTACATTCCAACTAGTGTCATATTTTTTGTTTATTGGGTAATTCTAGAATACAGGACAGGTCAAACAATTGGCAAAAAAATCCTCAATTTGAAAAGTACAAACATTTATGGAAAAAATCCAAGTTTGAAAGGGGTTTTAATTAGTAGTTTTGGAAAATCTTTTTTGTTGCCATTAGATGTCATTCTAGGATGGATTTTAACAAACAAGAAAAGGCAAAGAGTTTTCAACAAACTAGGAGATACTATTGTCGTAAAAATCAAGGATGTTCAAGATGTCTCAGATTTCACATATCTGAAGGATTAATGGAGTCAGATTTTCTTTAACCGTTACTCTGAAGATTTTACCAACAGATCTATTAGCAACCTTTGATCTGTTTTCTTGATGTCTGAAAACCAGAAAGAATGGTGGGTTGGATTACCAAAAGAACTTCAAAATGATATTGAATTAGAAGAGTAAGTATTCAAACCATGGTCTAAAATAGTTGCAAAGCAAATAGTCGTGTATAGTTTTCACTAGAGGAATTTCAAATAATAAAAAATGCATAGCATTCGCTAAGCATGATTAAAAATGAAATCATCGTACAAGTCGTGTATATTCCACTTTGATGAATAAAATGATTCATCGCGCATAGTCTCTATGTAAGTGGCTGAACCGATGTGTTGGTC
>REGK01000053.1 GCA_003702545.1 Candidatus Nitrosopumilus sp.
ACGCCGGGAAAGGGATTCGAACCCCTGCACGCTTGCGCGTAGCCGTTTTCGAGACGGCCGCCTTACCGCTTGGCTACCCCGGCAATTAATATGAGATTGTCTCCATAATAAAGCAAATCAGAATTAGGATTTTTTATCAATTCCAAATAGTTCATCGTTGAATCTTTTTTTGATTTGTTCTTTAGTGCGATTCCATTCTTCGTCTGAAACAGTGTCAGTGAAAATAGAATGGTAACCTGAAAAATCCATATCCAGGATGGAGTTAATTTCATGTTTTTCGTACTCTGTCAATGGAAAATACGAAGTTATTTTCAACACAACATCATCATCATATTTTATCTCAAAGATTTTGTCTTCAAGATGAGTAGGAAGAGTTAGTTTTGGCACAACACATTACAAATAAAATCAATATTAAAATTGATTTTTTCGAATTCCGATCTATTTGAAAAGATAAACACAAAATAGCATAAAATTTCACCAAAATACATGGGATTAAATCTCAAAGATTTAGTTGTAAGAGAGAAAACAACACTAGAGGCATTCTCAAACAAAGTTATTGCAATTGATGCATACAATGCAATCTACCAGTTTCTAGCAAGTATCAGAGGTCCAGATGGACTACAATTATCAGATTCAGAAGGCAGGATTACCAGCCACCTCAGTGGATTATTGTATAGAAATGTGAATTTTCTCTCCCTAGGAATAAAGCCAGTTTATGTTTTTGATGGAAAACCACCATCACTAAAAACAGCAGAAATTGAGCGTAGAAAGCAAATCAAAATGGATGCCACCATCAAATACGAAAAAGCAATTGCAGATGGAAATATGGAAGATGCCAGAAAATATGCTCAACAAACCACCAGTATGAAAGACGGAATGGTAAAAGAATCAAAACAACTTTTGAGATGTTTTGGCATACCCTACATTGAGGCACCATCAGAAGGGGAAGCAACTGCAGCTCATCTTACAAACACAGGTCAGGCATATGCTTCAGCAAGTCAAGACTTTGATTCTATTTTGTGTGGAGCAAAAAGACTGGTGAGGAATTTTACAAACAGTGGCAGAAGAAAAATTCCTAACAAAAATACATACATCGATATTGTTCCAGAGGTTATTGAAACTCAAAAAACTTTGGACTCTTTAGAATTAACACGTGAGGAATTGATTGATGTCGGAATTTTGATTGGAACTGATTTTAATCCAAATGGATTTGAAAGAGTAGGTCCAAAGACTGCACTAAAAATGATAAAACAACATTCAAGATTAGAAGACATTCCACAAATTCAAGAGCAATTACAAGAAATTGATTATCAAGAAATTAGGAAAATATTTTTGAATCCAGAAGTTGCAGACGTCAAAGAAATTGTTTTTGAGAATATAGATTATGAAGGAATTACAAATTATCTTGTAAAAGAAAGAAGCTTCTCTGAAGACAGAGTCAATTCAACATTAAACAGATTGAAAAAAGCACTAGAAAAGAAAAGCCAAAACTTGGATCAGTGGTTTTGAGAAGATTTCAATTTAATAACTAGTTCTTGCAATTTTAAAAAATGTTGCAAACTGAAGCACGAAAAATCCTCAAAGATGCACCAGTTATGTGGAGACGAATTAACTCCATAGGAGCAATATTGGACTGCAACTCCACATATGCAGCAAATCTAGGATATGCAAAATCAGAGATTCTAGGCAAAACAATCTTCGAACATGTGCCTAAAGAAGAGTGGCAAGACATGAATAATTCACTCAAAACGTGGTTTGAAACAGGGAAGGTAACGGATAGAAAAATCATCTTCAAGAGACAAGATGGCAGTACATTTCCAGGGGTATTGCATGCAACCAGCATATATGATGAAAACAAGAATCTTCTTGGAAGTAATACAGTAATTTTTAACCTGACACAAATGAATGATGAAAAAATTAAAGAATATGAAGAATTTTTCAAAGATGCAAACTACAGATTAGAAAAAATTAAAGAAAAAGAGTATAATGAATTAGATCAAGAATCAAAATCAGAATATGATGGACTCAAAGATATGTTTGAAATGTTGTCCACAATTGATTTAAGAAAAATCTAGTTTGATTCTTTAATTGATTTTTGAATTTCATCAAAAGCAGCTTGGACTTCAGTAACGGCTGCACCATCTTCCAATGTACTAACATCACCAATCTTTTCATTATTTCCAATTGCTTTTAGTAAACGTCTCATAATTTTTCCACTTCGTGTCTTTGGTAATTTTGAAACAAAGTAGATTTGTTTAGGAGTAGCAATGGCACCAATATCAGTTCTAATTTTTTCAACAAGTTCTTTTTCTAAAATTTTGTTTTCAGTAGTTACACTTTCTTTGAGTACAACAAATGCAATAATTACCTCACCTTTTACTTCATCAGGAATACCACATACGGCTGATTCCGCAACATCATCATGAGAAACAATACAACTTTCAAGCTCTGCAGTGCCAATTCTATGACCTGCAACTTTTAGAACATCATCAGCACGTCCAAGTAGCCAAAGATAGCCATCTGAATCTTTTAGGGCATAGTCACCAGGATAATAGCAATTTTCGTATTTTGACCAATAGACGGTCTTGTATTTTTCGTCATCTCCCCATAATGTCAAAAGCATTCCAGGCCACGGATTCTTGACTACGAGATAGCCCTTAGTATTAGGTTCAACATCTTTTCCATTTTCATCAACTACAGTGATATTTACTCCTGGAATTGGACGTGTTCCAGAGCCAGGTTTGAGAGGAATTGTCTCAAGTCCAGGTAATGGGGAAATTAGCATACCGCCAGTCTCAGTCTGCCACCAAGTATCAATAATTGGACATTTTTCTTTTCCAATAGTTTTGTAATACCATCTCCAAACTTCAGGATTAATTGGTTCACCGACTGATCCAAGTAAACGTAATGTAGAAAGATCAAACGAATTTGGAATGTCATCTCCAAATTTCATAAACATTCTAAGTGCAGTCGGAGTAGTGTAGAAAATTGTAGCTTTGTATTTTTGTAAGATATCCCACATCCTTGATGCATCAGGAAAATCAGGGGCACCTTCATACATTATTTGAGTTGCACCATGTAACAATGGAGCATAAACAACATAACTATGTCCGGTTACCCAACCAATATCAGCAGTACAGAAAAACACATCAGAATCTTTAATGTCAAATGCCCATTTGAAAGTTGAATAGAGATGAGTCAAGTACCCACCAGTACCATGGAGAACGCCTTTTGGTTTTCCTGTTGTTCCAGAGGTATACAAAATATAAAGTGGATGTGCACTGTCTAGTTTTTCTGCAGGGCAACTATCAGATGCGTTATTCATTAAATCATTCCAAAGTCTATCTTTGGAGGTCATTGTAATTTCATTATTTGTTCGCTCCACAATAACTACATTTTTAACAAAATCAAATCCTTTGATTGCCTCATCAACTACTTCTTTGAGTTTTACGATTTTTCCACGTCGATATCCACCGTCTGCAGTTACAATTAATTTAGATTTTGAATCATCAACCCTATCCCTAATCGATGTTGCACTAAATCCTGAAAAGATAACAGTATGAGTTGCACCAATTCTGGCACAGGCTAACATTGCAATAGGTAGTTCAGGAATCATTGGGAGGTATAAAGTTACACGGTCTCCTTTTTCCACGCCAAGAGATTTTAGAACATTTGAGAATTTTTGGACTTCAGTTAATATTTGACCATATGTGAGAATTCTAGAATCCCCATCCTCACCTTCCCACAAAATAGCAGGTTTTTGTGATTTTGTCTCCTGATGAACATCTAGTGCATTGTAAGAGGCATTAATCGTGCCTCCAACAAACCATCTTGCAAATGGAGGTTGCCAATCCAAGGTCTTTTTCCAAGGAGAAAACCAAGTAAGATTTTTTGCCTGATCGTTCCAAAAAGAGACAAAGTCAGAATCTGCCTTTTTTCGGATATCAGTGTCATTGTTTCCAAGACCAATTTTGTAGGTATCAGACATTCAAAAAGTGTATGAGCTATGATCTTTCTAAATGTTAAAAAAATAATTAAAAAAATTATTGTGCTTCCATTCTAGCAAGCCAATCATTATCGTTGTCGTCTTTTGAAGTCTCTGCTGTCACCTGTTGGGGTGGTTCTGGAAATGCAAATGTTACCTCAGATTCTGTTGCAGGTTCGGGCATAGGGGATGCACTTACCTCAATTGGTTCTGAAGGTGTTGTAACGGGTTCTGTTGGTGCTTCCGGAAGACTTGTTTGAACTACTTGTTGTGGTTCATTTGTCTCCAGATATGAAACGGCTGATTCTTGGATGTCTGGTGTAGGAGGGGCTGTTATCTCTTGTACTTCTAATCCAAGGTCTGCAATTCTACTCTTAACATTTTCAATTTCTGCTACTTCGTGAGTTACATGCTCAATTACCTCAGTTGTGCATGATTTCACAGTTTCAAATGTTTCTTCAGAGATTTCATTGCTCTTGAATTGTACTTTTGCATCAAATGATAACATCTTTGCAGACTTCATTTGTTCATCTAGCTCAGTCAATCTTGCCTCAAGTTTGGCTTTGATTTCACTTTCTGTTTCATCCAATGATACAAGTTTTGACTTGTATTTTTCATGAATTATTTCTGCATCTTCTTTCATGTCATCATTTTCTGAAACAATATCAATCAAGGCCTTTAGACGACGTAGAGTTAGTTGTTTTTCACGAATGAGTCTTTGAGAGTCGAGTCTCCATTTTGGAATAAAAATAACTACATCGCCTTGAACTACTAGTTGCTCATATTGGATTTGCTGTAATCCTTGAGAACCGCAGTCAACGCCAACGGATTGAATACTTCCGTCAATGTCAGTTATTGTTCCTGCGACTTTACCCATGAATGTTCCGTACATGTCTTTGACGTTCTTACCGATTATCTCGATATCGTCTTGGGTCATGTGAGTTACTTTAGAGATAGGTATAACCGACAAAGTGTAAGAAATCTTTTTAGTTTTAGTAAGATTATTTTTACTAACTAAAATCAGGTCATTTTAGAAATTTTAAAATTTAGAGACAAATTAGTAGGCTCATGATTCAAAGAGAAGAACTTGAACAGATTTTGAATTTTGTATCAAGCAGATGGGCCGAAGTCGCTAAAGAGAAAGAGAGTAAAGTTATGGAAAATTTGCCAAGTGATTTTTGGATGAATTCTGTTGGAGGAAAAACTGCCAACAAGGGTTTCTGGGTTACCACTCTGATGTACACTGAAAATGAAGCTGATGCAGCTGCATTCAAAGAAGTGTTACTTCGATGGCAAGCAAAAGGTCAAGAAGGTGACAAAGACAAAGCCCCCGATCTAATTCAAATTGGAAAAAAGAAATAGACTATTAATA